>CAJTYC010000060.1 GCA_910584185.1 uncultured Muribaculaceae bacterium
AACGACCCCGAGATTACAAATCACGTGCTCTGGCCAACTGAGCTAAAGAGGCAAACGGGCGAGCGATCTGCATCGCACCGCTCAACCCGCTACCCTTGCTTCGGTCAAGATCTGGGGGATTTCACGGGGAGCTGGTCGTGCAGGACTCACCCACTGCAAAATTACAACTTTTTTCTGAATCTACAAAAAAAATAAGCCCTCTCTTTCCACTTTTTTATGTTAAAAAGCAGAAAAGGGGGCTTTTCTATATGATATGACACTCTTCAGAGCATCAATATCTTTTATCTAAAGTGGTCAACCATCAAGAAGAATTACCGCACTCGGTCTACGACCACACGGTCTACGAGCGCACTGTTCACCTTGATGTTCATATTCTCATCTTCGGGGAGATATTCCAGCTTCACAACGTGCTTGCCGGGCTGGAGTTCAACCTGCACACTGTTGCTCATGCCCCAGTCTTCCCAGTTGTTCACTCCGCGCTGCGGCATAACCACCGTGCCGGCTTTCTTGCCATCAACCATCAGCGTGCGTATAGCCGCCTTGTTCTCGGTGTTGACAGGGCCTTCACCGTTGGCATAACGGAATCCGATAGCATAGACTCCCGGTTCATCCACGGTTATCTCCACATCCGGTGTACCTTCACCGGTGTTGATACCCACGAAGCCGGCGCCATATGCACCGCGCGGATCAAGCACCTGACGTCCCAACGTCGCTTCCTTACCCTCGCCGGGAATCTCATATACATCGGGAAGCATGTTACGACGGGGTTCCGACGCGAAGCCCTGCGTGCCGTCTTCGGCCACACCTATCACCTGCCATTCTCCCGGTTCGGTGGCGGCCCATTGCGTCTCGTGCGTGCGGCACACCTCCTTGCCATCCTTCAGCACGATATACTCGCCGATATATTCTATCGGATTCCAGCGAAGCAGGTTCTGGAGCGGAAGCAGTTCCTTGCCCTCTCCACTAATCTCAAACCATGCTATAGGTGTGAGCGGTGCCTTCTTGTTGGCCTGACGGTTTATGGTCATAGGCACTATCGGCTCGTTTGCCATCTGCACCTCTATGTCACCACCCTTGGCAAGCAATTTAGCCGGTATGACTTTGGCCGGGTCGAGCGTCTTGCCATTAAGTGTCAGACTCTTCACCTTGTCGCCATACCCCTTCACGGTGATATTGAGACGTGCTCCGCGATAAGGGAAGTTGCTGAGCGTACGATCCTCCCCAAACACCTCCGGCACAAACGGCTGAATGCGCAGACCCTCCGGTTCGAAGTGTATACCCATCAATATTTGCTGGGTCAGGGCAAGGTTGCCCGACAGACACCAGAGCATATTGCTCGAGTTGAGTTCGGTGTATATATCACCGTTATCGAGGTTGAAGTTCTCCTTGTTGGTACAGAAGAGCGCCGCCGGACGGAATATCGCGCCGATACCCTCCACCACGCCGGGCTCGTTGCCGACCTTGGCCTGTGCCAAAGCCCAGTAGCAGCCCACGAAGGGCCAAAGCGCATTGTTATGATAGTTCGGCATGTCGGCTATCTGCGGATAGAATATAGCCGGGCCGAAGGGTGTGGTGGGATTACCCTGCGAAATCTCCTTCTGACGCGCCGGGGGTGCAATGTCGTAGAGTATCGCCAATGACTCACCGAGTGTCTCGGCACGCGGATTCAATATCTTGTTGTCGCGGCCATAGGTATACATGCCGTAATATCCTTTGTCGGGCATATAGAAAGTCTCGTCGATGCGGGCTGCGAGCTCAGCCGACTTGGCGGCATATTCTTCTGCCACTTTCTTCTGACCAAGTATACCGGCCATGTCAGACACAGCCTTCAGCACGGCGGCATACATCACGTTGGTGCCCATAGCCTCGCTCTGTGAGATGTCGACAGTCTGCATCCACTTCGGGTGGCTCTGCTCGCGCCAGTCGATGAAGGAGGTCTCTCCCTTCACAAGGCCTTTGTCGCTCCATATGGTCTTCGCATCTTTCTCCAGGCTGCGAAGTGCAATAGGATACACTTTCTTGAGCCATTCCTTGTCGCCGGTCACCTTATAGACCTCCCATGCAGCGAGCACCCATACCATACGGTCGGTCGAAATGGGCCATGCGCCACCCGAACCTGTGTCCTGCACAATCTGCCCCGAAGGGTTGACTTTCTTCATAAGCGAGATCATGGACGCTTCGGGCTGAAGCGCTGCCATGGAGAGGATGATGGAATAGCTCACATCGCGGGTCCACACGCCGGCCCATTCCTTGCCGGTACGCAGCGTGGTGTCAGGCTCCACGGCATTGACCATCTCATCGAGCGCCATATTGTAGATGGCACGGTGAAGCAGGTTCCCTCCCTTAAGCTCAGGATATGAGGAGAGGTCGTTCTTGCGGTCCCATGCCTGGCTAATCGGCATGAAGTACCCGGGACGCCCCTTGTAAGTGCTGCGGAGCGCATACGGGTTCTCTGCCCATGCCTTGAACTCATTCTGATAGATAGTGTCGCCTTGCCAGCGATAGGCGTCAGTGCTGACTATCACCCCGTTCTCACTGGCGGCAAATCCGCCCAGGGCCAACGCCCCGAGCGCCATGGTCATCAAGTTTCTTTTCATGTATTATGTAGGTTAATCAATTTAATATAAAGAAAGTCTGAGATATGAATAAAACTACTTCATCACTCATAACTCTGACCTAAAACTTACTTACGGTGTCTGGTCTTCTGCTTGCGTGAGCCGCGAGAATGCTTGGCCTCGTGGCGCTTGCCGGGCTTGCGTGTCTCGATGGGCTTGTTGGGGTTACCCTTGTCGTCGACAAGCGCGAAGTCGAGCTGCTTGCGGTCGAGGTCGGCACGTGCCACTTGCACTTTCACCTGGTCTCCCAAAGTGTAGCGTGTGCCGTGACGCCGGCCAATCAGGCAGTAGTTCTTCTCGTCGAAGTCGTAGTAGTCATCGGCCAAATCACGTATCGGCACCAAACCCTCGCACATGCTCTCGGTCAGCTCCACATAGAAGCCCCATTCGGTCACTCCCGATATCACGCCATCATATATCTCGCCCAAGCGCTCCGACATAAATTCCACCTGCTTGTAACGTATGGAGGCGCGCTCTGCGTTGGCGGCAAGCTGCTCCATGTCGCTGTCATGGCGGCACTCATCCTCGAGCTTCACCTTGTCCACGCTGCGGCCACCCTCGGCATATTTGGCAAGCAACCTGTGCACCATCATATCGGGATAGCGGCGTATCGGCGATGTGAAGTGGGTATAGTAAGGCATGGCGAGTCCGTAGTGACCTATGTTGTCGGTCGTATAGACAGCCTTGGCCATGGAGCGGATGGCAAGCATGGAAAGCATATTCTCTTCCCCTTTACCCTTTATATCCTTGAGCAGCTTGTTTACGCTCTTGTTGACGTCGCGCGCCGAACCGTCGGTGTTGATTTTATGGCCGAAGCGCGATGCTATCACGTTGAGGTTGCTCAGTTTCTCGGGATCCGGATTGTCATGCACTCGATACACGAATGTCTTGGCCTTCTTCTTGTTCTCCACCTTGCCTATCGACTCTGCCACGGTGAGGTTGGCAAGGAGCATGAACTCCTCGAGGAGCTGGTTAGCCTCTTTCGACTCTTTGAAAAATACGCTGATCGGCTTGCCGGTCTCATCGATCTCGAAACGCACCTCTGCGCGTCCAAATTCGAGCGCACCCTGACGGTAACGGCGGCGGCGCAGCTCCTGGGCGAGGTCGTTGAGCACAAGTATCTCACGCTTGTAGTCCCCCTCACCGGTATCTATGACTGCCTGTGCCTCCTCGTAGGTGAAGCGGCGGTCGCTCTTGATCACGGTGCGGCCTATGCGGCTGTTGAGCACGTTGGCTTTGGAGTCGAGTTCGAAAATGGCCGAGAAGGTCAGCTTCTCTTCGTTGGGACGCAATGAGCATATGCCGTTGCTGAGGTGCTCGGGAAGCATCGGTATGGTGCGGTCCACAAGGTAGACACTCGTGGCGCGGTGCTGAGCCTCTTTATCTATAACGGAGCCGGGGCGCACATAGTGCGTCACGTCGGCGATATGCACACCCACCTCCCAGTTGCCGTTGGCAAGCTGGCGTATGGAGAGTGCGTCGTCGAAGTCCTTGGCATCGCGCGGGTCGATGGTGAAGGTGGTGACGCTGCGGAAGTCCTCGCGCTTCTTCACCTCCTCGGGCGTTATGCCGGCGTTGATGCGGTTAGCCGCCTTCTCCACGTTTTCCGGATATTTATACGGCAACCCGAACTCTGCCAAGATAGCGTGCATCTCGGCGTTGTTCTCTCCCTTCTCGCCGAGTATGTCGATTATCTCGCCGCGCGGGTTCATCTCGTCGTCGCGCCATTGCGTGATACGCGCCACGGCCTTGTCGCCGGTCTTGCCACCCTTCAGCTTCTTCTTGTCGAGGATTATGTCGGCCGCGAGAAATTTGGAATCGGTGACAAGCGCGGCATAGTTCTTGTCAATCTTGAGCGTACCCACAAACTGCTGGTCGCGGGCCTCGATAATCTCGATGACGCGGGCCTCGGGAGACTGCCCGCGGCGTGCCGCCGACACCACCACGCGCACCCGGTCGCCATTCAACGCATGCATCGAATTGCGCTCGGCCACCATTATCTGCTCATCGTCGATCACCACGGCGTTCTTGCCGTTGCTGCGGCGCACAAAGTAGCCCTCGTTCTCCACGCCGCGATTGCCGATGGCCTTGTATTTGCCAAGGTCAACCTCAAGTATATCCTCGGCTGCAACGAGGTCGTCGAGCGCGTTCAGCAAATTATTGCGATGCGACTTGTTGTCGAGCCCTATGCCAAATGCTATCTGCTTGTAATTAAAACTCTGCTTGGGATTCTTCTGCAAGAACTCCATTATCTTGTCGAAGAGGTCGCGCTTAGATACGCGCTGCCCTCTACCTCTGTTATCTCTATTCATATCGTTTGGTTATTTTTTATATAATTTCTATCGCCCCCACGCCATAAAGCCATATTAGCCATATTAGCCATATTAGCCCCATTAGCCCCATTAGCCCCATTAGCCATATTAGCCCCATTAGCCCTATCAGCCTAATTACCCCCCCATTATTATAACAACAATTCCCAAGCCAATTCCGCCACAATACGCGAATATAATAATATTTTCCCACTTTTTCTTGCATTTGCCGAAAAATTTAGCTAATTTTGCAGTCGCAAACCAAATCGGGGTGTAGCACAGTTGGTTAGCGCGCTACGTTCGGGACGTAGAGGTCGGGCGTTCGAGTCGCCTCACCCCGACTTATTGCAAGAAGAATCAGCATCTATGCTGGTTCTTTTTTTATTTCTGCAATTTTATGAGTAATTTTGTAAGCATTTTGAGGGTCAAGTCCATATGCCGCCCCGTTATGCAGAAGTTTTAAAATATCAATATATCAATCATATGAAACGTACATTAATCACCACAGCTCTCCCCTACGCCAACGGGCCGGTGCATATCGGCCACCTCGCCGGCGTATACGTACCTGCCGACATATATGCCAGGTATCTCCGTCTTCAAGGCCGCGAGTGCCTGCTCATAGGCGGCTCTGACGAGCATGGCGTGCCTATCACCATCAAGGCCCGCAATGAGGGCGTGACGCCCCAGGACATCGTGGATCGTTACCACAAGATCATCAAGGATTCGTTTGAGGAGTTCGGCATCTCGTTCGATGTCTACGGTCGCACCACCAGCGACACTCATCGCCGCGTCGCCTCCGATTTCTTCCGCCGCCTTTACGACAAGGGCGAGTTTGTGGAGAAGACCTCCGAACAGCTCTATGACGAGGAGGCCGGCCAGTTTCTCGCCGACCGTTACGTCACCGGCACCTGCCCCCACTGCGGCAATGAGCATGCCTATGGAGACCAGTGCGAGGCATGCGGCACTTCGCTCAACGCCACCGACCTTATCAACCCGAAGTCAGCTATCACCGGCTCTGTGCCTGTGATGCGCGAGACCAAGCATTATTACCTCCCTCTCGACAAGTGGCAGCCCGCTCTCGAGAAGTGGATTCTCGAGGAGCACAAGGAGTGGAAGCCCAACGTATACGGCCAGTGCAAGTCCTGGCTCGACATGGGCCTGCAACCCCGCGCCGTGAGCCGCGACCTCGACTGGGGTATCCCGGTGCCGGTGGAGGGTGCCGAGGGTAAGGTGCTATACGTCTGGTTTGACGCCCCCATCGGATATATCTCCAATACCATCGACCTCGTGGGCGAAAAGGAAGCAGACAAGTGGTGGAAGGACCCTGAGACCCGTATGCTTCATTTCATCGGCAAGGACAATATCGTGTTCCATTGCATCGTGTTCCCTGCCATGCTTATGGCTGACGGCTCGTTCAATCTCCCCGACAATGTGCCGGCCAATGAGTTCCTCAACCTCGAGGATGACAAGATTTCGACTTCGCGCAATTGGGCGGTATGGCTGCACGAATATCTCCGCGATTTCCCCGGCAAGCAGGATGTGCTCCGCTATGTGCTCACTGCCAATGCCCCTGAAACCAAGGACAACAATTTCACATGGAAGGATTTCCAAGCCCGCAACAATAATGAGTTAGTGGCTATCCTCGGCAATTTCGTGAACCGCGCCCTTGTGCTCGACCATAAGTATTTCGAGGGTAAGGTGCCGGCATGCGGCCCTCTGCAGGATATCGACATCAAGGCTTTCGAAGAGATAAAGGAGGCTGTGGTTGCCATGACCGACGATCTGGAGAATTTCAAGTTCCGCGAGGCTCTCCGCCAGGCCATGAATGTGGCCCGTATCGGCAACAAGTATCTCGCCGACTGCGAACCTTGGAAGCTTTGGAAGACTGACCCGGCCCGTGTGGCGACTATCCTTAATGTGGCGCTCCAGATTTGCGCCAACCTCGCTGTCGTGTTCGAACCGTTCACTCCCTTCATGGCCGAAGACCTCCGCAAGACTCTCGGCATAGATTGCCTCTCTTGGGATATGGCGGGACGCACCGACATCCTCGCGGCAGGCAGTCAGCTCGGCGAGGCTCATCTCCTCTTCGAGAAGATTGATGATGCCCCCATCGAGGCACAGGTGCAGAAGCTCCTCGACACCAAGAAGCAGAACGAGCTCAAGGCTTGGACTCCCGAGCCGGTGAAGGCTGACTGCTCTTTCGAGGATTTCGAGAAGGTAGACATCCGCGTGGGCAAGGTGCTCGAGTGCTCCAAGGTGAAAAAGTCGAAGAAGCTCCTGCAATTCCTCATTGAAGATGGCATGGAGAAGCGCACCATCCTCAGTGGCATAGCCCTCAGCTATCCCGACCCCGAAGTGCTCGTAGGCAAGGAGATATGCTTCATCGCCAACTTCCCGCCCCGCAAGATGATGGGCATAGAGAGCCAGGGCATGATTCTCTCGGCAGTAAACCCCGACGGCACCCTGACAGTAGTAGGCCCAACAGCCGAAGTACAACCCGGCGCCCAAGTAGGATAATTATTCATTGTACACGGCTGCGCTGTGTACAAACTCGCCCATACCGCGGCGAGCCATCTTTAGCATGTTTATACGGTTGGAGTCATCGACTCCGACCGTTATTTTTGCACCGTTACGGTCGTGCCAGCCCGGTCCGCCGAAGCGCAGCTCAGGATGGTGGAATGTTCCCTTCACATTCACACCAAACGGCATCTTCAACGGCCATTTCTCCACCCCGATGTGGTAGTAGAGGTCGCCACGGAAGTTGTTGAGTCCCTCAAGACGCAGCTTGTAGTTGCTCACCTCAAACGTGAAGGGGAACACCTCAAGCAAGTTGGTATGCACCGCCGCGTGTATATTGATATCTTTGATATGCAAGGGGTCGGAGCTCGGTATCATGAGCATACGGGTCACATGCCTGATAAATTTGTTCTGCTTCAACACAAGGTCGCGCCCCCGCACGTGCGCGTTCACCCATACCGAAGGCACGTCGATATACATGTTGGGGAATATCTGCAAACGTCCCTTCATATCGGCCGACAACATGCCGCTGAGGTTATTGACCGCCGGCCATGCTTTTGCCAATTTACGGAAGTTCTTGAAGAAGTTCACCACATTGACATCTGATACGCCTACGCTCATCTCCATGCGCATGTTGTCCACATTACGCGTGTCGTAATGCAGCTTCAGAGCAGCCTGACCGAAGTCTGAACCGATATGGAGCGTATCGACTACAGCAAGTCCGTCGGCCACGCGCATGTGCCCGTCAAGGTCATACAGGTGCAGGTTGATATAGCGTGTCTGAGCTGCCTTGAAGCGGATTTCAGCATCTACGTTGCGCGGCAAAAGGCAAGCTATCGTGTCTATACCGGCTCCCATCGCCTCTTTGTCACCACGCGCTATAGCCGATGTGGGGTGAGCTTCCGTATATGAACGTGCCAGATGGTTAATCTGTATGGTGTCAAGGTCCATGTTGAGTTTCACCCTGAGAGGTGCATGGCCTGTACCGACAAGAAATTGTCGCAGGTTGCTGATTTGTCCGGACATGCGCCCGGCTGACGTGCCGCTGCGGAGACCTACGTGGCGGAGTGTCACGGTGTCGAGCGTGGCCCGGAGGTTCAGGTTGCTTATGCTGTTGGCGCTCTTGAATCCGGGTGTCTCCACTTGCGCCCCGGCCAGACGCACCTCCACACCGGCTCGCCAGCCTGACATGAAGCGTTTCAAGGCGGTCGGGATATTGACATCAAGATATTGAGGCGTATGTGCAAGCGTGCAGAGCGATGCCCCATCAGCTTCCCAACCCGCGGGAGCGGAATATGATTGCACCCTGACTGAGTCACGGAGCATATCGGCAACTATTTTCACGTTCAGGCCGTTCATGCCACCCTTTATCCCTTTGCTCTCAAATCGGGCACGGTCGCCGGCCATCGTTGCCGTGATATGCCGCATCACTTCCCCTTTGCCTCGTCGACCCATGAAGACTTCGCCGCGAGTCCCGACCATATCCATCACAAGTGTGTCGACAGCCGATTCAAGACGCACCCGCTGCGCCTGCACGTTCACATGCACAGGTATGTCGCTGACCGCCGCACCTCGCGTCAACGCATCGGCATAGCTCTCGCCTGTGGTGAGCCGCAGCCCTTGCACGGCCATCTTGTATTTCCCCACAATGGCGGATGCCCGGTCTGAATTAACACTCAGTTGCGCAGATGTGCCATATATCACACCTCCGGCAAGCCTGAATCCTAAAAGCGCATCCACATCCACTTCTCCGTGCGGTCTGTATGGACGCACCTCTTTTATGTTTGCGGCAAGCCGGTCGAGGTCGCACCGGGCCTTGAGGCTCGCATGAACCTCCGGCTCCGTGGTGAGCGAGGTGACACGCGCTGCCACATCCACGTCCGCACCCATGCCGCATACCTGCATCTCCGGTATCTCAACATAGGAGGCTGACGGATTGCGCCCGTCAAATATCATGCTACCCCTGAGCCGGGCATTATCGAGCCGGTAGCATACCCCGTCGGCAAGCATGTAACTCACCTCGCCGTCGGGCACGTTGAAGTCTATCGCCAATGATGGCAGATAAGCCGACGAGAACACGTAGGGTGTGGTGAGCCGCGCTGAGAGGTTCATGCCCAACTCGGCATGTAGCCGCTGCAGGGCCGGCATGTCAAGCCATGGCAATGCCGACATGATGTCGGCGAGCGTCACGGACTGCAACCGATAGTTGAATCTGTTGAGTCGCACATCACCTCCCATGTCCACATCCATCGCCACGTTGCCCCGTATTTTGCCGAGCGACACGCGGTAGTCGGTGGTGCTGACACCGAATGGCTTGAAGCGCATCGACACGTCACCGTCAAGCTCAAACGGGAAGTCGTTCAGGAATCGCACCCCGTCACCGGTGACTGTCACATCACCTTGCAGACGCAATGAGTAGATGTCCCGCTTTCTGCGCACCGGCACGAGCGTGGCCGTGTCAAGGCGCACACCGGCTCGGGTGTCAGAGGCGACACCTGTGTATTTTATTGCACTTCCGCGCATCATTTTCAATCCGTCGATATGGAAGTATGGTACTTCGCCGCTTCCCAACGTTTGCACTATGTCGAAGTTGTTGAGGCTGTCGGTCACTGCCACTAAGTTGAGCTGCAATGAGTCCACCTCCACGTTGCGGAGCATTATCTTATGGGCTATAAGTTCTTTAAGGTTGAGTCCGCACCGCACTCTGCCTGTCGATAGCAGGAAGTCTGCACTGTCGGGAAGCTCCTTACGCTCGGCTGCGCCAAGCGAGTCGAAGTTGCGGCTTCTCACATGCAGCGAGTCGAGCTCCACCACGAGCCGCGGCCATGTGCTCCAGAGCGTATAGCGCACGTCGCTCGCCCGCACATGGGCGTTGACATATTCAGATGCCTCTTCATTCACTATGCGCGTAAGCCGCTCCGGAGTCAACCAGAGCAAAAATCCGGCCACCGCCAAAACGCACACCAACACCAGGCCGAGTATCCCGACCCCGGTCCAAGCAAGTGCCCTGAGCGCCCGCCTCTTGCCTGTATGCTTTTTCTGTGCGTCCATCTGATATAGTAAAATAGTGGCAACTGAATCAATATCAGTTACCACTATAACAATTTATCTCGCGCAGGGTTGCCTCTTACCCGCTTTTATTTTATCAACTTACACGCTCTTGCCGTCAGGCGTATCATTTTTTCCGGCTACTCCGTTTCTTCGGTGCTGCATCCTGTGCCTCCATAAGCGCTTTCACATCGGCGGCTGTCAAAGACTCGGGGTCTGTGCCTTTCGCTATCTTATAGTTCACCGCTTTCTTCGCACCTTCGGGCTTATATGCTACATAAGGGCCGAAGCGTCCGCGGAGCACCTCCACGCCGGGCAGCTCGTCAAAGGTCTTTATAAGCCGGTTGGCTTCTTCCTCGCGCTTCTTCACTATCAGGGCAACTGCCTCGTCGAGGTTAATGGTCTGCGGTGCAAGCTCCTTTGGTATCGACACGAAGCTGCCATCATATTTTATGTATGGACCGAAGCGTCCTATGGCTGCCGTCACCTCCTTGCCATCATAATCGCCCACCTTACGCGGCAACTCAAACAGTTTAAGAGCCTCTTCCAAGGTAATCGTCTGAAGGCTCTGACCCTCTGCAAGACTTGCAAACATAGGCTTCTCTTCATCGCCAGCCTCGCCTACCTGCACCACTGGACCGAAGCGACCGATCTTCACCGACACTCGCCGCCCGTTCTCAGGATGAACGCCCAAGATGCGCTCGCCCACCTTGTGGTCCATGCGCATGCTCTCGGCTTTGTCGATAAGGGGGTGGAAGTTGCCGTAGAAGTCTTTCATCTCCTTTTGCCAAGGGAGCTTGCCCTCGGCTATGTCGTCAAATTTCTCCTCCACCTTGGCCGTGAAGTTGTAGTCAAGTATGTCGGGGAAGTATTCTGTCAAAAATTCGTTGACCACCATGCCGGTGTCGGTAGGCACGAGCTTACCCTTCGTCGAACCGGCCTTCTCGGTGGCGCTGCTCTCTTTCACCTTGCCATCCTTGAGTGTCAACACATTGTAGTCGCGCGGCGTGCCTTCGCTGTCGCCATGCGCCACATATTCGCGAGCTATGATGGTCGATATTGTAGGAGCGTAGGTAGAGGGTCGGCCTATGCCGAGCTCTTCCATCTTCTTCACGAGCGTGGCTTCGCTGTAGCGTGCCGGTGCCTGTGTAAACCGCTCGCCGGCCATCATGCTCTCAAGCCTGAGGCTCTCGCCGACTTTCATGGCCGGCAGAAGTCCACTGCCGAGCGCAGGCGCCGCAGCGAGGCCATCTGCCAACTCGTCATCTTCCTGCACCGAGAACCCGTAGACTTTCATGAAACCCTCAAATTTCAGCGTCTCGCCCGATGCACGCAGCTTTTCGTCGCTGTCGGATATCGAAATCTCAACGTTGGTCTTCTCCAACCGAGCCTCCGACATCTGCGATGCCACGGCACGCTTCCATATCAGATCGTAGAGTTTCTGCTCCTGCGGGGTGCCATCTATATTGCGCTTAGCCACATAGGTGGGACGTATCGCCTCATGCGCCTCCTGAGCTCCCTTGCTGTGCGTGTGATAGTTGCGCAGTTGCAAGTATTCCTCTCCGCAGGTGCTCTTCACAGCCTCTGCTATATCTTGCTTCGCGAGGGCCGACAAGTTGGTCGAGTCAGTTCGCATGTATGTGATGAGTCCCTCTTCGTAGAGCTTCTGGGCCACGCGCATCGTCATCGACACCGGGAAGCCCAACTTGCGTCCCGCCTCCTGCTGCAAGGTGGATGTGGTGAAGGGGGGAGCCGGCTTACGGGTTATCGGCTTCACGGTGATGTCTGACACTTCAAATGTGCCTGAGGCACAGCCCGTCAGAAACGAACGCACCTCCTCCACCGTGGCAAACCGGCGTGGGCTCTCGGCCTTAAAACGCTGACCGGAGACCGTCTCCATGACTGCGCTGACACGGTAATATGGCTCTGCATTGAAGTCGCGAACCTCTTTCTCGCGCTCGCATATCAAGCGAACGGCCACACTCTGCACACGGCCCGCCGACAATGCCGGCTTAATCTTCTTCCACAACACCGGGCTAAGCTCGAAACCGACTATGCGGTCAAGCACACGGCGTGCCTGCTGAGCATTGACCATATCGACATCTATGTCGCGGGGATTAGAAATGGCATTCAATATAGCCGGCTTGGTGATCTCATGAAACACAATACGGTGCGTATTGTCAGGCTTCAGCCCCAACACCTCATACAGATGCCAGGCTATAGCCTCTCCCTCGCGGTCTTCATCGGATGCGAGCCACACCACATCGGCCTCCTTGGCTGCTGTCTTCAACTTCCGCACAAGGTCTTTCTTCTCCGCCGGTATCTCATACTTCGGAGCGAAATCACCCTCCACGTTCACACTCATGCCATGCTTCTCAAGGTCACGGATATGACCCATGCTCGACATGACCTTGAAGTCAGGCCCCAAGAATTTCTCTATGGTCTTCGCCTTGGCAGGCGACTCAACAATCACCAAGTTTTTCATACAAATGCTATTCGTTATCACAATCCCCCAAATTAAGCCGGCCCAAGCAAAAGCCAAGCAAGGGCATAAACCAAAATCTCCCACCCTCTAAAATCTATAACAATTTTCGCCGCAAAATTAATAAAAATATTTAAATCAAACCCATTTTTTCCAACCCTCCCCCTATCTTTCATGTTTTTTATTAAAATTTTTAATTACTTTTGCAAAAAACAAAACATGAATAAAGTATGAAAAAAGCACTGATAATTCTTACCCTCCTCCTCATCATCCCCACTGTGGCAATATCCGCTGCCAAGAAAGCGGAAATAAAATTCGCTGAGCAGTCTCACAATTTCGGCACAATAGCCGAGCATGGCGGCAAGGTGTCACACACATTCGAGTTCACCAACACCGGCAACGCCAACCTCGTGATCATCGACGCCAAGGCAGACTGCGGCTGCACC
Source organism: uncultured Muribaculaceae bacterium (assembly GCA_910584185.1). Lineage (GTDB taxonomy): Bacteria > Bacteroidota > Bacteroidia > Bacteroidales > Muribaculaceae > Lepagella. The sequence goes on from CAJTYC010000060.1 coordinate 13,418, forward strand.
GTGCCGGAATATCCCACCGCGCCGATAGCTCCCGGCAAGAAGGGCAAAATCAAGGTGACATACAACCCTCTCTACCGCCCGGGTGCCTTCACCAAGGTAATAACAATCAAGTCGAATGCCAAGCAGAAAAAGACCCGCATAAAAATCTCCGGCACCGTAAACCCCAATAAGTAACCAGCCCAAAAGCCATGCACCCAACATACAAAACATTAGCGGCCTGCCTGGTCTCAGCTGTCTCGCTATTCGCAGCCGTAATCCCACTGCATGCCGATGCCGACATACGCTGGCTCGAAAAGGATTTTGACTTCGGCCTGATGCGCGAGGAAGCCGGCCCGGTGACAGGCACCTCCCGCTTCGTCAACCTCGGCCCGGACTCGATATCCATCTTCTCCGTAAAACCAAGCTGCGGCTGCACCTCAGCTGACTTCTCCGATGCCCCCATAGCTCCCGGCGACACGGCAACTGTCTCTTACACCTACGACCCGAGACTACGCCCTGGCAAGTTCGAAAAATCGGTGAAGGTCCGCCTTTCAGACGGCCGCCGCCACACCATACATATCTCCGGCAATGTGCTCGGCACCCCGGAATCGGTAGCCACACTTTTCCCGGTAGACGCCGGCCCGCTCAAACTCTCCGAGTCCGTACTCAACGCCGGCAACGTACAGGCAGACCAGGCCCCGATACTCTTCGTCAACGCATACTCTATGCCGCTCGACTCAATATCCCCGGCTTTCCAATCGAGCAACCCCGCCCTGGTAGTCCAACCAAAGTCAAAGAAGGTAGGACCCGGCGAAGTCTCGGCATTCAGCCTGAACCTCAACGCCGCCAAGCTAAACACATTCGGCCCCGTAGAGATTCCGGTGACGCTAACACCGGACCCCAGTCAACCCGACGAAACATATACCCTGACCTTCAAGGCTTTCGTGACCCCCGACCCCAAACGTCTCGCTGCCTCTCAAAAGGGTAAACACCCAAGGGCCACAATACAGCAGGAGACAATCATGATCCCGACAGGAGCAAACAAAGTCTATATCCAACTCTCCAACGACGGACAAGGCCCCCTGCAAGTCCTGAACGTCTCCTCCGCCTCCCCGGCAATAAAGGCCGACAAACTCCCCAAACCGATAAAACCTGGCAAGCAAGCCCAAATAGAGCTAACAATAAACCCAGAAAATCTACCCAAAGGCCCGGCAAGGACCCAAGTCGAAATAATAACAAACGACCCGGGCCACCCCCACAAGTCAATAACCCTAACAAACCAATAAAAGGGAAAAATACCATGAACCACCCGGAAAACGCAAAAGAATACAAAGGACTCCAAGTAAACTCAGGAGTAAAATCCCAGCCATCCGTCAACCCCTACCTGAAGGTAAAGAAAAGAAAACCGACCCTGACAGCAGGCGAATACGTAGAAGGCATACTCAAGGGCAACGTAACCATCTTAGGCCAGGCAGTGACCCTCGTGGAGTCGACAGTAGACTCCCACCAGCAGATAGCCCAGGAAGTCATAGAAAAATGCCTCCCCCACTCCGGCAACTCCCTCCGCATAGGCATAACAGGAGTGCCCGGAGCAGGAAAGTCCACATCAATCGACGTCTTCGGACTGCACGTGCTCCGCAACGGAGGCAAACTCGCAGTCCTCGCCATAGACCCCTCGTCCGAACGCTCCAAAGGCTCAATACTCGGCGACAAGACCCGAATGGAGAAACTCTCTCAACAACCATTCGCATTCATACGCCCCTCCCCCTCAGCCGGCTCCCTCGGCGGCGTCGCCCGCAAAACCCGCGAGACAATAGTGCTGTGCGAAGCCGCGGGATATGACAACATATTCGTGGAGACAGTAGGCGTAGGCCAATCCGAAACCGCCGTACACTCCATGGTCGACTTCTTCCTGCTAATACAGCTCGCCGGAACCGGCGACGAACTCCAAGGCATAAAACGAGGCATAATGGAAATGGCCGACGGAATAGCCATCAACAAAGCCGACGGCGACAATATAGAACGGGCAAACCTCGCCGCAGCGCAATTCCGCAACGCCCTCCACCTCTTCCCACCCACACCCAGCAAATGGGTGCCCGAGGTGACGACCTACAGCGGCTACTTCGAACTCAACATTGACGGAGTCTGGAGCATGATAGACCGCTACTTCGAATACGTAAAGAAGACAGGCTACTTCCAGCAGAAACGCAACGAACAAGCCAAATACTGGATGCTCGAGACCATCAACGAACAGCTACGCCACGACTTCTACCGCCGCCCCGAAATCCAAGCCCTCCTGCAGCAGAAGGAACTCCGGGTGCTAAACAACGAGCAATCCTCCTTCACAGCAGCCCACGAAGTCCTAAACCACTACTACAACCAACTAAAACAACCCTAACCCCACCACCCTAACCCCACCACCCTAACCCAAAAGCAAAAAGCCGCATAGGGTGTTAAGTGTGCCGCGGCTAAGCCGCGGCCACAAAGCCCACCCAAAGCAAAAAAGCTGCATAGCGGTTTAGGAGGAGCGTGAGCGCAAAGCGCGAAAAAAAAGAGAAAAAAAGCAAAGACAAAACAAAAAAATTTGCAAAATCAAAAAAAAGTCACTAACTTTGCCAAACTTTTCGGGGCGTAGCGCAGTCCGGTTAGCGCACCTGCTTTGGGAGCAGGGG
>CAJTYC010000061.1 GCA_910584185.1 uncultured Muribaculaceae bacterium
TGTCGTTTTTTTATGCCCTTATCTCATCAATCATATACTTGCGAAACTTAAATAATTAACTTTGCAGTCGTTTTGAATTTAATAGACGCAATAAGTTGAAAGTGCTTAGAGCCCATCTCATAAATATTTTGACCTCGTAATGCATTCGCAGCTGCGGCTGTCCATACTCTCCATCCTCATGAAACTACCACGCACTGTCTGCCGCATGACCGATGCCGGACGGGAGACATTTCTGGAATATGTTGAAGCACTGAAAGAGTATGTAACCCCATCTATATCAATAGATAACCAATGTGAACAACAACCGCCTGGAGGACTTGTGCCATGTTAGAAATTTGCTGAAACATTTATGTTTTGTCGCATAAAAATCCCATTTTGTCTCAAAACTAGAAGACAAGACGGGATTAGCCGTAATTTTGTGGCGTAAACAACAAATATGAATTATATGCAAGAAGAGAGTTACAACAATGAAGTGGATGATACTCGGAAGCTCGTTATAGAGCGTGAGCATTCCGCGCTTCTGATTTGGGGTATTACGTCCGCATCAATCGCTATGGTAATATTTCTCGTTCAATTTTTCACCGGTGATTATTACTGGTGGATGTGGGTCGCACTGCCGGTAATTGCAGGTCCGATTCACAGCGCTGTTGATAAGAAAAACGACAAAAATTGCACATTGACACCCTTGTATCAGTTGCTTGGCAAAGTGAGCAAAATCACAATCTCGCTAATATTTGTCACATCGATGCTGACTCTTGTTTTCAACTTCAATGCATACTTTGTCATACTGCTTATCCTTACTTTTTGGTGCGGACTTTCAGGCTTCATCCTTGACTATTCCCGTCTGATTCAGCTTGCTGCCGTAGGACTTGTGATGTCAATTGTACTCAGGGTTCATGAAACGAGTGACTATGTATTGCTTTGGTTTGCATTAGGACTCTTCGTGCTATTGGTTATGTCGGGATTGGATATGGTAAGGCGCATTAAAACCAACAAACTGTAAAATAGCGTGCAAACATCCGTAAGATACATATTGCTGACCATCGCGTTCATGTTTCTCTCTTCCGGGGTGCTTGTCGCCGGTTTTCTGGATGCTTACGAATCGCTCCGTTATGGCATATTTTGGCTTCTTCTGCCACTGACACTCATCTTCATCTTAGCTGTTGTCGTGAATGACCGTTTGCTCATTCCTCGTTTACTCCTGAAAAGTCGTATTGGAGGATATTGTATTGCCGTTTTCGGAACAGTCTATGTCTTGATACTGGTCTCTCTCTTTATGGAGTATGTTGCAAGAAGACTACTTGACCTGCCAATGCGCATAACTGATTACTCAAGCCCCTGGATTCTTGCAGACATGTTGGGGAATAGTCTACTGTTGGCAATGATACTTTTAGGGTTGGGTCTGTTTCACCTTTTTAACCGTTGGCAAAACGAAACTCAAGCAGAAAGAGATTTGACCGCAAAACTTCATTCTTACATCTCTACCGTCAAGAACAGGCTTAACCCGACATTAATATTTAGCAAATTGACAGCGATAGCGGCAGATACTTGTGCTTCATCAGAAAGTATTGAAAAGGGATTAAGGGATTTGTCTGTATATCTTCGCGAGCAACTATACGAACTACCGGAACCTCCGGTGATTGACAATCCGAAAATTGAGGATTCGGGCAATTCCCGGGTAACCACCCTGCTCGTGTCAAGGAGATACAGAAGCGGGCGCCACCTGATCTTCTTAGGGATATTGGCGGTTATCTCCTGCGGAGCATTCTTTACGACCCCCGACCAACCGAAATTTTCATTTGACCGTTTCTTGGGGGTACTGTCAATGTTCATTTTTCTGACTGCGATTGCATACTGCAATATCCTATGGCTATTTCCACGTTTCATGAAGCGTGGAAACATCAAGAAATACACGGTCGCTGTCACGGTATTGCTCCTCATAATAGTGATACCCCTGATAATGGTGCAAATCATGACATATGAGCCAAATGTTTACACCAAACAACTGCCTGTTTTGATTGCTGTGATTTCCACTGTCGGCAGTCTGCTCACCCTTTCCCTTTTTGTCGGAGGTATAAGCAGCGTATTGCTTTTGCAGAACTGGATAGGTACAAAACAGAGACTCACGCTGCTAAAGGCGGAGACCATTCGTCAAGAATATTCTTACCTTCGCAAACAGATAAATCCTCATTTCCTATTCAATGTATTGAACAACATAGGAATAAGTGTTTACGATGATCCGAACTACGCCAGAGGACTGATAAAAGACCTTATGGCACTTCTGAAATATCAATTGGAGGATATGGGGCGAGACAAGACCTCATTATCGAATGAATTGTCATTCATAAAGAGTTACTTTGCATTGGAGGCAACGCGAAGGGATTCTTTTAATTATGAGATAAATGTTAATGTTGAGGATGAGAATGTCATCATTCCGACATTGCTCTTTATCCCCTTCATTGAGAATGCAGTCAAGTATTCCGCTCCGGTAGATGGTCTGCCGGAGGTGAGAATTAAGTTTGAAGTAAGAAAGAGACGGCTGAGATTTGAGTGTACCAATCCATACGATGCCGAAGAGTTGAAACTTATAAAGAAAGGTGGAATTGGTTTGGTCAATACACGTCGCCGGTTGGATCTTCTTTACGATGAAGCATATTCTCTGCGGTGCGTGAAAGGAGCCAACGCATTTTCAGTAATATTAGAAATTCCATTGCAATGAACTGTATAATAATAGACGATGAGCCGATGGCCCGAAAGGGTATGAAGCGGTTGGTGGAGACTCGGCAGGAACTTGAACTTACTGCTATGTTCGATAGTGCTATCAAAGCTGCTGAATGGTTGCAAGAGAATAATACCGACTTGATATTCCTCGATATTGAGATGCCAAAGCTCAACGGTATTGAGTTTGCCAAACATATTCCGGGAAAGAGTATGGTGATTTTCACAACAGCCTACTCCGACTATGCTCTCGATGGTTTTGAGCTGGATGCACTTGACTATCTTGTCAAACCAATTGATCCGGAGCGTTTCAATAAGGCAGTGGACCGGGCTTTGTCGTATAAGAAACTTATCGAGAGTGCCGAGAATGGCAATGAGTCTTCTGATTTGGAATTTATCATTGTCAAGGCAGACAGGAAATATGTGCGGATACGGGTTCAATACATCCTGTACATCGAAGGGCTGAAAGACTACGTCATAATTCACCTTCTAGACAAAAAAGTGGTGACACGCATGACAGTAAAAGCCATGGAGGATACTCTTCCGAAACATAGCTTCCTCCGTGTGAACAAGTCGTATATCGTCAACAAGGAGAAGATTGACTCATTCGACAACAATGATGTATTTATCGGCACAACAGAAATTTCCATCGGACTGTCATATCGTGAAACAGTGTTGAATGCATTACTAAAATAAAAAGATTTAAGGTGAAAAGATTTATCGTAAAATGGGTTTAAGGTTTGTTTATTTATTTGGTTTTATTATCGGTGCTTCATTAGCTGTCCAATCGCAGACACCTAACGTAGGTTTATCGGTCGACTCACTTGAGACTATGACGCTCAATGAAGTCGTTGTATCGGGTCATTCGGCAGCCCAACGTATCGGCAATGTGCAGTTGGGAGCCGAGAAACTGGAGATGACTATCCTTGATAAAGCACCGGTGCTTTTCGGCGAGGTAGACATCATCAAGTCTATTACTCTTTTGCCGGGTGTGCGCCAGGAGAGCGAGGGCTCGGGAGGCTACATGGTTCGCGGAGGTACCGCCTCGCAAAATCTTGTGCAGCTTGACGGAGCGACACTCTACAATCCCTCTCACGTGATGGGTATCTTCTCCACATTCAACGAGGATGCTCTCGGCGGAGCCACACTCTACAAGGGCCTGATGCCGTCATACTTTGGCGGTGCAACCTCTTCTGTGCTCGACATTCAACTTGCTCCCGGCAATATGAAGCGTTGGCACGCCGGAGGTACAATAGGTTTATTGGCGGCGAAAATAAATGCCAATGGCCCGATTGTGAAGGATAAGCTCTCATTGGCGGTAAGCGCAAGACGTTCATACGCCGACCTCTTTTTGAAATTGGTGCCGAAATACCGCAGTACTGTAATGCACTTTTACGATGCGAATGCCAAACTGCGCTACCGTCCCCGCCCGGATGATTATATAGATGCCTCATTCTCGATAACTCACGATAACATGGGTATCTCCGACATTATGTGGATGGACTGGGGAAATATGGCGGCTTCGGTGAAGTGGACTGCAAGACGTGGTGACCGTTGGAAGTTTATCACAACTGGTGCATGGACTGATTATAAGGGTGATATGTGGATGGATATAATGGGTAACCGCCAACGCCTTGATGAGTATATTCGCACTGTATCTCTCAACGAACGCGCTTCTTACCTAATCAAAGACAATCATGAACTTGAACTCGGATACCGGTCAGAGCTGTTCCGCGTAAAGTCGGGTGAATGGATGGTCAACAATACCAAAGAAAAGGAAATCCGTTCAGGTTGGGCTAATGACGTGTGGATAGACTATAAGGGTGAAATAACTCCTTGGTTTTCTTTAGAGACAGGTGTGAGAATGAATATCTTCTCGGCTCTAAAAGGTCATTCATTCACCCAAATGACGGACTACTACAAGTCTGGCATGGAGCAAGGGAAAAACGGTATTGCCAAGAGCTATATGGCTGTTGAGCCTCGAGTGAGCATGAAGTTCAACGTGGTTGAGAATCACGCTGTCAAGGCCGGGCTTACCTCCAGTTCGCAGAATCTCCATGCCATCCGAACCTCGGCCAACACTTTCCCTTTCGACCGCTATGCCATAACCTCGGCAGTTGTGAAACCTGAGAAGGCATGGCAGTATTCACTTGGCTACACAGGCACAACTGACAATGGCATGTGGGAATGGTCGGCAGAGGGGTATTACAAGGATATGCGCAATGTGTATGACTATCGCTCGGGAGTGACAATATTCACTGATATAATCCTTGAGAACCTTATTTTGGGTGGCAAAGGTCGCTCATATGGTATGGAGTTGATGTTCCGCAAAAACAGCGGCAGACTTACGGGGTGGGTATCTTACACATTATCGAAAACTCAGACAAGGATTGACGGAATCAACGAGGGGAGATGGTATGACGCATCCAACGACCGCCGTCATGACCTGAATGTGGTGGCGATGTTCGACCTCACAGACCGTTGGAGCCTCTCGGCCTCCTTCCTGTTCGCTTCGGGGCAGGCGCTCTCTGTGCCTGATGCCAAATATCAGTTGGGCGGTGAGACTCTATACTATTACAGCCAGCGCAATAACTACCGCACACCGGCTACACACCGACTCGACATATCGGCCAATTACAAACATGTCGGTAAAAAATTCACTTACGAATGGTCAATAGGCATATACAACCTCTATAATCACTACAACCCATATATGATTTATTTCGAGGATTGCCCCGACAATGTATCCGGCACCCGCGCCGTGCAATATTCAATGTATGGCATAGTGCCATCCGTTTCCTACACACTAAAATTCTAAAAACAATGAAATTTTCACGCTACATATTCGCATCCATTGCGTTGTTGACATTGGCATCCTGCGAAAAAGAGATAGATTTTGAATATAAGGATATCCCTGAGCAGCAGGTAATCGAGGGGTTGCTGACACAAGAGGGTGTAAGTATACGGCTCACCACGACGGTGCCGACCAACGAACCGTTAAACGATCACACCATAACTAATGCCACAGTCACGGTGTCTGACTTGACAGCGGGGGAGACCTATAAATTGATAACCGATAAGAGGGGTGTTTTTACACATCCGGACCTTTATGCCGAAACCGGACATAAATATGAATTGGAAGTGAGTGTCGGAGAAAAACACTTCACTTCGACATGTACGGTGCTTCCGGAGTCTGAAATAATTTCGGCAGAGTTCAACTGGATCAAGATGCCCTATGATGATGTGGCAGTATTGAAGGTACAGTTCAGAGAGGTTGAGGATAAAAGCTCGCAATATTGGCTTCGCATATACCGAAACGGCGAGCCCTATGAGTGGCAGGCGATAGAGTCACGCAATGCAGTTGATGGACTTGTAACCGGCATGATGATGACGTCGCGCAAAGATGTCGAGGCCGAGGATGACGAAGATGTGCTTCGCGAAGGAGATGTGATAGATATAGAGGTGCTCACAATATCAACGACCATGGCAGACTACCTCAACTCCCTCAATAATGGCGACTACAACGGCAACCGTATGTTTGACGGCCCATTCTGCCTCGGCTACTTCCTCGCTGCGCCAATATCGAGCACCCGACTCATATACCATCCTGACCAGATACCCTACGCAGAATGAAACAAATGATTCTCTTCACAATATTGTTTCTTACATGTTGTAGACTCTTTTTATATCAATCTGCTATTGTTCGTTCTATGTGTTGACCAGATATTACCTCTATAAGTTTCAATATTTCGTGCTTTTTTGCTAAATTTGCGCTTTATTGTTGTATTTGTAGCAATTCCACTTTTGTTGGTTTATTCATCAATGAGCAGGTTTGTTATAAGTATGACTGAATTAAAGCCTTTATGAAAATATTTTACTTACAAGTATTGGCATGCCTCGCTATCGCCTTGGCGATATCCGGATGTCGTCGCTCTGTAGAATCGCAGCAGGTGCAGGAATATTCTTTCGAGTCGGACACTGTGCCTGATGTGGCTGTGGCTCAAGATACAGTTCACAGATTTCAAGATTCTGCTTCTATTATGGATTATCTCGAAGATGACCCGGAGGCTGCCATATATTCTGATGGCATCATACCTGTCATCGCTGAGCATGTGCCTGAATATGCCGACAAATTGCTTGCCAGTGAGTTCGATAAGTTTCTTGTTGTGGACAAAGCAAGCATGCGTGTGATACTCTATGATAAATATGGCCGGCAACTTCGCGCTTATGATATGGCATGCGCCAAAAATTACGGCAACAAACATAAGAAGGGTGACTCACGCACTCCCGAAGGTTTCTTCTATGTGCAAGGCACATACGACAGCACTGATTGGCTATTTACCGACGACAATGGCGTTCAGTCAAAGAAGAAAGGACAGTTTGGCCCAAGGTTTATTCGCCTGCGCATACCTGGCACATCGCAGATCGGCATTCATGGCACCTGTGCGCCATGGTCGATAGGGCATCGTGCAAGTCATGGATGCATAAGAATTACTAACGAGAATATCATGGAACTTGTAGACCTTGTGGAACCAGGCATGCCGGCGATAGTCCTTCCCGGCAAACGAGACAGAAAGGTCAACAGGGAAGAAGGTTATAATGTGCCATATTTCCCCACTGCTCCAAAATATGCAATTTCAGAATCAGAAACTAAAGTGAATCTGAAAACTATGGTAAAGAATGAAGAAGCGGCAGACACCAACAGTGATACAACCCGAAACGAAGAAGATTCAATATCTGCACCTCCGGTAGATCCCGACTCTCATCACACAGAAATAGCAGATACTTTGCAGGGCATCTTCTAATAAGGGTCAGACTCCTTGTGACAAATATAGGTCGTGCACGAGGCATGTACTCACATGCATTGTGCATGACCTTTAAAAACCTATAAAAATATACGATTTTGTCGATGAAATCAATTAAAAATTTGTAAATTTGTAAGCTAAATGCCTACGTCAAGTGAGCAATTACACTTAATATCTGATAATCGCTTATAAATCAAACCTAACGGTTGAGTTTATGCAAAATTACGACACATACACCCCTGAAATAAATTATGGCGAGGAAATATCCTCAACAGCCAATAACCCCGATGAAATCGCCAAACCTGCACCAAAAATAAATAGGAGAAGACGAGTAGCCAAGCCGGCTGCCCAAACAGCAGCCCCAAAAGAACAGAAGACTAAATCTGAGTCTTTGTGGAGACGTCTGTGCAATTGGTTTGTGGGCCCGCAGTTTCGCATACTCGCAGGTATTTTCTTTGGATGCCTCACTGTTTATTTTGCAGTGTCGTTTGTGAGTTATTTCACCACATGTATCGAAGATGCCTCAAAGATTGCCTCCGCTCCTGTGGGTATGGCTAAGAATGTGGCTAATCCCGGTGGAGAAGGTGGCGCACGGCTCTCTGAGCTGCTTATTAACCAAGGATTCGGTCTTGGGTCTCTGATAGTCATAGTGTGGCTCGGTGCAATCACTCTGAAGCTTCTTGTCGGCAAACCAAGATTCAAGACACTCGATTTTTCAATCAAGTGCATGGTGGCACTGATCACGATGTCGCTTATAATTGGCCTTGTCACATACAACCTGCATACGCAAGTCAATTGGGGAGGATATCATGGCACTTATGTCAATGAGTTTATAATCGGTTTTATAGGCAATATTGGTGCAGTGCTCCTCAGCATTTTCATGATAGCGGTCTTTGTGGTGATATGTATGCGCGATTTGGTAAATTGGATTATACGTGTGCGCAAAGCCCGTGCCGAACGGCGTCGCATTGCCAAAGCCGAGCGTGAAGCCCGCGAGGCCCGTGAGGCCGAGATACGCAAGATGCAGGAACAAGAAAAAATTGATGACCTGCGTGCCGGAGAAGCTGTGGCAATTGAAGGCGCAGATATAACGGACACTCCCGATACAGAAGTAGAGGTAGGTGTGGATTTTGGAGATATTGCTTCTTCGCTCTATGAAATTCCTGATGATGCGCAGCCTGTCACAGATAATCAGACAGCTGAAATCTATGACGCTAAACCTGATGACTCAGAAAGTCTAAATGAAGTGGATGACAAGGGTGATGAAGGAAACAACGTATCTGATTCCGAATCAAATGGCTCTGATAATTCTGAATCAAATTATTCTGATAATTCTGACTCCGCCGGCTCCGATAATTCCGACTCAGCTGAAGATGCTGCCAAAGATGATTCGGGCAATATGGTTGTCAACGTAAACACCATAGGTCAAGCCGCCGCGAAGCGTTATGTGTCGGATGTGGAGGCTTTCGAGAATCAGAAATACAAATTCCCTCCATTTGAATTGCTTCGTGAAGGCAAGGAACAGATTGTTCTTGATGCAGATGAACAGATGGAGAACAAGCAGAAAATCGAAAAAACACTTCTTGATTTCGGCATACCTATCACCCGCATAGAGGCTACCGTAGGGCCTACGGTCACCCTATATGAGATAGTGCCAGAAAACGGTGTGAAGATTGCTCGCATACGCAGTCTTGTAGATGATATAGCCCTCAGCCTTTCGGCCACGGGAGTGCGAATCATTGCCCCGATTCCCGGCAAAGGCACTGTCGGCATTGAGGTTGCAAATAAGGATCCGCAGACCGTGTCGATGCGCACTGTGATAAAGTCTAAGAAGTATCAAGAGTCGCGTTATAATCTTCCGGTGGCTCTTGGTAGCACAATCTCCAATGATGTCTACATAGCTGACCTCGCCAAGATGCCTCACTTGCTCGTGGCCGGCGCAACCGGTCAGGGTAAGTCTGTAGGTCTTAATGCTATTATCGCTTCTCTGCTTTATTGCAAAGCTCCGCATGAACTTAAGTTTGTGATGATCGACCCTAAGCAGGTGGAGTTCAGCCTCTATAATAAGTTGAAAAATTATTATATGGCAGCGATACCGGGAGAAGATGAGGAGGCTGTAATCACCGATATGGATAAGGTGGAAGCTACGTTAAACTCCCTCTGTATTGAGATGGAGAACCGATATACGCTTTTGAAGACTGCCCACGTGCGCAACCTTGAGGAGTATAATGCAAAGATCCGTGAGTGCAAGCTGAATCCGGCCGATGGCCATAGGTTCTTGCCTTATATAGTGGTGGTGGTTGATGAGTTTGGCGACCTTATCATGGTCAAGGGTAAGAGTGTGGAGATGCCTATCGCACGACTCGCACAGAAGGCGAGGGCTGTGGGCATGCACGTAATCATCGCCACTCAGCGCCCGTCTACCAATGTCATAACCGGTATAATCAAGGCAAACTTCCCGGCGCGCATCTCCTTTAAGGTAACATCGGGCGTTGACTCCAAGACTATCCTTGATACACCGGGTGCACAGCAGCTGATAGGTCGTGGTGATATGCTGATTTTCAACAACTCTGAGATGGTGCGCGTGCAATGCGCCTTCATAGATACGCCCGAAGTGGAGGCAATCTGCGATTATGTGGAACGTCAACCTTATCCGCAGGGCATTTACGAACTGCCTGAGCCGATTGTGGAGGGTGGTGACTCAATGGTAGAGAAAGGCAATCTCCGCGAGTTGGACCCCAAGCTCTTCGAAGTGGCGCGAGCCGTTGTCAGTTCGGGCAACGCATCGACCTCTGCTGTGCAACGTTCGTTTCAACTTGGATATAACCGTGCCGGTCGTATCATGGACCAGCTTGAGCGACTTGGTGTCGTTGGCCCGGCTCAGGGCGGCAAGCCTCGCGCATTGCTCGTTGATCCCATGGGTCTCGAAGAGATTCTTTCGACGCTCGAATGATAGCGTGCAGCGTTTTATTACGTGCGGCGTGTTCTTACGTGCGGCGTTTTATTATATGCTAACTAAGTTATTATTGCTTTGATATGAAGAAAATATTGTTTCTGCTTATTGCATTGTTTGTGATGTCAAGTGCATGCATGGCCCTGACTCCTGCAGAAGTTCTCGATAAGGCAGTTAATAAACTCAATACAGCCGGCACTATTGATTGCAAATTTGTCCTGTCGGGAGCTAATGGAAACATCAATGGCTCTTTGTCGGTGCAAGGACGAAAGTTCAGAATGACTACACCTCTCGGTTCGTCGTGGTATGACGGTGTGAACCTGTGGTCTTCCAATCCGAAAACTAAGGAAATAACTCTTGTGAATCCATCCGACGCTGAAGTGAGAGAGGCTAATCCGTTCTCGTATTTGTCGTCATATAAGTCGGAGTTCAGGCTCTTCTTCTCGAAGCGCAAGGATGCCAAGCGCTATCTGGTGCTTCTTAATCCGAAGACCCGCAATTCGGATATTAAGGCGGTGGAAGTCGCTGTCAACAAGCAAACCTTCCTGCCCGAACGCTTCATAATTCGCGACCGTAACGACAATATAACCACTATCAATGTGCAGTCGCTATCATTGAAGAAGAATAGCGGCGAATCGTTCAAGTGTCCGGTCGCTAATATGTCAGACTATGAGCTGGTGGATCTCCGTTGATTATCCCGTTGACTGTCTGGTAGTTTGTTGCCGTCGACAATATTTTTTGCCAAATTTTTGTTTATATAAGTATATAAGTAGTTGCACATGCTGCTACAATATAATAAATTATGATATGGAAGAAACTCGTACCAAAGTTTTGATAATAGGCTCAGGCCCCGCCGGGTGTACAGCGGCTATTTATGCATCGCGAGCCAATCTCAAGCCGGTTCTGCTCGAAGGCGAACAGCCTGGCGGACAGCTCACCCAAACTACTGAAATAGAAAACTTCCCGGGCTATGTAAATGGCGTTCAAGGCCTTCAGATGATGAGCGAACTTCGTGACCAAGCCATGCGCTTCGGCACTGAGATTCGTTCGCGTTCCATAGTCAAGGTTGATTTTTCATCGCGACCGTTCAGATGTGAGGATGAGAGGGGAGACCTCTACGTGGCCGACACTGTGATAATCTGCACAGGTGCGTCAGCAAAGTATCTCGGACTGCCCGATGAGGAGAAATATAAAGGAATCGGTGTAAGCGCATGTGCCACATGCGACGGCTTTTTCTATCGCAACCGTACGGTCGCTGTGGTGGGTGGCGGTGACACTGCCTGCGAGGAGGCTCTCTATCTTTCCACTCTTGCCAAGAAGGTTTATATGATAGTGCGCAAGGATTATCTGAGAGCATCAAAGGTGATGCAGCAGCGTGTCAACGATAAAGAAAATATCGAGGTGCTTTATCGTTGCAACACCGTAGGACTCTTCGGTGAAGATGGTGTAGAGGGAGTGAAGCTGGTGCGCGATGTCGATACAGACCATCCTGAATATTTCGATGTGGCTATAGATGGCTTCTTCCTTGCTATTGGCCACAAACCGAATACCGACGTGTTTGCAGGGCAGATAGAACTTGACGAAACAGGTTATATCAAGACTGCCACACCTTCTACACGTACAAATATAGAGGGAGTCTTTGCTGCCGGAGATTGCGCAGACCCGACTTATCGCCAGGCAGTCACTTCGGCCGGAACTGGATGTAAGGCTGCACTTGATGCCGAGAAATATCTTATGGACCATAACGAATTGTAAATATGAGCGACAAACAGGAACTTCTTGACCGTCGCTACCTTCGCATGGCCACAATATGGAGCGAAAACTCTTATTGTGAGCGGCGTCAAGTGGGTGCGCTAATCGTCAAGGGTAAAATGATAATATCTGATGGCTACAATGGCACACCCTCCGGTTTCCCAAATGTGTGCGAATCATCGGAGGGGGTGACGCTCCCATATGTGCTTCATGCCGAGGCCAATGCAATTACCAAAGTGGCCCGCAGCAATAATTCGAGTGAGGGTAGCACCTTATATGTAACCGCGAGCCCATGCATGGAATGCTCCAAGCTGATTATCCAGGCCGGCATAAAGCGTGTTGTCTTTTCCGATCTTTACCGCATTACGGATGGTCTCGACCTGCTTCGTAAAGCCGGTGTCGAGATTGTGCATCTTCCGCTCGATAAGTTTGACGATTTTAAGCAATGAGCAAGAGAAATTTAGGATTAGTATTGGTGCCTTTGGCACTCTCCGCAGGCATCATTGGGGGAATATTTATTGGCAGACATTCTGCAAAGCGTCCCACTTCTCCTGAAGAGGACAAGATCAGGACTATCCTTGAACTCATAGATAGTCAGTATGTAGACAAAATAAATACTGACAGTCTTCTCGATGCCACTATCCCGGATATTTTAGCGGCTCTGGATCCTCATTCTGTATATATTCCCAAATCTGAGCTTCAGGCCACCAATGATGACCTTGAAAGTTCGTTTGGTGGTATTGGTGTGATGTTTCAGATTCTGAATGATACTGTCAACGTGATAGAGGTGGTGGCCGGCGGACCCTCCGAACAGGTGGGACTTCAGGCCGGAGACTTGATACTTGAGGCTAACGGAAAGAAACTTTCAGGAGCGAAGGCAACCACCGAAGATGTTTTCAAGACATTGCGCGGACCCGAAGGCACGAAGGTGAAGGTGAGTGTGAAGCGCAAGTCTTCGAGAAAACCACTTGCCTACGAGATAACTCGCGGCGAGATTCCTTCTAACAGTGTAGACGCCACATACATGCTCGACGAGAATACGGGATATGTGAGAGTAAGCAAGTTTGCCCGCAACACATATAACGAATTTTATCAAGCCCTTGGAGACCTGAAGAGCAAGGGGGCGTCAAAATATGTGGTTGACCTTCGCAGCAATTCCGGCGGGTTTATGGACCAAGCCATATATATGGCCAACGAGTTCTTGCCCGCAGGCCGTATGATTGTCTATACGCAGGGACGTACACCCGAAAACGAGACGGTAGCTCTAAGCGACGGTGGTGGCCAGTATCAGGATGCTGAGCTCGTTGTGCTTACCAACGAGTATTCTGCTTCAGCTTCAGAGATTTTCGCCGGTGCTATCCAGGATAACGACCGCGGTTTGGTGATTGGCCGACGCACATTTGGCAAGGGCCTTGTGCAGAACCAGATCATGCTGCCCGACAGTTCGGCGTTGCGCCTCACTGTGGCGCGTTATTACGTGCCCTCCGGTCGAAGCATCCAGAAGGAATATACCCGTGGCAAGGATGGCAAGTATGAGATGGATATACTCGACCGCTACAACCACGGTGAGTTCTATTCGCAAGATAGCATCAAACTTGACAAATCCAAGAAATTCACAACTCTCGGTGGGCGCGTGGTATATGGCGGCGGTGGCATAATGCCTGACATTTTTGTGCCTGAAGATACGACGGGCTACACCAACTATTTCGTGGAGGCCTCCAATCTTGGATTGATTCAGAAATTTGCAAGAGAGATGGCGGAATCTTACAGGCCGATGATGAAGGGTGACAAGACGATTGCCACCATGGAACGAGTTATTCCTCGCGACAACTCATTGCTCACGGCTTTTGTAGACTTTGCCGCCCGCAGCGGACTCCCGGCGCGCTGGTACTATATCAACAAATCTCGTGCGCTCCTGCTAAATCAGATCAAGGCCTTCATAGCACGCGACCTTGTGGGTTACAGCGCCTTTATTGAGATCTTGAATCGTCAGGATCCTACATTGCACCGGGCGCTCAGCGAACTTGAAGCGGGACACTCACCCAAAGCAATTCAAGGCCCCAACAAAAAATGAAATTTTAAGATGCGGCAATAACTAATTGAGTATCGCAAGCGTTATAATAGTGGAGTGCAATCAGTGCTCCACTATTTTTTATGTTGAAATATCATTTAGTAACTATGTCACTAAATTTAGGGTTAGTAGGAACTTGAAAAATTTTTGGAACGCGGAACGCGCCCGTGGCGCATCTTAACGCGGAACTTTCGCGGAACGTAAGCGGAATCCTGAGAGTTTATCGCAGCCAAAACCTCCACTTCGACCGGGTCATGGTTCCGCTTGCGTCCCGCGACACATAAAGGGCAAAGCCCGAAATGTCCGCCTGCGTTCAAAAAAGGAAGTTCCGCGTCAGTTCCGCGTCATGATGCGCCAAAGGCGCGTTCCGCGTTCCAAAAATTTTCAAAAGTTCCTACGTGTCCTTTATTTATTGACATCTCATTTAGAACGATAAACCATGGAAAAATATGAGATAAGACGCAAGATAAAGGCCATGAAGTCAATGCTGCTCGAAACTGAAAAAATTGCAGAGGCCGAGCGTGTTTTCGCGCAGCTTGAGCAGACTGCAGCTTTCCTAATGGCAAAACATATTCTGATGTACCATTCGCTTCCGGATGAATTGTCGACACGAGATTTTCTGCGCAAATGGAATGGAGAGAAGAAATTTTATTTGCCTCGTGTAAATGGCGTGAATCTTGAGGTGCTTCCATACGAGGAGAGCCGTCTCGAATTAGGGGCCTTTCATATAGAAGAGCCAACAGGCAACGAGACAGTTGATCCAGATACGCTCGAGCTGATAGTGGTGCCGGCCGTGGCCTACGACCGCAAGGGCAACCGCTTGGGACGTGGCAAAGGTTTCTACGACCGCCTACTCGGTTCGACAAAGGCCACCAAAGTAGGCGTAGCCTACGAATTCCAGATTGTAGACGAAGTGCCGGTAGAACAGCACGACATACCAATGGACATAGTAATATCCCCCTCCGGCGTCACAATCATACGGAAATAAGTTGCTTCTCACCTCCTAACCACCACCTCCACAGTCGCGATGCAGCGTCGCGAAGCCACTGGGAGAGAGGAGCCTCCGGCGACGACCACAAAAAATAAATGCGTTAGTTGACGTTGCATAGCGACTGGGCAAGAAGAGGCACCGACGACCAACATATGTTGCAAAGCATATCCCTTTGTCATATCGCGAAAATTTTATAAATTTGCATATACAAAACTCACGCCGTGCGTCTTCCAAGAGTGGGAGCGAGGCGGGAGGAAAAAATAAAAGGCGTTAAGTTGAGGGCACTGAAAAAGTTGCCAAATCTGAATTTCGCCCTCTCAAACGGCTAAAATAACTGTTCGCCAAGTCCATATAATTGGATTTGGCGAACTTTTTTCTCTAAGCAAGATTTCACTCAGATTTGCTAACCCAACTTCAACATCTAATAGGCGTCAAGTGGCTGTTCAGCAGGCTTGACT
>CAJTYC010000062.1 GCA_910584185.1 uncultured Muribaculaceae bacterium
AAGAGTCAAGCCTGCTGAACAGCCACTTGACGCCTATTAGATGTTGAAGTTGGGTGAAGTTTTTTAAACTTATTTATGAACACTTGAGCTTTTGCCATACTGTTAGATTACTCACCTTTCGCAGGTTATAAATCTGTGAATCTTTATTTTTTAGCTTAAAATTAATGGTTGTGGGGTTTTATTTTGTTCGGCCGGACTGGTCTTCTTTAGAAGGTCGCCATACACTGTTGACTTTATCGCGTCCGAATCTGTAACTTATTCCAAACATTACGTATGCAGGATGAGCATTGAACGTCTGCCGGATGGTGTAGTCTGCGTAGTGCTCTTTTGACCTTGTCTTGTTCCATCCGAAAATATCATTTGCTTTCAGCTGGAGATTGAGGCGATTGTTCAACAAGGAGTATCTGAGCGATAGATTGAACAGTTGGAATGACTCATATTTGATTAGGTTTTGCTTCCATGGGAATAAGTGGGTGAACTGCGCACCGAAAATCAGCGTTTTCTGACGGTTGAGCATCACGTTGGTTGAGAGTTCGAGTTTGCCAGACCAATCCTCCATGCTTTTTATCTTGAAGTCAGGGACATCACTGTGTGAGTATGTACGAAAAACCTCACCACCCGCTTTCATCTCCCAGCGGTCGAAGAATGTACGCTTGTAGTTGGCGTATAGTCCGGTCTTGTTTGTGGAGAGGCAATTGTACGGCATGGTGCTTATCGTGCCCGACTCATCAATTCTGCGGACATATCCGATTCCGTCAGAAGCAAATGATGTGTAAAGCACAGCATACAATCCTCCGAGTCCATAGTAGTTGATTTCGGCGTTTTTATAGATGGTCGGTTTCAGCGCGGGATTTCCGGCAGCAAATTCATCAGTCGTTGAGTTATATTTGAAGGGATTAAGCTCCCAAAGATTAGGCCGTCCCATCCCCATAGAATAATTTACATTGAATGAACCTATACCATTTTTATTCCATGATAGATTGACTGATGGGAAAAGGTGTCCGTAATTGTCGCGTTCAACCTGCGATATGGACTTTTGTTCCCCTTTGGTCCATGTATATTCATACCTCAATCCGATTTTACCCCAGAATCCTGAACCAAGACTGCGCGATGCGGTGATATAGGCTGCAGCTATTCGTTCTGAATATTCAAATAGATTGGATTCAGCACTTGCGGCTGTAACATATTTCAGAACGTTGTCGGAGGAATTGAGAATGTCTGTATAGGCGACACCTGCCTCCAATTGCGCCCAACTGTATGGTAATTTGAAGTCTGCCTTTCCGCTATGAAAACAGTAATCGGTTTTGCCATCTTCATTAACGCCATAATCATCGGTGCTGTTACTGTATGAGGTGAAAATATCAGACAATGTGGGACTATGACGGTTGAAGTAGTTATAGGTCAACTGCATTGACTCCCCCCTGGTGCCGAAAGTCCAGTCATAAAATCCGGTTACAGTCAGAGCGTTGTTGGGACGGGATTTTGTAACAGACTGTGATGTTGAAGTATAACTGCCATAATCGGTGGAGTTCGTTCCATTGCTTGAAATATTCTCATAATTATAGTTCGCGATTACACCTAAATTCATATTGGTTGTAAACTTGTATCTGAACATGGCATTGAAGCCGGCATCGAACAGATGTGATTTAGTCCGTGAGGAAGATATGCGGAATGGGGAGCCATCAAGGAATGAATACTCCATGTCGTTGTCATTGGTAGTATAGTAGTTTGACACACTTGCATCGAGCGACATATCGACCTTCCTTGTGGTATGGCTTACACTTCCGCTGAAAAATTCGCGTAGCTTGTCGCCTTGATTCAGCGAACCATATACGCTTCCTTTTGTGCCGAGAGTTTCATTGCGGGTGGTAATTGAGATATAGACAACGTTTGGCTCGGCTGAATATCTTGAAGGAGGTGTGGTGAGCAATTCAATTTTCTCAATATCTTCCGCACGCAAGTTCTGCAATCGCATCGACATAGCCGGTGCGTCAAGTTCCATCAGTATGCCGTCAATAATATAGCGCACATTGCCCTTACCGGCAACGGATACCGCACCATTGTTCACAGAAACACGGGGCACGCGATCAAGCAAAGCGACACCGTCAAGACCTTTGACATAGGGATCATTCTCGACGAGATAGACGAGCTTTCCCTCTTGCTGCTTCACAACGGGGCGTTTTGCCACAATGACTACCTCATTTAATTCGAGTTCTTTCTCCCAGAAGTCGGTAATGGAATCGACATTTTCACGGGCAGAAAGGGACGCAGGGATTAAGGCCGCTCCGAAGAGCAGCTTACAGATGACATTCATATATATTTAGTTTGGAGTTACTTAAATGCTTTCAATGGGCCACTTATAAATAGATAGCAACCATTATTGGCGTCATAACTAAGGCCAACATATATCTCCTCTCCATTGTTGATAATAATCATTGAGCGAAATCGCGTGCCGTCGGAGATTAAATCTTGCGAACGAGCTGCCTTAGGCAAATCCTTCTCAAATAATTTTGTAACCTTATTCAGGATAGATTTATTATTTGTGACAGTACACCCCCTGAAATATTTCTCCGGGCTTTTTGACATATTGAGAGAAATACTTGGGTTTGAATTGTATGAACCGTTGAACATCTGCTCCACATGCAGATTGGGAGCTTTCGCAAAAGATGCGATTGATATAATGGAGAATATTAAAAGCAATATAATCTTTTTCATGATAAACTGGTATTAGTTATTGAGGGTTTGAGAAATAATGTCGTTGGCTTTCATCAAGTAGTCATGTTCCGTCAGAGAGGCATACTTCATAAGTGAATCTGCTTTTGCCATTGCAATATTAGTGGCATTTACAGCTTCAAGTCCATCCAGACGCACGCCATTACTATATGCAGCAACATATACAGAGGATTGTCCGTCAGGCTGTCTCGAATCACGGGGTGACACTAAATTAAAAGCCACTGACACTAATATGGCAATGCTTGCCGCGATACCGGAAAAGAGTTTCCAATTTACGAGTTTCTTCGTCTTGGCCGGTTTTGATGAATAGAGTTTAGACTCTCCGATAAGCATAAGACTTCTGACCTCGCGAACAGCCGGAGAAGTCAAGGAAGTTTGAGAAAGAAGATATTCAAGTTCTTTTTCCTCCAGGACTGATAATTTACTATCCATATAAAGACGGCAAAGTATGTCAAGTTCATCAATTGTCAGATTTAACTCTTCGGTCTTCATCGGTCTATAATTTTAATGTTTTCACGAATCCGCTTTCGGGCACGGCTCATATTCATCCTCACAGCCTCAACTGACATATCAAGCAGCTTGGCCACCTCCTCATATTCAAGGCAATCGTGAGTTATGAGATTGTAGATACGCTTCTGGGTCTCAGTCAATCCTTTTACGATTAACATTTCGTACCGCTCCATATCCTCAGTCGGTGTCTCATACCCACCTTCAAAATCTGTTTCCGCAGATCCCAAAGGTACGGAATGGTTGGTTCTGAGGCGGCCAATGCAGGTGTTGCGTAACACATGCACCAGTTTATTGCGAGCCACGGCATTGGATTCGATATAATCTTTCGACCACAACTTCTCAAAAGTGTCCTGTAAGGCATCCTTGGCATCCTCATCGTTCTGAAGAAGCCTCATGGCGATACGGTGCAATTTGCTCCGTATGTCAAGATAAGATGATGTCAGTACCTCTTTTTTCATTGTGTTCTACTACTGATACGATTTAAACCGGTAAACGTAACAAAAAATCTTTAATGTCACAAAAAAAATTACCGCCTGCGGAAGTTCTTACCACAATGTAACATACTGAATACTCATCTAATTCAAGTATCGCTGTAAAATTGAATTATTCATTGAATTGTCGTCGGCGGCGCCTCCTCGCCCCCAGTTCGCGATGCAACATCGGCTGACGCATTTCTTCTATGTAGTCGTCGCCGGAGGCTCCTCTCTCCCGGTGGCTTCGCGACGGTGCATCGCGAACTGGGGATGAGGAGGCGCCGCCGACGACCATAAAAGAGAAAGCATGTAATTTCACATTTCAACCGGATATTGACATTGACACCAAATATTTAGAGCCCATCTCATAAAAATTTTGCCTTTAGGGGCTGACTCTAATCTTTATAGTGGTCAAATATGGTGCATTTCATCTTGGGATGATTATAGACGTGATTTTTCGGAATTGCCGGCACCGGTGCCGCGATAGCGGTTGTTGGTGGTGTTGAAGCGGTATTGCAGGGTTAGCATCACGGAGCGTCCTTGTGAATAGTTTTTCTGCTGAATCTGAACGGCATCGCTGCATAGGTTGTAGTTGCTCTTGGCTGAGTCGAATATATCTTTTGCCTCGAGTGTCACGCTGAACGCATCGTTGAAGAATCCTTTGCAAGAATACCCTCAAAGTACCGCTGCAATATTGCGTATATTTGCAAGTTTCCTCATAAATGAAACGTCAGACTTGGCAACTTGCAAATTATAATCAGATTGCAAATCGAGCCAAATATGAGCAGATATGCCGAGTGCAGCTTCTAAAAGCAGCGCGAGTTCGGTATTAATATTCCTTTTTCCATTAACCACTTCATTGAGGAGCGATAAAGAAACACCTATCTGTTCAGCAAGTTTGGCTTGCGTCATTTTACGTTCCTCCAGCTCTTCACGTATAAGGGAACCGGGATGTGTCGGCTCATATGGGGTCAGATTGTTAGCAATCATTGACGTATCGACATTTGGAAGTGTAATCATATCAGTCGTAATGGTTTGAAAGTTCAACAATATTGCATATAGTGAGAGACCGCGAGCACGAAACAATGCCCACTGCAACAACTGTCAATAATATAAATAACAATTTTCTCATTAAACTACCTCCAAATAGACCTTGTTTCCCTCCTTTACAAGAGGACATACCTGTGACACTCCCGCTGCAGTCTGTCAGGCTGAGGGATTGTCGAGGTAGCTGTCTTTGAAGCCGAGGAAGTATAGCACTCCGTCGATGCCGATAGTCGAGATGCTTTGCGAGGCTGCTTCCGCCACCTTGGGTTTGGCGTGAAATGCAATGCCGAGTCCGGCGGTGGCAAGCATCGGCAGGTCGTTGGCACCGTCGCCCACGGCAATTGTCTGCGCGATGTTGATATTCTCCACTTGCGCCAACAAGCGAAGCAACTCTGCTTTGCGGCGTCCATCCACCACATCGCCGAGATAACGGCCGGTCAATTTGCCATCCTTTATCTCAAGCTCATTGGCATACACATAATCAAATCCGAACTTGTGTTTCAGATAATTGCCGAAATATGTGAAACCTCCACTCAAAATAGCTGTCTTGAAGCCCATCATCTTTAAAGTCGACATAAGACGCTCCACACCACGAGTTATTGGTAGATTCTCAGCTATTTCTTTCATCACCCCTTCGTCGAGACCCTCGAGCAGAGCCACGCGTTCCTTGAAACTTTCGGTGAAATCAATCTCACCGCGCATGGCCCGCTCGGTTATAGCCTTCACCTTATCGCCTACACCGGCACGGATGGCCAGCTCGTCTATAACCTCCGTCTCGATGAGCGTGGAGTCCATATCGAAACATATCAGGCGCCTGTTGCGGCGATACATGTTGTCTTCCTGCAAGGAAATGTCTATATGACACTCGGCTGCAATCTGCATAAACCGGGCCTGCATCTCATCATGGTCGGCAGGATTTCCACGCACCGAAAAGTCGATACATGACTGCGCCATGGGCTGCTTGTCGCTATTGAGCGGCATACGACCCGTGAGACGCTGTATACTGTCGATATTAAGCCCCTGATCAAAAATCACCTTCGTAACCTTGGCGATATGATCGGCAGAGATATGATGACCCAAGATTGTCACATTCCAACGGTTCTTGCCTTGACGGCTCACCCAATTGTCGTAATCTTCCACTGACACGGGTGTGAAACGTATGCTCACATTGAGTTCGGAGGCCTTGAAGAGAAGTTCCTTCATGATGTTGCCACTCTGTGAGCTGTCGGTCTTGAAGAGAATTCCGAGAGATAATGTGTGGTGAATATCAGCCTGACCAATGTCGAGAATCGAGGCACCATAACGCGCCAATATTTCTGTCAGGGATGTCGTGACACCGGAATGGTCTTTACCGGATATATTGATAAGAATGAGTTCTAAATTGGGTGAATAAACTACTGTTGACATAACTATAATGGAATTTCTATACAAATTTATAATCAAAAAATGGAAACCGCAAAATTATGCTCATAAAAAATGGAGGGCTACCTTATTTTGCAAGGCACCCCTCCACAAATGAATAAAATGATCAAAACCTTTCTTTTTTATAAACTGCACTCCCTATTCCTGAGGTTGAGCCTCTTTTGGCAGAGTGAAGTGCAGGAGTGCCCAGCCAAGTATGCCGGCAAGCAGCGAGGCCACGAGTATGCCGAGTTTGGCATCGTTGAGCAGTATAGAGAGCACCGGGTCTCCCGTGCCGAACGAGAGGTTGGAGATGAAGAGCGACACCGTGAAACCGATACCACCCAACACTGCCACCGACGCAAGGCTCGCCCAAGTGGCACCATCGGGCATCGGCGCCCATTTTAACTTGATGGTTCCCCATGAGAAGAGGAAAATGCCGAGAAACTTTCCTACAAGCAAGGCAATGATTATGGCAGGGGCAATGCCGTGGAAGAGCTGCGAGAACTCCATATCGCCAAAGAATATACCGGCATTGGCAAACGCGAACAGAGGCACCACGATATAATTGACAAGCGGGTGAAGCGTATCTTCCATATCCTGAAGCGGTGATATCACCTTATCGGAAGCAGATTCAATTTCCTTCAACCAGTTCATCTGATCCTTGTCGAGGATGGTGCGCGAGTTCAAGGCTTCATCGTCATCGTGAGAGAAATAGCCAATATTCTTTCGGATTATCTTCACATAGTTTTTGGGTGCGAACACCGGTTTGGCAGGAATTGTGAAGGCCACTATAACACCGGCTATGGTAGGATGGATACCTGCATTGAGGAAGCAGAACCATACAATAGTACCGAAGAAAGCATAGAACATCTTCGACTGTATGCCGAGATAACCTCCGGCCACCAACACCACCACACAGGCAGCAGCCCAAAGGAGCAGGGTGACATCGATGTGCGAGCTGTAGAAAATCGCGATTACGAGAATACCACCAATATCATCAACCACAGCGAGTGTGGTTAGAAACACCTTCAGGCCGATCGGCACACGGTTGCCGAGCATGCCGAGCACACCGAGCGAGAATGCGATATCGGTGGCCATCGGTATTGCCCAGCCTCCGGCATAATCAGTGCCGCGCGCCATCTGGAAATATAAGAGCACCGGGAAAGCCATACCTCCAACGGCGGCGAGTATAGGGAGCAACGCATTGCGAAAAGAGGATAATTCCCCCACAAGCACCTCGCGTTTTATTTCCAAACCTACGGAAAAAAAGAAGAGTGCCATCAGCGCATCGTTGATGAAAGCCATAATGCTCATGGGCTGGCCATGATGGCTAAAAAGGTTGAACGAGCCGACTTGCAGGGCGAGTTCATGAGTCCATAGCGAATTGTACCACTCAGTGAGACATGGCACATTGACTATGATAAGAGCCAACGCGGTAGCTGCGATAAGCACATTACCGGAATTGGCATAATTGCGCAGAGTCTTACGCGCTGTGTAGAAAACTGACATAGTATGTGGAATTTAGAAGAAATGCAAATACAACAGCAAGAGATTATCGAGGAGCTTTGTCGGATTAAGTCTGAGCTGTCGGACTTGTCTGACAGCTCTGACTTGTCTGACTTGTCAGGCGGGATTGACATCGTAACGGTCGTCAAGAAGGGCGAAGAGCTGTTCGGAGGCTGTGCGTGTCTGCACCTTCGTTATGATGTCGGTCACGGTGCCGTCATTATTGAGTACAAACGTGGTGCGCTTCACTTTGCCTTCATTTTCTATGCCGGCGAGTTTGGCGAGGGTGAGGTCGGTGTCGGCTACCAAAGGGAAGGGTAATTCATTCTTCTCGATAAACCGGCAATGGCTCTTCTGCGAATCCTTGCTCACACCGATTACCTGATAACCCATATCGAGCCAGGTCTTGTAATTATCCTTAAAGTTATTAGCTTCGAAAGTGCAGCCCGAAGTGCTGTCTTTCGGATAGAAATAGATTATAAAACGTTTGCCCGGAAAATCAGAAAGTCTGAGTTCCTTTCCATTCTGGTCCAAACCGAGCAAATCGGGAAATTTGTCTGTGACATTCATATCTTCAATAATTAAATGGGTTATATATAATTTTTAACATACAAGGGGGTGCGATTGTTGTTCGCACCCCCTATCTATACGTATAATTGACAAGTATATTTTGTCAGACTATAATCAAATCACCACCTTCACGGCTTTCTTGCCGGCACGCACCACATAGACTCCGCTGCCAGGCTCGACCGAATGTCTCACTCCCTTAGCTGTATAAATGGTCTTGCCATCGGCTGATGATACAATCACTGCGCCACCCTCAGGATTCTCTACAAGAATCTTTCCATTGCGAGCCATGATTGTGATTGAGTAGTCCTCAACATCGTTGACCGCACCTTGGCTACCTACAGTCAATGTGAGGCGGTTGCCCGGTGCAGACTCGCGGCCATTACTGTATGCTGCCACCAGATGGTAAGTGTAGTTGCCATAGGCAAGGGCATTGTCGGCATACGACACTGCCGAAGCCGGAAGTTCAGCAAGCATAATGCCGTCGCGATAGAGCTTATAACCTGTAAGCTCAGCCGTGCGGCTCTCCCTGCGCTCCACAAACTCCATGTCGTCGATAAAGAGTATGAAACCAGTTTCCGACACGCAATGAATTGCGAAATAACGCGCATCTTCGGGAAGAGTGAACTCATGCTTCTCCCATTCGCCACCGGTAGTGACAACATCGGCCAACGACTTGAACGAGCGAGTGTCAGTGTCGGAAGTGGAGTAAAGCACTTCAAACTTGTCCATACCTTGCATCATATCGGCCGACTTTGCATAGAAATTAATAGTCTGACCACCAAACACCTCGGGCGAGATGAACCAGTCATCATTGGCAGCCGATACGGCCTCACCCTTCGTATTGAGCTGATACCCTTGGAAACATGCAAGCACTTGGTTGCCGGTGCGAGGGTCAAAGCAATCATAGGGGAAGAGGGCCTGAGACTTGTCCACGATGCCGAGCACAACCGGATTGAAGATCATGAACGACTGCGGCACTCCACTGTTTTCGAAATATACATTGGAGAAACCATAAGTCGGGTTGCCGTCGCCATCTATCATGGAGTATCCGGCGAAATCATCAATTGCGAATGGCACATGCTCCTCAAATCCATCCTGCACCGCGTGAGCGTCAGGCTTATTCCAACTCAGGCTGACATTCTTGTCAG
Organism: uncultured Muribaculaceae bacterium; assembly: GCA_910584185.1. Lineage (GTDB taxonomy): Bacteria > Bacteroidota > Bacteroidia > Bacteroidales > Muribaculaceae > Lepagella. The sequence goes on from CAJTYC010000062.1 coordinate 9,392, forward strand.
ACACCTCGCCGGCAAGACTGTGCACCTCAGGCATGGGTGGCAATATAACCTGCGTGCGAACTTCGTCGGAAGTATTGTTGGCGGTCACTTCATCGTCTGCCCATTCTATCACGCCCTTCATGGTGTGAACAGAGCCGCTCTCATCTTCACTGTAAGCACGATTAAAGAGGAATGTATGATATTCTTTCGACTTTATGGCCACACCGGGGAGCGACGCTGCTTGCGAGTTTCCGTCGAGCAAGTTCACCTTATATACACCGGCAGGCACATCTGCTGCGCCACGGTTGTAAATGGTGAGCTTATAGACTCCATCCTTGCCACCTTCCACTTTGCCACTCCCTGTGAAGGCATAAGCCTGGAGGTCGTTGCTGATTAGATTGGATATTTGCACACGATCCACGCAGACACTCTGCTCGCAAGCTGTAATGCCGTGCAATGCTATCCTGACGTATGGCTGGTTGCGATATGGCGTGAGGTCGAACGTATATTTCAGCCATCCGACGCCAAGGTCATCCACATATATTGCTTCTGCCAAAGGCTCGCGTGAGCCATCAGCAAGCATAACCTCAGGAATAAGTCGATCTTCGAAGCCTTCGTCCCATGCGGCATGCTCGTCGGTATAGTTGTGATAGAAATAGAACGATAGCATGGGTGCCGACAACGAATTCAGATTCAGCTTCGGCGATACGAGCAAGCTCTCGTCGCCTATTCTGCCGTCGATGCCGAATACCGCCAGACCTCCGTCGCCATCTACAGTCTCACAATATGGATTGGTGCCATATGAGGCCACGCCCCAGTTCTGCACTTTGCCTTTGAGCTTGTACATAACCCAAGGTGTGGAGCTTACGGAAGCGTCAGCAAAGGATTCTGCAAACTCTCCCTCATAGGGATTGCCATATACGATATAATCGGTAGATGCAGCCTCGCTATATCCCACCGGGCTCTTGGCGGTGACGATATAAGCCACAAGATGCTGCATGCGGCTACCATCGAGAGTATTGTCGGTAAATGATGTGCCTGTCACACCTGCTTGAAGCAGTTCAAGATTGTCTTCATAGCGGTATATGTTGTAAGTAAGTTCTTTATTATTGATATAGCCGCCATTGACACCGCCGGTGGGAGCCGTCCATGTGACCACGGGGGCACCGGTTGCATCGCTCACTGCAAGATTTCCAGCGGCCAGAGGAATATCCCAGCCCACATAAACTCTTGTCTCGGCCTTTTCGCCTTGCTTGCCATTGGCATATGCCACCACTCGGTAATCCACATATCCCGCCACATTGTTGTCAGTCCAGCTGTAAGCTGCACCAGGTGCCACATTGGCTGTATGCACAGGTGTCTCATCATTGCCGTGATAGATATCGATTTTCTCGAGAGAGGTGAGAGCTTGTGCACCGATGGTCTGCGTCGGGGCAGAGAATGATACGACCGCTTTCTCCGCGCCGTGGGGATCGGGGGTGACGGTCAAGCCGGTCACAGCCGCCGGGGCATCCAAGTCGGGCACAATATCGACCACGATGTTGCTCACAAAACAATAGAAACGTTTCTTAGGCGACGTGATATGGAAACCTACATAATAATTGCCTGATTCGGAAGCCACGAAATCGGCAGAGTAATTCATGCGTTCCTTATTGTTATAATCGGCTGCCGGAAGAATGGCGGTCTGCGCTGATACAGTGTTCTGCGGGCCGGCGGTCACCTCTACCCTCTCCTTGTCGTCTTTAGTCCAGAGGTCGAATGTGACGCGATATTTCTTACCTTTCTCCACTGTGACAGGAGGCGTTATCAGCCAGTCGTCGGCCGCATTTTCGGGGCTGTAGCCATACACGGCGCAATTGCCCTGGTCGGCTGCATATTTGAATTCAGGACCATACATCCATCCACCCCAATTGTACTGACCATTCCAGTCTCCATTGGCATCTATGACGGTGAAGAGATCATAAGCCTCCTTGCTTTCGAATCCAAACGATACAGGGAGGTTGGAACCCATACCGAAAAGAGCTGACTCTGTATATGCAGCCACACCCTCACGCTCTCCGCAATATGGTGTCACCACGTAGTAGAAATTAGAGGCGGGTACGTTGACGGGGTCAGTGGTATAAGTTGCACTTATACCATTAGCCACTGTAACCTCATCGGGCATGCGCACCACTGTGTATGTAAGCTGAGCGGGATCTACATATCCGTCATGACGTCCCGTTGTAGGAGCTGTCCAGGAAATGTGCGCCTTTCCGTCGGCTGTCGCTTCTGCCTTGAGATTGCCGACCGCCGCAGGCGCATCAACACCTACATACTTGGCAAGCGTGCGTCGCATACCATCACCCTCAGCATTGGAGGCATAGGCGGTGACAGAGTGTGCACCTTCGGTCAACGTGCGCGACAAAGTGACTGTCTCACCCGGTGTGACACTCTTGCTCTCGGCATCACCTCCATCTGTCAATATGGTGAGTGTCAACTCTCCCGTCAACTTGGCTCCCGAGCTTGTGGTGACGGGCGCCGTAATCTTGAAGCTGCCTGTGAGTGAGGCGCCGGAGAACTCTGCGGTCATATCTTCGACAGCTGCGGGTGCACCGTCGGCCACGGTGGGGGAAGGTATGTAGAGACCGGTATACTCCTCATTGTTTGTGAAATTGAAAATAAGTGATGCACTTCCGGTGTCGGTGTTCACTTCATAGAGACCTGACCGGCCACTCGACTCCACAGCCGCCCAATAGAGCTTGCCGCTCACCGGGTCGAAAGCCATGGACTGCGCATAGTCGGCACTTATGCCGGTGGAGCCTATGCGTATGCAGTCGCCTGTGGTCTTGTTGATGGTATAGAGAGAGGCGTCGTCGCCCTTCGAAATGCCATACAACTGTCCGCCCTGAGTGGAGGCAAGGGCAATCATCGTGGGTATCTGCGCGATAGGCGATGCAAATCCGGTGTATGGGTCAATCTCAGACAAAGACGGATAATATCGTTCTATCCAGCCTGTTTCATCGGTCACCTTGATATTGGCAAGTGCATATATACGACCCTCGGTGGGGTCATAGGTCATGGCATTGGTAATCTGCTGCAGGTCGAAGCCCTCGTTTATAAACGATAGTATATTTTTCGAGAACTCATGAGTCTGGAGATCGTATGTGCAGAATGTTGTAAAAGTGAACCCCATCTCCTCTGTATAGACATACGAATTCCAGTAATATTTCGTGCCGTCGGAACATCCTCCACCGTTGGCTTCGTAACTACCCTGATTGTATACAAGTTCAGGCAATGTGTAGTCGGAAGCCGTGAACTTGTAGATGCCGTATGATCCTGTAGTGCCGACCCACTGGTTGGAGTAGATAAGTGAGCCAAAAATCTCGGTGCCGTCTCCAAGCACATATTGAGGTGATCTTTGTTTGCTGTCAGGCATCATCGACCGCGTGGTGACAGGAGCATCGGTAACATCGACAAGCGAGGAGACATGCCGCATGCTTCGTGTAGACACCGGGTCAGTCAAGACCCGCCTTACCTTCTTTTCGGTAGTGGCTGTGGTTACGAATCTTGACATCTCGGGATTTTCAGGATTGAATACACCTTTTTTCTGGGCTGCTACGGGCAGGAGGGCCAATATGCCGCACGCCACCGCGATTGCCTGTTTTTGTCGTGTTTTCATCATAAAGTTGTTATTTTGCTAATTATATTTACATCTTAAAATTTTTTCAAGTCAATAAATATAAATAAATATTGACAGCTTGAAAACTATACTCCAATCTCACATTTGAAATTAAGTCCATTATCTAAATAAAGTTTAACAATTGCAAATATAGCTAAAATAATCAACTTTCCTTATTTTAACATGTTTTATTTTACAAATTATCAAATGTTGCAAGAAAAAAAGAAACTTTAGACAAAAAATGAAGGTGTATCACAATTATGATACACCCCCTATTCACAAAAGTTTGCGCCCCGGCAGGTCAGCTGCTTTGTGGCGTGTCAGTCAAGTTTAAGCACAGCGAGGAATGCCTTCTGAGGCACTTCTACCGAGCCGATTTGTTTCATGCGTTTCTTACCGGCTTTTTGCTTCTCGAGGAGCTTGCGCTTTCGCGAGATGTCACCTCCATAGCACTTTGCCGTCACATCCTTGCGCACAGCCTTTACAGTTTCGCGTGCGATAATCTTGGCACCTATTGCGGCCTGTATTGCAATGTCGAATTGCTGGCGCGGAATCAGCTCCTTGAGCTTCTCGCACATGCGACGTCCGAACCTCACGGAGTTGGCCTCATGCGTGAGCGTGGAGAGTGCATCGACGCTCTCGCCGTTGAGCAGAATGTCGAGTTTCACGAGCTTGGACTGACGATAGTCATGGATGTGATAATCGAAGCTCGCGTAGCCTTTCGATACGCTTTTCAGTTTGTCATAGAAGTCAATCACAATCTCGCCCAAAGGCATATCGAATGTCAGTTCCATACGGTTGCCCGATATATACTCCTGCTTGAGTAGTTCGCCTCGCTTGCCGAGGCAGAGGGTCATTATCGGACCGATAAAGTCAGCCTGAGTTATGATGGTGGCGCGTATGTATGGTTCCTCGATATAGTCGATAGCTGTAGGCTCAGGCAAGCCGGAGGGATTGTGCACTTCAGTTTTGTTACCTTTCTTATCGGTAACGATATATGACACGTTGGGCACCGTTGTTATCACATCCATTCCGAATTCACGTCCGAGGCGTTCCTGCACAATCTCCATATGGAGCAGGCCGAGGAAACCGCATCTGAATCCGAAGCCGAGTGCCACTGACGATTCGGGCTGGAATGTAAGCGAGGCATCGTTTAGCTGAAGCTTTTCGAGCGAGGCGCGGAGATTCTCGAAGTCTTCGGTCTCTATAGGATATACACCGGCGAAGACCATCGGCTTCACCTCTTCAAAACCGGCTATCGCCTTATCGCAAGGCTTGTTGACATGAGTGATGGTATCCCCCACTCGAACCTCCTTCGACGACTTTATGCCCGATATGATGTAGCCCACATTGCCGGCGGAGAGTTCCTTGCGGGGTGACATGTCGAGTTTCAGCACACCTATCTCGTCGGCATGATATTCCTTGCCTGTAGAGACGAATTTTACGAAATCATCGGTGCGGATAGTGCCATTGACTATCTTGTAATATGCGATGATGCCGCGAAACGGATTGAACACCGAGTCGAAGATAAGGGCCTGCAGCGGAGCTTCGGGGTCTCCCTTAGGGGCCGGTACACGCTCCACTATGGCGCGGAGCACCTCATCGACGCCCATACCGGTCTTGCCGGAGGCTCGGATTACTTCAGAGGGATCGCAACCGAGTAAATCCACAATCTGGTCTTCCACCTCGTCGGGCTTGGCACTGTCGAGGTCGCACTTGTTGATAACCGGGATTATCTCCAGATTATTGTCGATAGCCATGTATAGGTTCGAGATTGTCTGAGCCTGGATACCCTGCGAACCGTCAACAATCAGCAGAGCCCCCTCGCAGGCCGCGATAGAACGCGACACCTCGTAAGAGAAGTCGACGTGCCCGGGGGTATCGATAAGATTGAGCACATATTTCTCACCGTCGAGTTCGTAGTCCATCTGAATGGCATGGCTTTTGATTGTGATGCCACGCTCTCGCTCAAGATCCATATCATCGAGCACCTGGGCCTCCATATCCTTTGCGGCTACGGTGCCGGTGCGTTCGAGCAGACGGTCGGCAAGCGTAGACTTGCCGTGGTCAATATGCGCTATAATGCAGAAATTTCGGATATTCTTCATATTTATAATAACGTCTTACTTGCTTATAATAACGTTTTACATAGCCCCACTCCCCTATCAAACTACAAAATTAATAAAAAATTTGCGCATATAAGCCAAAATCTGCAAAGCCGTATCATCTTTGCTGCAATTTCTCCGGATTCCCTCGATTTTTCGTAAAAAAAGGAAGAGGGTTAAACCCACAAAACAATTATCACACAAGGAACAAAAGGAAAGAAAGGAAATTCGCTTCGCGACACCGAGACATTTTGCCACCAAATCTACAAAGGAAGTTATATTACTGGTCTAAACAATTACTTCCTGTTTTTCTTCAACAACACCTCCAAAAAAATAGAGGGCACTGAAAAAGTCCCTCTAAGGTAAGCTCGCTTAAAAACTATCGGCAC
>CAJTYC010000063.1 GCA_910584185.1 uncultured Muribaculaceae bacterium
CAGCAAAGGTATATTTAGCGCTTAAAATTGCCTCGCGGAGTTTGGGCCGTTTACATAATGGTCCAAATGTAGGCGATTTGGAAATTGCCATTACATCGTGCATTCAAGGTCAAATTAATGTTTTGTCTACACGTGGCAACAAAAAATTGGAGGGGCGATTTCCAAATCGTCCCTCCATAGTGCTAACAGGGTGTTGTCCTTATTTGGCTGCGGGTTTTCGGCCGTGTTTGCGCCCCGGTTTCTTTGGTTCTGTCTCTGCCTTGGGCTCCATCTCTGCCTTGGACTCTGCTGCTGCCTTGGGTTTGCGACCCGGCTTTGCTTTTGGCTTTGCTTCGGCGGCAGCTTTTGGGGCTGCCACTACCTCTTCGTGCTCTACCACTGTCAGGGTGTCGTCGTTGAGGATGTTGGCGCGTAGGGTCTTCACCTCCTTGTTGAGCGAGTTGATTTCGCTTGCTTGGTTGCGGATGGTCAGCAGCAGGGAGTTCAGCTCTTCGTTGTCTATGCTCTCGGGATACTGTTCCTCCACGCGTACCAGGAAGTCAGCCAGTACGTTCATGTAGTTGGTGAACGCTGAGAAAGGTGAATCGTATGGGCTGAATGCAGCGTGCGAAGCCCCGTCGGCCATGTTCTTCGTGCTCATGTAGTAGAAGTGGTCGCTGCTCTGCAGGTATTCCCAGTCTTGCTTCAGTCGGCGGTCGTCGCAAAGGCTCACGCGCTCCGCCACGCCGTAGAGCTTGCCGAGAGCTTCATTCTGCAAACCGTTACCCTTCCATGCCGACACGTCGCGGGCCTCGTCGATACCCGACATCGGATATGGCACTGAGAGCTCGCCTACAGCCTTCATCTTCGACACAACCTCCGACGGTGTGGCAAACACGATGTTGCGCTCGGCGGCGAAGCGGGGAAGTGCCTTCATGAAGAGGAAAATACCCGTGGATGCAGGCAGGAACGAGCCGAACGTATCCATGCTGAAATGCAGGTTTATAACCTGTTCCTCCTCGGGGAGCGCAGCAATCCAGTCCATATACTTATCTGCGTTGAGCGGATATTCAGGCCATTCGGGATTGTTGAAGTTCTGCGACAGGTCAGAGCCTAACTTGTCGTTGGTGAGCAGCATCTTCAAGTTGGGGGCAGTTGCAGCTTTGTAGATGTAGTTTGGCGACTTCCAGCCAAGCACATGCTTTGCACCCACTGTGAGGCAGCTCTTGAAACCCATGGCGTTGATGAGCATCGCGATGTCATCGTCATATATCAGCTCGGTGTTGGAGAATGTTTTCGGAGTGACGTTGAGCGTGTTTTTGAGCATCACCATCTGCTTCTTCACATCGCGCATGAACTCCTCGGGGTCTTCGAGCGAGGAGAGCGAGTGCGAGTATGTGCCGGCGATAAACTCCACGCAGCCAGTGTCGGCGAGTTGCTTCAGCTTCTCAATCACCTCCGGCACATAGAGCTGGAGTTGCTCCAAGGCGGTGCCAGACACCGAGATAGCGCACTTGAAGGCACCGTTGGTCTCGCGAATCATGTCGAGCAGCGTGTCGCACATCGGCAGGTATGAGTTCTCTGCCAAGCGGGAGATTATTTCGTCGTCGGCAAAGTCGTCATAATAATAATGGTCATTGCCGATATCGAAGAAGCGGTATCTTTTCAGTCTGAAAGGCTGATGAATCTTGAAATAAAAACAGATATTTTTCATTTGTTCGTTTTGGCTTGTTGTAAATTCCGCGACTGCCATGAGGCGTAATGATGTCGCCAATAGGCTTGGATTACGCGGAAATTGATTGTGGTTATTTATTTCTGTCAGCGATAACTCTCTTATATATGTCGATCACCTTCTTGCCGGCCTTCTCCCAGGTGATGCCATGTATCTCCTCTATGCCTCGGTCGCGAAGCTCGCGATGCAAGGCGGGGTATGTAGTCAGCGCGTGCATTGCATCGGCCATTGCATCTATATCCCAATAGTCGGTCTTGATTACGTTGTCGAGAATCTCGGCGCATCCCGACTGCTTCGATATAATCGACGGCACTCCCATCTCCATTGCCTCAAGCGGCGATATGCCGAATGGCTCGGACACGGAGGGCATGACGTATACATCGGAATCGGCAAGCATTTCATACACCTGCTTGCCGCGCAGGAATCCGGTGAAATGGAAACGGTCGGCTATGTTGCGCCTGGCCGCGAGCTTGATCATCGCGTCCATCATATCGCCCGATCCGGCCATCACAAAGCGCACGTGCTTGTTCTTCTGAAGCACTTTGGCGGCGGCCTCCACAAAGTATTCCGGACCCTTCTGCATCGTGATACGTCCGAGGAATGTAATCACCTTATCCTTCTTCTCGCGGCGGGGCAGGTTAACCAGCTCGTCGCTCAGCGGAATCACGGCATTATGCACCGTAGTTACCTTGTCAGGGCTGATGCCATACTTGTCTATCACGGTGCGGCGAGTCAGCTCCGACACGGTCATGATATGGTCGGCATTCTCCATGCCATCCTTCTCGATTGCAAACACCGTGGGGTTCACGTTGCCGCGCGAACGGTCGAAGTCGGTGGCATGCACGTGTATCACGAGCGGCTTGCCGGTGACATTCTTGGCATGTATGCCGGCCGGATAGGTGAGCCAGTCGTGAGAGTGGATTATGTCGCACGGTATGGTGCGGGCTATCACTCCGGCCACTATCGAGTAATTGTTGATTTCCTCAATGAGGTTGTCGGGATATTTGCCCGAAAACTCTATGCAGCCCAGGTCGTTGAGACGCATATAGTTGAAGTCTGCATAGATATGGTCGCGCAGTGCGTAGTAAAGCTCGGGGCTCATCACCTTGCCTATACGGTTCTGCACATAGTCATAGCTCACATCGCGCCAGGCCACCGGCGTGCAGTTGGCCCCCACGATATTGGCGAATCCCTTCTCCTCGTCGCCCCAGGGCTTGGGGATGACAAAGGTTATCTCCATGTCGCCATTGTTATACATGCCTTTGGTAAGGCCATAACTGGCTGTGCCGAGTCCACCGAGAATATGAGGGGGGAACTCCCAGCCAAACATTAGTGCTTTCATGGTTTATTCGGATTGCGATAAGAGTTTGCTCATTCGGTTCACGGCACGTATCGTGCTCAATATCTCGCCTACGTTCTTGGCGGTACTGACTGCACCGCGTCCGGCGTAGGGTGGGTTGGCGTCATACATCTCCGACAGCGAGCCGATGCACCCCTCAGACATCTCATCCTCGAAGCCAATCAGCATACGCTCGATAAAAGAGACACCGCTCATGCCGAACACCCTGAAGTAAGCGTCGGCATAGAAGCCGAACAGCCACGGGCGTGCAGGACCCTGATGCACCGTGTATTCGCGTTCCGTAGGATTGCCCACATATACCGGACGGTAATTGTGGCTCTTCGGGCTGAGCGACCGCAGGCCCTTGGGGGTGAGCAGTTCGCGGGTGCAGAAGTCGAGCACTTTCTTGCGCTGGCGACGGTCGAGAGGGGAGTTCTCCATGCCTATGGCAATAGCCATGTTGGGTCTCACCTCCAAGTCGGTATATGTGCCGTTCACGTAGTCATACAGGTAGCCGTAATCGTTGAGGAATGTATCGACAAACGACTTGCCGCAACGGTCGGACAACTCCTTAAGTTGGTCTGCATACTCAGGTTCCAAACCATTCGACTCAAGCAACTCGATGAGGAATCTCAGCGCGTTATACCAGAGCGCGTTGAACTCCAATATATAGCCGGTACGTGGTATGATGGGGTGCCCATCTATCGATGCCGACAGCCAAGTGACAGGTTTCTCTGCACCTTCGCTTGTCACGAGTCCGTTATCCTCGAGATTGAGGTTGGTCACCTTGCCTTGGCGTATACTCTCCACGAGCCATTTCACATCTTCGAGATAACGCTCCCGGCATTTGTTGACATCATTGAAGTGCTTGTATTGCTGTATGGCCCAGAGTGTCCACAATGGTATGTCGGGCAGATCAATCTCGCGTATCACGCGGTCCTTCTCACCGGTCTCAACATAGTGGCGCAAGGCTTTCATGAAGCTGCCGAGTATAGCGTGGTAATCCTCCTCGTGGTCAATGGCGAGGGTGCAGCCCGGCAGAGCGATAAGCTCATCGCGACCGCGCACATTGTACCAGGGGAAGCCGGCCATGATATACATGCCATGCTCGTTCTTTACATAGAACTGCTTGGCGGCATTCTTAAGGCAGTTGAAGAAGCTCGTGCGGCAAGTGCGCATCTTTAGCTCGTTCTCATAGGTGGAGACGAATGTGGCCGGGTCGGTCTCGAATGTAGAGGCCGAGAAGATTATCGACTCACCCTTCTTGATTGGAAGCTCGAAATATCCGGGCACCCAGAGGTCCTCCTTATAAGGTATGCCGCGGTCGCGGTCTTTATAATATTCTATGCCGTTATACCAATGGCCGTCGTCAACCCATGTGGCTTCCTTGTTAAACTGCATGAAGAGCGACGGGTAACCCTCATAGAGGCAAGAGGCGATGCCGTTGGGCACATGGCGAATCTCGCGGTTGATGCCGGGGTTCTCCACCACAAGACTGTTGGCATCGCGAAAGGCAAGGAATGGCCTGAATCGCAAGGTCGTGGGGGAGTGGGCCTCCAAGAGCGTGTATTTTATCAGAATCCGGTTCTCATGTGAAATAAATACTTTCTCCTTGGTCATGATGACCCCGCCTACGCGGAATGTCAGTTTAGGCACTGACTCGCAAGTGAACTCGCGGATGTACTTATGGCCATTCGGACTGAAGACGTTGTCGCCATATTGGTGCAAGCCGAGGTTGAATGATGCGCCATGCTGTATCACCGATTCATCGAGTGCCGACAGCAGCACGTGTGCCTTGTCGTCCATCTCCGGAATCGGTATCACAAGCAAGCCATGCTGTTTGCGCGTGTTGCAACCCACTATAGTGGTGCAATGATAGGCTCCCGACATGTTGGTGCGCAGCATCTCCTTTGGCAACGATTGCTCCAGGTTGATCATAAGGTTCTTGTCAAATTTCAGATAACTCATGATATGCTGTGATGTTAAAAAGTTTTTTTATGGTATATACATTATACAATGTTTTATACAATGTTTTCAAATATCGAAGTGACCATCTTGGGTAGTAGAGCGTGACCAAACGGTGTGTTTGAAGAGAGATGTGCTTGGCGAGAAATCTCGCGCCGCAATAAGGGGAGATTCGTGATCAACGATGCCTGCTTTCGGTATGTGTCATCACAAAATTATATAATTTTTTCGAAATCAACAACATGTTTTGCAACATGCAACAAATGTCTTATATTTTGTCAAATTTTTATCATCCTTTTCGCTTTCCACGTGCATCTATCAGCATCTGCTCCCTTATTTCTTCGGGTGTCGGCAGTTCTATGTCCTTTACGAGAAGCGAACCGAATTGCTCATATGCCTTGTCGAAGTCGGGCTCGAGCTGACCGGTCATGCGGGCATAGATGTTCTTGAAGTCGGGTATGAAGTCGGTCACGCCTTGCTTGTCAAATTTCTCCAGAAACTTCGCCACCGTCAGCTCGCCCGGCTCTATGGCCGGTATTATCCCTTTGGTGCTTTCATCTATCACCACGTGATATATCAGACCCGCCTCGGTGAGTTTCTTTATGATTAGCCCTACAATGCGTATAGGCAGGCAGTAGGCCACGGCAAGTTCCTGCTCGCTGTATGGCTTCTCGTGCTCGCTATATCGCTTGGATGCCACTGCCATTATAATCAGCGACACAAAGTGCCAGCCCCGAGTGCTGATCTTCGACTCTTCGCCCATGAGATTGAAGGTGAAAACATTCTGCATCGAATAGGCGAGCATACACCCCGTGAGCAAGGCGAGCCATGAGAGCTGAAGCCATACGAGCATCAATGGCAGGAAGGCAAACGACCCGTAGATGGCATTATATTTCGACACATATATCTGGCCGTTGAGAAATAGCATCTGGAGCACCTGGAAGGCTATGGCGGCGAGCGCCCCCGATATGGCGGCATATTTGAACTCCACCTTCGTGTTGGGTATCAGGTAGTAGCTGAGCGTGAAGGCGAGCCATGCAAGCAGAAGCGGCGCGGCAATCTCCAATGTCCAGTTAAAGACAGGAGCCAGTATAGGCACGTTGAAGTTGTCTTGTATTATACTCGACATGAACACCGATATACCCGAAGAGCATATCAGAAGCACCGGTATGATGAGACATATCGCGATGTAGTCGGTGAGTTTCTGGTACATGGTGCGTTGCGCCTGCACTCCCCAGATATTGTTGAACGTATCTTCGATATATGAGAGCAACGATATCACAGTCCAGAGAAGCATCACGATGCCGACACCCACAAACACCCCCTGAGCCGCAGTGCTGAGATATGAGTCTACAAATTGCAACGCAGTGCCGATGCTCTGCGCCTGGGAGGGGAAGAGTTTGTACAGCTCGGTCTGGATTAACTCCTGGAGTCCAAACCCTCGGCCTATAGCCACAAGCAGAGCCAACAGTGGCACTACCGACAGCACGGTGCTGTAGGTCAGGGCCATCGACCTTATCTGGAGCGATGAGTTGAAGAATGCCGACAAGGTGAGATTCAGCGTCTTTACTATGCGCACCTTCATGCTGCTGCGTGGATCTTTCCATACGCCATCCATCACATAGTTGTAGGCATTAATACATTTGTCTACTAACTTGCCTAAGAATCCTTGCTTCTCGGCGGTCGTAACGGGGGCAGATGCCGGCTGCTCTGCCGAATCCTTGTCGGGAGTGGTGGTCTGCTTGGTGTCTATATTCATAGTGGTCTCTTTTTTTACTTAGCCTTATTAGCCCTATCCGGTTTTTAAGATATAACAAATTGCCCGGCGCTTTTGCAAGCGTCGGGCAAATTTTTAGGTGGCAGAGATGTTGTAAGCCGGGTTATGTGCTCGGCGACTCTGCGTCGCGCGAGTGTCTGTCATTTATCTGAGCGGCCGTTTGCACGGCGCGCTTTAGCAGTCTACCCCCCGACAATGGACGAGCAGCCCTTTGTTGCCGGTATACTTGACCTTGCAACCCGCAGGATGTGCGGCCCGACATGTCGCCATGCCGGCCGGTGGGCTCTTACCCCACCTTTTCACCCTTGCCGCGTGTGCATCGCTGCCACGGGCGGTTATTTTCTGTCACTTATCCCCGACGTCGCCGCCGGCTTTCCGTTAGAAAATGCGGTGCTCTGCGTTGCCCGGACTTTCCTCTTCATGTCTATCCATGAAGCGACAGACCACATTTCTGCCTTCGTGTTGCAAATTTAGCACTTTTTGTCGGTTTCTGCAAACGTTTATTCCACATCTGAAGCTGGATCTGTGCTCATTCCATGCCGAGCATCGAGCGCACGGCGCTCAGTATCGCTTCGTCTGATATGCGCGATGAGTCGAATGTAAGGTGGTAGTTGTCGGCCTCTCCCCAGCGGTCGCCGTTGGTGTAGTAGTTGTAGTAGTCGCGGCGGTCGTGGTCGCGGCGGCTTGCCTGGGTCATCGCTTCCTTGAGGTCTTTGGCATCTTCGCGTGCGAGCACGGCGGCTCCCCTGTGCTCCAACGGAGCATGCACAAAGAGGCTCACCATGCGAGGATGTTCTCTCATTACATAGTCGGCCGTCCTGCCTACTATCACGCACGATTCTTTGCGGCAAATCTCCCTTAGCACGTTGCTCTGAAACTCATACAGTTTTTCGTCGCTCATCGGGGCCTCGGTGATCTGACCAGTAGGCGACCCATAATTGAACGACAACAAGGAGCGCAACAGCGACGGCCTTTTCTCATCTTTAGAGTCGAAAATCTTCTGCGAATAGCCCAACTTCTCGGCAGCTTTGTTGAGCAAGGTCTTGTCGTAGTAGCTTATGCCGAGACGCTCGGCAAGCATCTTGCCTATGCGCCTCCCGCCACTCCCATATTGACGCCCTATGACTATAAGTATATGCTCGCCGGCCTCCTTGTCGGTAGGTTTATATTTGCTCTCGTTCATCTTTATTTGCTTATTGCAGTGCAAAATTAAGAAAAATTTTATTACTTTTGTGGCTTGAACGGTTGTCGATTATTGCAATCTTTGTTTGCGATATGCATAAAACTTTGATTGCCATATTGTTAGCTTGTTTGCAATAAAGGCACCCAATCGAAAATTTAATCATAAGTACCCGCTCGGATTAAAAGCATACTATAATGTGAGTATATGGATGGTTGATTTTCCGCCCGATTAGAAGGCGCATAGTAACCACTCTGTAACTGAGAAGCGGGTGGAAAAGCTGCCATTCAGATGCCCGCAGGATGGTATGCTTTTAATCTGAGCGGGTACTTAATGTTTATGAAAGAGACTGACATCAAGCAGACAAGCAAGGAAAAGCTTGAACAGGAGGGGATGGAGGTATATCAATATATTGTGGACAACTGCGAGACGTGCGGCGAGGAGATGGCCAAGCTGATTTCAAGGATGCGCGAGGTGGATGTTTCCGGCCAGTTTCTCGCGAGCACAGCGCGTTATCTCGCAGCCATCGACCGCGAGCGCTTCGAGCCATGGCTCGGCCAGCTTATCGAGGGTGCCATAGAGCGCGACCGCGAGCGCCGCTACATAGGCTCTCTGCTTAAGGCCATATGGGGAGACGATTATGAGGAGAATGTAGACAAGCTCAACGCTACCGACGATAACTTCCGCCGTATATACAAGAGGGTGCATCCCGAAGGCAACGCCATGTGATGTGCACCCCGCAGCAGGCAAAACAGAAAGATGATGAAAAAGATATTTTATTGTATAACACTGATTATAATGGCAATGACTTACGCCAACGCTGAGCCCTTGGTTGATATCAAGACCACAATGGGCGACATCAAAGTGAAACTTTATGACGACACCCCCGCTCACCGCGACAATTTCCTCAAGCTCGTCAAGGAGGGTTATTACGACGGTGTGCTGTTTCATCGCGTCATCAAGGATTTCATGATTCAGACCGGAGACCCAAACTCGAAGACCGCCGACAGCACCACGATGCTCGGAGCCGGCGACCCGAGCTACACCATAGAGGCTGAGATTCTCTATCCGAAGCATTTCCACAAGTATGGCGCATTGGCGGCTGCCCGCACCGGCGACCAGGTTAACCCGGAACGCCGCAGCTCCGGCTCGCAGTTCTATATCGTGACCGGCCAAAAGCAAGACAAGCGCATGCTCGACCGAATGGAACAGCGTGCCAACAATGAGCGCAAGCAGAATTATTTCAATGCCCTCGTCAAGGAGCATATGGATGAACTCAAGGCTCTCCGCGCCGCCGGCGACCGTGCCGGCATGGACACTCTCCGCAATAAACTTATCGAGCTGACCGAAGCCAACGTTAAGGATGAACCACTCCCCGAGGAGATGCGCATAGCATATACCGAACTCGGCGGCACACCTCACCTCGACGGCGCTTACACCGTGTTTGGCGAAGTGGTCGAAGGCATGGATGTCGTGGAGAAAATCCAGAATGTAGAGACCGGTGCAGCCGACCGCCCCAAGCAGGACGTGCGTGTCATCTCAATGAAGGTGGTGGAGCCTAAATGACCCCGAAAATGATTCGATTTGCCTTTTATACACTCAAATTTTGGCAAATTGAATAAATTATTATAAATTTGGCAATTGTTTCTACAACGGCGCACCATATGCAGGGAAGACCGCCGCGCTGTAGATGCGTAATATAACTCATAAATCCTATTATGAACGAGCTTGAAAAAGCAGCCGGACTCTCCGAAGCTGCAGCCCCCGCGCCCGAAGTGGCAGAATCTGTAAATGAATGCGTGATTTCCGAATCGCCGGCCCTCGACATTGCCGCCGCAGCCGATGCAAAAGCTGACGACGATGCAGATGCAGAAGCCGCTATCGAAACTTCGGAAGAGGAAAAAGATGATATCCGACGCATTCACTCATTGTCGAAAGAGGAACTCTGCGCCGAACTCAAGGCAATCCTTGAGGCCGGCAATATGGAAGCCCACCGCGAGGTGACTGCCATGAAGCAGGCGTTCTTCAACCTTAAGACACGTGAGACCAACGACCAACTCCAGAAGTTTGTGGAGGAGGGTAATGACCCGGCTGATTTCTCCGCCGAGCCCGATGTGGTCGAAAATGAGTTCAAGCAGCTTTATGCAGATTTCAAGGACCGCCGCGCTGCATATCTGGAGGCTGAGGAAGCTCGTCGTGCAGAAAACCTCGAGAAGAAGAAGGAGATTATCACCCGCATGGAAGAGATCGCCGGCGATATCGACAATGTCAATACTAAGTATCCCGCTTTCCAGCAGCTTCAGGCTGACTTCAAGGAAATAAAGGATGTGCCCGCTTCTGCCGAAACCGACATATGGAAACAGTTCCAGGGTGTGGTGGAGCATTTCTACGATAATCTCAAAATCAATAAGGAGCTCCGCGATTTCGACTTCAAGCGCAATCTTGACGCCAAACGTGCGCTGATAGAGGAGGCCAAGGCCCTTGTGGCTGTCAGCGACCCCGTCGCTTCGTTCCGTGCACTGCAGGGTCTGCATGACCAGTGGCGTGCCCTCGGCCCGGTGGCCAAGGAAATCCGCGAGGAGATATGGAATGAATTTAAGGAGGCTTCTACCGTTATCAATAAGCGTCATCAGGACTATTTCGAGCAGCGCAAGGCTCAGGAGCAGGCCAACGAGGAGGCTAAGAACAAACTTTGCGAGGAAATCGAGAGCATCTCTTATGATGGCTTGAAGACTTTCTCTGAGTGGAATGCCTTGACCGACCGCATCATCGACCTCCAGAAGCAGTGGAAGGGTTACGGCTTCGCTTCGCGCAAGGCAAACACCGCCCTTTATGCCCGTTTCCGCAAGGCTTGCGATGATTTCTTCACTGCCAAGACTGAGTTTTTCAACCGTGCAAAGGAGGAACTCAACGAGAACCTCGCCAAGAAGACTGCCCTTTGTGAGAAAGCTGAGGCTCTTAAAGAGTCTGCAGACATTAAGAAAGCCACCGACGAGATCGTCAGGCTCCAGGCTGAGTGGAAGTCGATTGGCAGTGTGCCCCGCAAGCTCAGCGATGCTCTCTGGCAACGTTTCACCGCAGCTTGCAATTTCTTCTTCGATGAGCGTAAGCGCCAGAACAAGGAGCGTCACGCTGTGGAGAATGAAAACCTCGAGAAGAAACGTGCCATTATAGCCAAGCTCGCAGAGCTTCCCAAGGATGGCGAGCGTGCTGAGGTGATGCCCCGGATTAAGGCCCTCCAGGCTGAATGGCAGGAAATCGGTTTTGTGCCGTTTAAGCTGAAAGATAAGGTGTTTGCTGAGTATCGCGAGATTTGCGATGCCCTCTATGATGCATACAACAAGCGCGAGGCTCGCCAGCGCATGTCTAACTTCCGCGAACGTGTCTCCGAAATCAAGGGCGACGGCACGAAGGTAAGCCGCGAACGCGACAGACTGATGCGCGTATGCGAAAGCCGCCGCAATGAACTCAAGACCATCGAAAACAATATGGGCTTCTTCAGCATCAAGTCGTCGGCCGGCAACTCTATGCTGCGCGATATGGAGAACAAGGTGAAGCGTATCAAGGAAGACATAAAGGAACTCGAACAGAAGATCGCTCTCCTCGACAAGGAGGAATAAACGAGTGCAGGCCAGCAACCTGCAAATAAGTACCCGCTCAGATTAAAAGCATACTATAATGTGAGTATATGGATGGTTGATTTTCCGCCCGATTAGAAGGCGCATAGTAACCACTCTGTAACTGAGAAGCGGGTGGAAAAGCTGCCATTCAGATGCCCGCAGGATGGTATGCTTTTAATCTGAGCGGGTACTTAATAGTTATTGATATAAAAAGTGTTAATGGCTGCGGTCATTAACATTTTTTATTGTGATATGACGAATTTTAATCGTGCTCAGCGCGTTCTATTGTAGAACATATGATGAAAATGAAATTAACTTATATAACCTGTCTTAAATCAATTGTTATGGGCGGCCTTCTGATGGTGGCCGCAAGTGCAAATGCCGAACTGGCACGCAGTGAGATGCCTATGGTGTCTCCTGATGATTACAAGGATCACATAGTCCTGGCCGAAAAGGGAGTCAGTTTCTCCGAGCGAATAGTGGGCGATTGCTTCCTGACCGGCGTCGGCGCCAAGAAGGATGTCAATCAGGCTTGGCGTTGGTATGCCAAGGCAGCTGCCGACGGCGACAATGAGGCCCGCTACCGCATAGCTTGCCTTTATCACGAGGGTTACGGTGTGCGTCAGAATGACGTGGAAGCCGCCTATTGGTATGGTCGTGCCGCAAAGAACGGCCACCCGAAGGCACTCCTTAACCTCGCAGATTGCTACTACGAGGGGCGAGGACTTATTGCAGACAAGCGTATCGCTGCCGAAAACTATTGGCGTGCCGCTGACCGAGGTGTGACGGAAGCCGCCTACAAGCTGGCCATAATGCTGCGCGATGGCCAGGGCTTCCCCCAGGACAAGTCGAATGCACTGAAATATTTCAAGCAGGCAGCCAAGGAGAATTACAAGGATGCAGACCTGTTGGCGCAGCAGCTTGTGCAGGAGGGTGTACAGATGCCTAAGACCCACTCGGTGAAAAAAGCATCCACGGCAAGCAAGAAGTCGAAGGTGTCCTCATCGACCAAGAAATCCACCTCAAAGTCGTCAAGCACAAAAAGACACAGCAAGAAATCCCGCTCCCGAAGATAATGAATAACGAATAATGAATAACGAATAACGAATAACGAATAATGAATAATGGCTTCGCGAGAATAGTACTGGCGCGAAGCCACTGGGAGGGAGGAGCCTCCGGCGACGATAAAAAAGAACAAACGGAACAAAAGGTAATTGGCCTATGCCGACGACCGTGAAGAAAAAGTTCTATTTTTACGAGGTGTGAAAACAACAAATACATTTACAAGCGTGTTGATTAGATAAAGGTGACACAAAATGCTAAAGTGCATTATGATGATATAACATTTTTGATGCCGAAGCTGCTTGGCGCCACCGATTATTCCACTATCAACGAATTGCTTTGTTATGTCATTTCGTAGTTTTTTTGTCTTATTATCGGTTGTCCCGGCGCTGCTCATGGCCGCGTCGGAGCAACCTGACTCTATATCCGAGCCTGTCCATACATCTGACAGCATCTCAAATCGCGCGAGCATCACGAGACGCGACAGCATCTCAAAGAGCGAAACTATCGCGAAGCGCGAGAGCGTGGGCCTCGTGCTGAGTGGGGGAGGGGCAAAGGGTATCGCCCACGTAGGTGTTATCAAAGCCCTCGAAGATAACGACATACCTATCGACTATGTCACCGGCACTTCCATGGGCGCAATAGTCGGCAGCCTCTATTCTTGCGGCTGGTCGCCCGAGAAGATGCTGAAGTTTTTCACTTCGGAGAGTTTCTTGCAGTGGTCGCGAGGCGAGATAAGCAAGAAGTATTTATGGTATTACTACCAGCCTATACCCACGCCCAAATGGGTATCGTTCAATTTGAGCTTTTCGCGCAAGCACAAGATAACGCAGGAGATTATACCGACCAATCTCGTGAGCCCGTTGCCGATGAACATTGAGTTTCTCAATCTTTACGGCCCTTACACTGAGCAATGCGACGAAAATTTCAATAACCTCTTCGTGCCCTTCAGATGCGTTGCCTCTGATGTATATCACAAGCATAAAGTGGTCTTCAGCGACGGTTCGTTGGGCGATGCCGTGAGGGCATCGATGAGTTTTCCGATGGTTTTCAAGCCGATATCGGTAGACGGCACTTTGCTTTATGACGGCGGCATATACGACAATTTCCCGGTCAATGTGATGGAGCAGGACTTCAATCCTGATTTTATCATCGGAGTCTCGGTGTCGGGTGCTGACTCCAAGCCACGCCGTGGCGACATGTACAGTCAGCTCGAGGATATGATCATCCAAAACAATGACTATTCGCTTCCGGCCGACAAGGGTGTGAAGATACAGGTGCCAGTGTTGAATTTCGGCGTGTTGCAGTTCAACAAGGCCAAGACAATCTTTGAGATAGGATATAAGACGGGCATGGAGATGGTGGACTCCATCAAGTCGCGGCTCAAGACGAGGGTGTCGGTAGAAGAAGTTCAGGCACGACGTGCCAAGTTTGCCGCAGCTACACCGGCTTTGATGTTCGATTCGGTGAGCGTAAAGGGTGTAGAGGGTAGTCAGGCTCGTTATCTCACATATCTCTTTACCGGCGACAAGCCGGGTAAGTTCGGTATGCCTCACACTGTTGATGCCTATTACCGCGCAGTCACCGACGGCTCGCTCAGCAATCTGTTGCCCCAGGCCGAATTTGGACGCAACGGCAACAACACGCTGCTGCTTGAGGCCACACCACGAAGGCCATGGACCCTCGCTGTGGGTGGATACGTGACCACGAGCACCAATTCGATGCTTTTCTTCTCAGGTGCTTACCACACCCTCGGACTTAACTCGCTCGATATATCGCTCAACGCATGGCTCGGGCAGGCATACTATGCCGGCATGGCTCGGGCAAGGTTTGCCATGCGCACCACCACACCATCTTATTTCGAAATTATAGGAGTGCTGAACCGACAGAAATATTATGCCGACGAGGTGCTATTCTATCAGACCTCCGACCCGATGTTCACCACCGAGGTCGATAATTATCTGAGGGCCGGATATGTATGGGCTATAGGCCGAAAGATGAAGGGCTATACGAGCCTTGCGGCCGGTTATATATCCGACTCATACTTCCCCGGCGAAGACCAAGGGGCAAGGGCGGGACGCGATGTGTTGAAATATGGTGTGGGGGTGTTTCGCGCAGGAGTGGAAGCCAATTCGCTCAATAACCAGATGTATCCATCCAGCGGCTCGAAATGGTATGTCAATGTGGATTTGAGCTTGCAGAGATCCAGGTTCGAGTCTTTTGCTGATAAAACATTGTCGCGCCCGTGGCACATGCGTCCGGTGGCCTGTATAGAGGCCATGTGGCAACATTACTTCCCGATCAACAAGAATTTCGCGCTCGGGGCATATGCCTCCGGGGCCGCCACTTTGCAGAAGCTCGACCAGAATTATACCAATACGCTCATGCATTCCATTGCGTTTGCACCGACACCCGCCACGCAAAACTATTTCAACCTCGCCTTCCGCTCCGACAATTATGCCGCAGTGGGTATGATCCCGATATGGATGCCGCTTCGCTCGCTGCAAATCAGGGGTGACTTCTATGCATACGTGCCGGTCCGTCATCTTCAGGACAACGGGCCAAACAATACAGCCTCATATCAGGGTTGGATGCGCCCCGTGAGATTTTTAGGTGAACTCGCAGCGGTCTATAATTTCCCCTTTGTGAGCATCTCGATATATGGTAATTACCTCTCTTACCCCTCGCGCAACTGGAACTTCGGCATATCGTTCGGACTCCTCTTCCGCGCCCCTAAGTTGCTCCGCAAGTAGTTAACATTATTTTTTGTCGTCGCCGGAGGCTCCTCCCTCCCGGTGGCTTCGCGACTTCATAGCGACGCGAAGCCACCGGG
>CAJTYC010000064.1 GCA_910584185.1 uncultured Muribaculaceae bacterium
TGACTTTCAGTTGCAACCGAAAGGTTGCGCCTTACAGTCAGGCACTAAAAGCGACTCAACTCTGCGACCCCTATGGGCAAAATTTTTATGAGATGGGCTCTTAAGTCAACAATACATCTCAAGTTACGCAAGCTCGCATGATTTAGGCAAATCACCTTATATAATTGCCCGCGACTTGGAGCCTGCGAAAGAAGAACAACAAAAATACCATCATGAAGAATAGGAAAGACAGGATTGACCTTATGGTGGATCTGATAAAGAACGAATGCATCGGAAGTCAGGAAGAACTTGCCGACAGGCTTGCAAAAGAAGGATTCAGCGTGACGCAAGCCACCCTCTCGCGCGACCTCAAGATGCTCAAGACCACCAAGGTGCCAACAGACAGAGGCACTTATATCTATATATTGCCCGACAGCAACACACTCAAAGACAAGTTGCTTGCCAAGGGGGGCGTGGCCATGTCGCCCAACTTCCAAAGCGGCTTCATATCTCTGCAACTCTCCGGCAATATGGCGGTTATAAAGACACGCAATGGATATGCAGCCGGTCTTGCATACGACATAGACATGAGCCAGTCGCCTGAAATCTTAGGCACAATACCCGGAAGCGACACAATATTTGCGGTGCTTCGTGAAGATGTGACGCACGAACAGGCCATGGAGCTCTTCAGTCAATTGCTCCCTCTCAACAAAAAACACCACTTAAAATGATACGCACAGTGATACTTGGCGCAGATACGCCACTTAGCGGTGAGCTTATCCGTATACTCTCCATGCACCCGGAAGTGGAGATTACCGGAGCGCAGGCCAACGGACTGGACGGAATACCGCTCACCGATGCGCACCATGGTCTGATAGGAGAGATTGACATGCAATTTTCCTCTCATCCCGACCTGCAGAATGCGCATGTGGTATTTGCCGATGCCTCGGCAATCAATGTGCATCCGCTTTTGCAGTCGAGCCTCACCGGCAACGGACCAAAGATGATTGTATTCGGGGCCTCGTCGGCCACGCTGCCCGATGAGACTTGTGTCTACGGCCTGCCGGAGATGAACCGCAAACAATTGGTGAGAGGGGCGCACGCAGCAGTCGTGCCTATGCCATTCGCATCTATGGCACTTGTGGCACTATATCCGTTTGCCACCCACCTGCTGCTCCAGGACACTATCAACATATATGTGGATGCACCGGAAACAATAATCAGCGAGACATCCATACCGAAAGCCGAGACAGAAATCAAGCAATACATATCGGAGACACAACGCAGCTTCGCTGGCAAAGTGGAGATAACAGTGCATGAGTCGGAGGCACGCCGCAGCGCATTGATGCGCATCAAATTTCGCTGCCCACTGCTCGTGGAGCAGGCCGTGCAGCTTTACGACTGCTATGATGACCACCGCTTTGCATTTGTCACCACAAAGCAGGTGGGAGTCAGCGAAGTGGCAGGCACCGACAAGTGCGTCATATCAATCGACAAAGAGGATGCCGACAGCATAACACTCACCGTGGTGGCCGACTGCCGCATGAGAGGGGGTGCCGGTGAGGCTGTGCATATCATGAACCTGATGTTCGGCCTGCACGAGAAGACCGGCCTTTATCTTAAGGCAATCGACTTTGACAAATACTGATTTGTTTCTTTATAATACATAAACAAGGTGTCGGTAAATAAAGTTATATTGTTAGGATATGTGGGGAGTGATCCGGATGTGAGATATCCGGAGAAAGGGCGAGCCGTGGCATTCTTGTCGTTGGCCACCAACGACTATTATGCCGCCACCGGCACCGAAGTGACCGAATGGCATCGCCTCGTGATGGGAGGTGAAAACGCCCAGCTGGCCGAGAAATACATACGCAAAGGCACGCGTCTCTATGTGGAGGGGAGGCTGAAGAGCCGCGAATTTGACGACAAATTCAAGATACACCGCCGCGTCACAGAGATAATCGTGGACCGCGTGGAACTGCTCGGACGTAGCACAAACGACAAGTGACAAAGTCACTACCATTCAATTAACCCAAAATAGAAATAGCCTCAACAGGCTCTTATACATAAAAAACAGTAAATGAGAAAATGGCGAATTGAAGACTCCACTGAGCTTTACAACGTGCAAGGTTGGGGTCTGAAATACTTCTCTATCAATGAGAAAGGACATGTGCAAGTAACTCCCAAAGAAGGAGGCAACGCCGTGGACATCAAGGAGGTGATGGACGAGCTTCAGGTGCGCGACGTCGGGGCACCGCTTCTGCTGCGCTTCCCCGACATACTTGACGACCGTATCCGCAAGATTTCAAATTGCTTTCGCAAGGCGGCAGAGGAATATAATTATGAGGCCAAGAACTTCATAGTCTATCCCATCAAGGTGAACCAGATGCGCCCTGTGGTGGAGGAGATAGTCAGCCATGGCAACAAATATGACATAGGGCTTGAGGCGGGTTCGAAGCCGGAGCTCCACGCGGTGCTTGCCGTAAACACACACGAAAACTCGATAGTGGTGTGCAACGGTTACAAGGACGAGGAATATGTGGAGCTTGCACTGCTTGCGCAGAAGATGGGCAGACGCATATTTCTTGTGGTCGAGAAAATCAATGAGCTATACCTTATCAGCCAGGTGGCTAAACGCATAGGCGTGCGCCCCAACATCGGCATACGCATCAAGCTCACCAGTTCGGGTTCGGGCAAATGGGAAGAGTCGGGAGGCGACGTCAGCAAATTCGGACTCAACTCAAGCGAACTCCTTGATGCCCTCGGCTATCTGGAGAAAAACAAGATGCAGGATTGCCTCAAATTGATACACTTCCATATAGGCAGCCAGATCACCAAGATTCGCCGCATCAAGAATGCACTCAGAGAGGCAATGCAATTTTATGTGCAGCTCTCCAAGATGGGATTCGATATAGAGTTTGTCGACATAGGTGGAGGCTTGGGAGTCGACTACGACGGCACCCGCTCGTCGAGCGGCGAGAACTCGATGAACTATTCCATACAGGAATATGTAAATGACTCGGTGTCGGCACTTGTAGACGCATGTCAGAAAAATGGACTCAAACATCCCAATATAATCACCGAGAGCGGACGTTCGCTCACGGCCCATCACTCCGTGCTGATTATCCAAGTGCTGGAGACCACCCAACTTCCGATATGGAAAGATGACGACTCACTCGGTGAGAATCCGCACGAACTGGCCGAGGAACTGTATAACATTTGGGACAAGATAGACCAAACCCGTGTATTTGAAGATTGGCATGACGCATTGCAGATACGCGAGGAAGCCCTCGAACGTTTCAGTCTCGGACTTCTTGACCTGCATACACGTGCCACTATCGAGAAACTCTTCTGGAGTGTGGCGCGCGACGTGCACGACATAACCCGAAGCATGAAGCATCCGCCCGAAGAGCTCCGCAAGGTGAGCCGCATGCTTCCTGAGAAATATTTCTGCAATTTCTCTCTCTTCCAGTCGCTCCCCGACTCATGGGCAATCGACCAGATGTTTCCCATCATGCCTATATCGAGACTCGATGAAAAGCCTACGCACCAGTGCACCATACAGGACGTAACATGCGACTCCGATGGTAAAATCAACAGGTTCGTGTCGCCCAACGGCTGCTCTAACTCGCTCACCCTGCATGAACCCAAAGCCAATGAGCCTTACTATATCGGAGTATTCCTGGTAGGAGCATACCAAGAAATTCTCGGTGACCTCCACAACCTCTTCGGCGACACCAATGCCGTGCATATCTCGCTTACCAAGGATGGTTACGAGATAGCGCAGGTAATCGACGGCGAGTCTGTGGCCGACGTGCTCGATTATGTGGAATACAATCCCAAGAAACTTGTACGCAACCTCGAGACATGGGTCACCGCAAGTATGAAGAAGGGTGTGATAACCCCTGAGGAAGGACGCCAATTTCTCAACAACTACAAGTCGGGACTTTACGGATCTACTTATCTGGAACGAGACTGATGCGCAAGTTTCTGAGATTGTCGTACGACGGAGGTGCATTTCATGGCTGGCAGCGTCAGCCCAACGACACGAGTGTGCAGCAGACACTCGAGGAGGCTCTCGCCACAATCATGCGCACAGAGACGCCAGTGACCGGAGCCGGACGCACTGACACCGGTGTGCACGCCCGCGTCATGTATGCCCACTTTGATGTGGAGAGTGATACCGTCGCCAAGGCACTCAATGACCCACGGCGATTCCTGATAGGACTCAACCGGCTCTGCGGACACGAAATATGCGTGCAAGAGATAATCGATGTGCATGATGATGCACATGCGAGATTTGACGCCACTTCACGCACCTACAAATATTTCGTGACATTCGAAAAATCTCCCTTCCTGCGCCACTGCTCATGGCACTCCCCCTCCCCTCTCGACGTGGGGGCGATGAACGAAGCCGCCCGGCTACTCACCGAAACCTCTGACTTCACATCGTTTGCCAAGCTTCACAGTGACTCCAAGACCAACATATGCCGCGTCACGGAGGCTCATTGGGATGAATGGCACAACGAATATGGAGTGCCCGGAATAGTCTTCACAATCACAGCCGACAGGTTTTTGCGCAACATGGTGCGGGCCGTGGTCGGCACACTCGTGGAAGTGGGACGCTGCAAACTCACCGCTGAGGGTTTCAGCGACATAATAAACCTCAAGGACAGATGCTCGGCCGGCACATCGATGCCGCCGCAGGCTCTGTTTCTTTGGGACATAAAATACCCCTATATCAATGAATGAGATAAAAACACGTATCGAGGCACTTCGCGACGAGCTTAATAGGCACAACCATAATTACTATGTGCTTAACGCGCCTGAAATAAGCGACAAGGACTTCGACATGCTCCTCAAAGAGTTGGAGAAACTTGAAAGCGAGCATCCGGAATATCACGACCCGTTGTCGCCCACGCAGCGTGTGGGCTCAGACCTTAGCAAGGGGTTTGAGCATGTGGTGCATGAACGGCCTATGATGTCTCTCTCCAACACATACAGCGTAGATGAAGTGGACGATTGGTTCAAGCGCATCGACAAGGCACTCGGCGGGGCTGACTATAGCATAGTGGGCGAGATGAAATTTGACGGCACAAGCATCTCAATCACCTACAAGCATGGACGCATGGTGCGGGCTGTGACGCGCGGCGACGGCACCCAAGGCGATGACGTTACGGCCAACGTGAAGACCATACGCAGCGTTCCGTTGCAATTGCAGCCGGGAGACTGGCCTGAGGAGTTCGAAATCAGGGGTGAGATACTTATGCCGTGGGAGGTGTTTGAGAAGCTCAACGCTGAGCGAGCCTACAACGAAGAGCCGCTCTTTGCCAACCCGCGCAACGCCGCCTCAGGCACTCTCAAGATGCAGGACTCACGCGAGGTGGCACGCCGTCATCTCGATGCACGTTTCTACTATCTGCTTGGCGACAATCTCCCCTTCGATAACCATTACGACAATATGGAAGCTGCCCGCACATGGGGCTTCAAAGTGTCGAAGGCAATGAAAAAGATGCACACGCTTCAGGAGATTGATGATTACATAGCATATTGGGATGAGCATCGCAAGGAACTCCCGGTGGCTACCGACGGGCTCGTGTTCAAGGTCAATTCGCTGCGCGAGCAGCTTAACCTCGGTTATACTGCCAAGTCGCCGAGGTGGGCTGTGGCGTTCAAGTTTAACCCCGAACGCGCCTGCACGCCGCTGCGCTTCGTGAGCTTCGAGACAGGACGCATGGGCATTGTGACACCGGTGGCCAACTTGGAGCCGGTGCAGCTCTCGGGCACGATAGTGAAACGGGCCTCGCTGCATAACGCCGACATACTCGACGAACTCGATATACATGAAGGCGACAACCTCTATGTGGAGAAAGCAGGTGAAATCATACCGCAAATCACGGGAGTCGAAAAGTCACTGCGCAAGCCGGAGGCCAAGAAGGTGGTGTTTGTGCGCACATGCCCTGAATGCGGTTCGCCGTTGGTGCGGATATTTGGAGAGGCGGCCTGGTGCTGCCCCAACAAGTATGGATGCCGTCCGCAGATTACGGGGCGCATAGAGCACTTCTGCGCGCGCCGCATGATGAATATAGACGGCATAGGCGAGGAAACTGCTGAGATGCTTTACGCAGCCGGCCTCGTGAACCGCATAGGTCAGATATACGACCTGAAGAAAGAGCAACTCGAAGTGCTTGGCCGCATGGGCGAAAAGAGCGCCATGCGAATAATCAAAGGTATTGAAGATTCCAAGAAAGTGCCGTTCGAACGTGTCATATATGCACTCTCAATTCCCAATGTGGGAGAGACTACGGCAAAGCGTGTTGCCCATACAGTTAAAAATATGGACATGCTCATGGAGATGACACTCGAGCAGCTTACAGCCATACCCGATGTCGGTCCGATTATTGCAAAGTGCATCTACGATTATTTACGCGAGCCTGTAAATGTGGAGAACATCGCCGACCTGCGACGTGCGGGTGTGCAGATGGGACTCAGCGCCGACAAACTCGAACCGGCAGGCACTGCCCTTGCCGGCAAGTCTATCGTAATATCGGGCACATTCAGCCATCACAGCCGCGATGAATATAAGGATATTATAGAGCAGCAAGGTGGCAAGAATGTGGGGAGTATTTCAAAGAAAACATCATTTGTTCTCGCCGGCGAAAACATGGGGCCCGCTAAACTCGAGAAATGCCAGAAGCTCGGAATTCCCTTAGTCTCAGAAGATGAATTCCTGAATCTAATTGGAAATTAGGAATTAGGAATTAGGAATTAGGAATTCTGCAATAATTATTCATTATTAATTATTCATTATTAATTATTCATTATTAATTATTCATTAAAATGATCGTTTCACCTTCTTTGTTGTCGGCTAATTTTGCCGATATGCGTCCGGACCTGGAGATGATTAACCGTTCGGAGGCAGACTGGTTACATATAGATGTTATGGATGGTGTCTTTGTGCCGAACATTTCATTTGGATTTCCGGTGGTAAAATGTGTTGCCAAGGAATGCACCAAGCCGCTCGATGTGCATCTGATGATAGTAGAACCGCAGAAATGGATTAACCAAGTGCGCGACCTCGGTGCAGAGATTATGAACGTGCATCAGGAGGCTTGTCTTCATCTGCACAGCTGCGTGCAGGAGATACACCGTGCAGGAATGAAAGCCGGTGTGACACTCTGCCCGGCCACTCCGGTCAGCACGCTTGTAGATATAATCGAAGACCTTGATTTGGTACTGTTGATGTCGGTCAATCCCGGTTTCGGGGGTCAGCCATTTATAGAGCATACGCTTAAAAAGATCGGTGAACTTCGTCGTCTGATAGAGCAGACCGGTTCGAAAGCCGTAATTGAGATAGATGGCGGTGTAAACGACAAGACAGGTGCACGCCTTGCCGAGGCAGGCGCAGATGCACTTGTGGCCGGAAGTTACATATTCGGCAAGGAAGATGCAGAAGAGCGTATTCGCCTACTCAAAAATCTCTAAACTTAAAAACTTTAAAAAATCAAAAACTAAGTAATGCTTGATATGATATTGTTGGCGGCCTCCGGCGACGGAGGGTTTGCCGCTGATTTCTTCCAATGGTTTATCCAAAATGCCAACTATTGGTTTGTCTTTCTCTTCATGGTGGTGGAAAGCAGCTTCGTGCCGTTTCCGTCGGAGCTTGTGGTGCCACCGGCCGCTTATTTGGCATGCACAAATTATGGCATCGGCGGCGAAATGAATATATACATGGTAGTTGTGATGGCAACGCTTGGCGCACTTGTCGGAGCCTACATCAACTATTTCCTTGCTCTCTGGGTGGGACGTCCGGTGGTGTATAGACTTGCCGATACCAAGTTTGCACACGCTATGCTCATTGACCGTGAGAAGGTGGAGCGTGCCGAGAAATATTTTGACAAGCATGGTGCCGTATCCACACTCATAGGGCGACTTATTCCGGTTATACGTCAGCTTATATCATTGCCGGCAGGTCTCGCCAAGATGAACCTGCTGACCTTCTCAATATTCACCGGCATCGGCGCATTGATATGGAATGCTATACTCGGAGCGTTGGGTTACTGGCTCTCGCTACATGTAGACCCCAACATGCTCTTCGATAAAGTGGAGGAATATAACCAATATCTGAGTTGGGCGGGCTATGCACTCTTCGCCATTTGCCTCGCCTATATACTTTGGAATGCGTTCAAGCACAAGAAGCAGGATACGGCGAAAGATGAGCTAAAGAATAAATGATAGCACAATTGCCGGCCTATTTACAATCAAAGTATATGCCCCGGAGTCTATTTATAGTCTATCCGGGGCATAAACCATTGTAGACTTGCAAGCTACAAGTATATACAGATTGTAGATTAAACGTGCATTCATTAATTTTGCACCATTCTGCAAATATACATGAAATAGACTGTGCCGTATACCGCAACCCGGCGGAGACATGCCACCGGACTGTTAAATTTTGAATATGGAATTGTTTGCAATTGGATATTTTTTTGTAAATTCACAATGAAGTTGAAAGAACCTCCTGAACAACTTCGATGATTGAAATAACCCGAAACAACTTAATGAGATGAAATTTGTTTATAAGACAGAAGGCACATGCTCACGCAGCATAGAAATTGAAGTGGAAGATGGCATTGTGAAGAATGTAGCATTCGAAGGCGGATGCCACGGCAATACACAAGGCATATCGGCACTCGTGAAAGGTATGAAGGTTGAAGACGTGATAGACCGCCTGGAAGGCATATTGTGCAAAACCAAACCGACCTCCTGCCCCGATCAGCTCGCCAGGGCGTTGCGGTCAATCTCCAAATAAGAGCTACTTCAATAAACTCTCATAAGATGGAAATCTTGACAGACATATTTGGATATGCGGCAGCAATCTGCATGGTGTTTGGATACCTGCCTCAGGCAATACACACCATACGCACTCGCCATACAGACAGCATCGCTCTGCCGACTTTCATGCTGATGGGTTTTGGTGGGGCATTCTTTATTGTGCAAGGCATTCTGACGAGCAATATCCCACTCGTCATTACCAATGTGCTCACAACGGTATGCTGCATCATAATAACGTCGATCAAGCTGCACAACGGCCATGCAAAAAAGTCAGGTCGGAAACCTGATAGTTCAAAATTTTAAAAACTATAAAAACACACAAATTATGGAATTCAGAAATCTTGACGAGAAGGATTATCCTCATTTTCTTGAACTGTATAACTCATCATTTCCGGAGAATGAACGTCGGCTCTACAAGAGCGCCGAACATGTGGCCAACTTTATAAAGGAGAAAGGTGGCAAGTTTCACGGCTTCGCAGTGGACGACCGAAGCGGCGACCCTGAGATGCAAGGGCCGTTCCTGGGCTTCCTTACATACTGGACATTCGAGGGCTATGTTTATATAGAGCACTTCGCTGTCAACCCCGAGTTCAGGGGTAAGCGTATCGGCAGAGACATGCTCCACCACTTGTTCAAGACGGTGAGCGAGAATGTCCTGATTGAGGTGGAGAAACCGGAGACCGATGAGGCCCGCCGTCGCATCGCATTTTACGAGCGAGAGGGCTTCAAGCTGCGCGAGGACATCAACTATGTGCAGCCTCCATATAGTGCCGAACAAAGTGGAGTGGAGATGATGCTCATGACGCACGGCAACGTGAAACTGCATGACACACGCGACCTGCGCGAAATGCTCACCGAGGTCTACAACGTGGAACACGGAGTGTAACAACCGCACACAACATGGATTATAAATCATGCAGAGGTGATTCGGCCGATATCCGACTGAATCACCTCTGCATTTTATGAATTTTAACCTGTTGCTAAACAATTTGAGGTGAAAGGGTGTTTTAATTGCGAAAAACATTTATTAACAAGCTCTGCCCCCCGTGGCAGAACGAAAAACACACAATCATTATGAACACAGCACCTCTTCAAGGTTTAAAAGTAGTAGACTTCACAGAAGTACAGTCAGGACCCTCTTGCACCCAGATGCTCGCATGGCTCGGCGCAGAAGTAATCAAGATAGAACGTCCGGGCGTTGGCGATGCCACCCGTAAGGAACTCCAGTTCAACCCTGACCTTCCGAGCTACTATTACTTACAGCTAAACTCTGACAAGAAATCTCTCACACTTGATGCGAAGACCCCCGACGGCAAGGAAGTATTGACCAAGCTTATCAAGGAGGCCGATATCTTTGTTGAGAACCTTCACCCGGGCGCAATGGATAAGCTCGGCTTCAGCTGGGAAGTGGTTCACCAGCTCAACCCCCGTTGCATCTACGGCACAATCAAGGGTTTCCCGGAATCATCAAAATATAAAAACCTGAAGGCATACGAGCCTATCGCACAGGTTACTGCCGCCGCAGCTTCCACCACCGGATGGTATGACGGCCAGTATAACATTCCGACGCAGTCGGGCGCGGCGCTTGGTGACTCCAACACCGGCATGCACCTTCTCATCGGCCTGCTCGCGGCTGTGGTGCAGCGCGAGAAGACGGGCGAAGGATGCTACGTGTATCAGTCCATGCACAATGCCTGCCTTAACCTTTGCCGTATCAAGACACGTGACCAGCTCACGCTCGATAAGACCGGCTACTTGACTCAGTTCCCGCAGTATCCTAACGGCAAGTTCGGTGACTGTGTGCCACGTTGCGGCAACATCGAGGGTGGCGGTGTGTTAGGTTGGACTTACAAGTGCAAACCCGCCGGTGGCCTTGACTCCGAACTTGATGCCAACAACTACGTATACATCATCTTGCAGCGTGATGCCAAGAGTTTCGAACTCGCATGCAAGGCCATGGGCTTCGAGGATTGGCTGACTAACCCTGACTTCAACACTGCTGACGCACGTGACCGTCATAAAGATGAGATTTACGCCCGCATCGGTGCATGGTGTGCCGACAAGACTAAGTTCGAAATCACTGACCTGCTGAGCAAGGCAGAGATGCCTGTCGGCCCGGTGCTCTCCACCAAGGAGGTGATGAGCGATGAGTCGCTCTACGATGGCAACACGCTCGTAAAAATCAATCAGGGTGGCGAAATCGGAGAGTTCGTCACTGTGGGTTGCCCGTTCACCATGTCGAATTATCAGCCTACCTACGGACCCGCACCTGAACTCGGCGGCAACACTGCCGAAGTGCTTTCCGCACTCGGATACACTGCCGAACAGCAGGCCGAGATGGCAAAGAACGGAACTACAGAACCTCTCCCTAAAACTAAATAACTATGACTGACACAACAAAAGCCGCACCCAAATTTCCGGAACAGGTGACCGGCATGTATATACTCGCCGAGGCGCTGAAGCGCATGAACCTCGACACCGTCTACGGACTCGTAGGCATTCCGGTGACTGAAGCTGCATATGCCATGCAGAAGGTGGGCATAAGATATGTAAGCTTCCGCCATGAGCAGCAGGCCGGCATGGCCGCCGCCACTCACGGCTATCTGACCAAGACTCCGGGCGTATTGCTCACAGTCTCCTCTCTTGGCTTCATGAATGGCCTTACGGCCACAGCCAACGCTACCGTAAACTGCTACCCGATGATTCAGATATCGGGAGCATCAGACCCGACGATGGTCGACATGAACATGGGCACATATGAACAGCTCGACCAGCTCAACACGGCGAAACCGCTCGTGAAGGCGGCTTTCCGCTGCAGCCATGCCAAGGATATTCCATCGGCAGTGGCCCGCGCCTATCGCGCCGCAGTGAGCGGACGTCCCGGTGGCGTATATATCGATATGACGACACCTGCACTCGCTGAGATTATGGATGCGAGCGAGGCGGAAAAGCTGTTCTACACTCCGGTAGACCTCTACTCCCCTGTTTCGCCTAATAAGGAGGCCTTAAACCGCGCTGCCGATATCATAGCATCGGCCAAGCAACCGGCTATTCTTCTCGGCAAAGGTGCGGCATACGCTCAGGTAGACGACAAGATCAAGACTCTTGTGGAGAAGTATAATATACCTTATCTGCCGATGTCGATGGCCAAGGGACTTATGCCCGACGACGGGCCGCTCAGTGCACTTTCATGCAGGTCTACAATTATGGAGAAGGCCGATGTGGTTATCGTGATTGGTGCCCGCCTGAACTGGATGCTCTCGTTTGGCAAGGGTAAATGGAGTCCCTCCATCAAGTTCGTGCAACTCGATGTGGAGCCTCAGGAGATTGATGTGAATGTGCCTATCGCCGCTCCGGTGGTCGGCGACATGAGTGAATCGCTCGATGCATTGCTCGACGCTCTCGCATCGCGCAAGATGCAGGCAGACCCGGCTTGGGTGACTTCGCTGCAGGCCGAGGCCAAGGTGAAGAATGCCAAGTTTGCAGCTCGCATTGAAGCCGCTGCCACTGCAGAGCCGATGAATCACTGGACTGCCCTCAGCGCAATCAAGCCGGTATTGGAATCCACCCCCGATGTGATATTGGTGAACGAGGGTGCCAACACGCTCGATGATACCCGCGATGCTGTCAACATGAGTTTGCCTCGTCACCGCGTGGACTGCGCCACCTGGGCCATCATGGGCATGGGTATGGGCTCGGCAATCGGTGCGGCTGTGGCCACCGGCAAGAGTGTCGTGGCTGTGGAGGGTGACTCCGCTTTCGGATTTTCAGGTATGGATTTCTCCACGATATGCAGGTTCAAGCTTCCGGTTACGGTGGTGATATTCAACAACGGCGGTATCTACAATGGTGTGGGCGTTAACCCCGGCAACGATGGCGACCCCGCTCCTACCACACTCGACATCAATGCCCGCTATGACAAGTTTGGAGAGGCACTCGGGGCAGACACTTATTACGTGACTACTCCCGCCCAACTGAAGAGTGCCCTCGAGGCCTCGATAGCATCGCGCAAGCCTACGATTATCGATGTGCAGCTCGCCGCTGACTCGGGCAAGGAGAGCGGCCATATCGGCTACCTCAACCCCACCCCGCTTATTGACTATACGGTGTAATCTTAATTTTAAAAGTATCGAGATGCCACTGTGGAATCTCGATACTTTATTTTTTCTACTTTCAGCCATCTTTGATTGCTTGCCATGATATTTTTTAGTAAGTTTGAAAAAGCTAATGAAAGTATTAAAGAAATTACTAATTAAAAAATTGAATCATTATGAACATATCACACGTAATCCTTTATGCGATTGTGCCTATCATAGTGGTGATGCTGGCCGGATATATATCGGGCAAGAAGGGTGTCTTCACGGGCGACGACGCAAAGAAATTCAATAAGGTGGTGCTCGACTATGCTTTGCCGGCTGCGTTGTTCGTATCGATTGTGCAGGCTTCACGTGCCGACCTTGTGGCCGACATCAAGCTGACCATCGTCTCGACCGTAGGTATCATAGCATGTTTCATGCTTGTCTACTTTGTATTCAGGATGTTCAAGAGCAACACCGGTGCAGATGCGGCCGTCAGCGCATTGATTAGCGGTTCGCCTACAATCGGGTTCCTCGGCTTTGCCGTGCTGGAGCCAATATTCGGCACATCGCCTTCGGTGGCGCTTGTCGTGGCAATCGTCGGTATCGTGGTCAACGCCATCGGCATACCGGTGGGACTTTCGCTGATGAATGCCTCGCTTGAGAAGCAGCAGCCCGGAAGCACGAAGAAACAGAGTGCCTGGAAGCCTGTGCTCCACGCCCTGGAGCAGCCTGTGGCGTGGGCACCTATCTTGGCTGTGGTCTGGGTGATTGTCGGAATTCCGTGGCCCGACTATCTGAGCCCGTCGTTCGATCTTATCGCTAAGGCCAATGCATCAATGGCTGTGTTCTCGGCTGGTATCACATTGGCAGCTATCAAGATTCAGATAAACTGGCAGGCTATACTCGGCTCTATCATGAAGATGATCGTGATGCCCGCAGTGGTGCTGATTTTGGGTCTTATCTTCCATATGGACCCGCTCAATCTTAAGATGCTCGTAGTGGCAGCAGCTCTGCCGCCGGCATTCTCAGGTATCATCATCGCCGACGAGTACGACACATATGTCGCTACCGGCACGTCATCGCTTACGCTGAGTGTGATCCTCTTCATCGGTTTCTGCCCGCTCTGGATATGGCTCACCGACATGTCGATACATGCGTTCGCATAAACATACAGCATACCGGTTTTCATATAAACCGTTTAAAGATTCAAGGCATCCCGCAAGAGAGACTCACTCCCTCTTGCGGGATTTTTTGTAAATTTTTTTGTATTTTTGCATGAGGGATTCTCCCGCATGTGAAGTGTTCGGACAATTCGCTGTCACTCCCCTACCCCTGTAACGGACAAACATCATGAATCAGTATATCAGGCTTATCAACACGGTAACAGCCATTGTGGACCAATATGGCACCGGCACTCTCTATGAGCAGCGTTTTTGGAATATCCTGTCTGACACGTTTCCGTTTTCACAAGAGTATGCTCTGCGCGATGAGTTCAAGCGGTGCATACGCAATGGCTACGTGACATCGCTCGCCGCGCTGCAAGGCGAGAAAGAGAAAACCTACGAGCGCATATACAAAATAATCAGCGGATATAAGGGGCAAAACGAGGATGCCCTGAGGGCATGTCTCTACTGCATAGCGATAGCCGTGGGTACTTGCACGCTCACAGATTATGACATTGGCCTCGAAAAGCCTAAATCTTCAGGCGCCACTTCGTCGGCCACTGCATCTTCGGGCGCAGCATCTCCCGACCCATCAAAAAGCTCTTCGCAATCTTCCGGATCAACAAGGAAGAACGGGGCTACCGCCAGCCCTTATAAAGGACCGGAATACAAGGATAAGTTTCATATTGTTATACTCGGCCCTGTGACGATAGGGCTACTCTGCCTTTTCGCCAGCAGCTTGCTTTATCTGTGGCATATAGTGGGAGGTGCCGACATGGGCATTATACTCTTTGCGGTAGGCGTGATACAATGGCTCGGGTATTTCTCGATGAAGCAGACGCTCGATGCCCGAAGCTGGAGCGTGGGCATGAAGATACAGGCTTACGCTTGCTATCTGCCCATCATGATTGGATATTTTGTGAACGCATGTTTTCCGCTATTGCTGCTGAGCGACCCGATAGCAGACACGCTCTATAATTACTTCATTTAAGTTTCGCAAGTATATGATTGATGAGATAAGGGCATAAAAAAACGACATG
>CAJTYC010000065.1 GCA_910584185.1 uncultured Muribaculaceae bacterium
ATGTGCCGATAGTTTTTAAGCGAGCTTACCTTAGAGGGACTTTTTCAGTGCCCTGCCTTTTGATAAGTGTCAATATGTCAATATGTCAATATGTCGTATTAATTACAGTGCCAGCATCGAGTTCTGGCTGTTGAGATCTTCGAGATAGCGGTTGCGGTCTTCCTCAATCATTTTGTCGAACTCCGACGAGTATTCTGCCACAATCTCAGGGCTTTTGCGCCATTTCTCTTCAAAGCGTGTGGCTATCCATGCTTTTTCGAGTTCGCGGTAGTTGGCATATGCCTCATCGAAAATTCCCTCCATGCTCTCTATGCTGTCGCTCTCGAGAGCTCTTTGCAGTGCGGCTCTCGTGAGTGGGAGGCCGCCGAGGTCAACCCATTCCGATGGTTCCTCCTCTTTTTTGTCGGGAAATGGCTCGTCACCAAGTCGCGTATGAAGATATTTGTTTATGGCAAGGGCGTATAGAAACTTAGCCCTCTCCAAGGCTGCGCGGGTAAACTTCATCCCTTTGTAGCGGAGATAACGGTCATCGTCGGGCGGCATGGAGAGCAGTTTCTCAATTACTTCCGACGCCGAAAGCATCTTGTCGACAGTGGTAGGATTGAGCACGTCAAATATTATGCGGTCGTGAAGCTGCAGCTTGCGTTTAAGCCGGCGGTCGCGGGTGGGCCATTTCTGCTGGTCGCGCAGCAACCCGCAACTGCGCAGCATAGCTCCCGGCACTACCACCGTAGCTCCTTTCTCATCGCCAAAAAGATATGAGAACGGAAATTGTGAGGAGTCAGGATGTGTCTTATGTTGCCCCATGAGTAGTGAAAAAGCACCGATTTTGGCACCGAGCATGAGATATGACGCGGAACTTGTCTTCACACCGCGTTCCAAAATGCCCCAGTGCACGGGTCCGAGCTTGTACATATGGTTAGACTGGTTAGTGCCGCTACCGGCGTTCATAAACGATGTCTGGCAACCGATCAGCAGCGTGGATTTGTGCATACTCACAGTGTATGGCCCGGCAAATAGTGCGCATGCCTCGCCATTTTCGAGCGAACAGTTGGCGAAGAATAGCGAGTCGTGTGCAGTGAAGCCTTTTTCGATTATGGCCCCCTGGCCTATGTAGCAGTTGCGGATTATCGCACCGCTGTCGACCACACCATCCTCTATAATGAAGTTGGAGGCGTCAACGCCCGTGCCTACACGCGCAAGACTGCGTCCGGGAGCGGCATTGTTTATGATCATGCCGTCGGTCAACGACTCGGCGCCGCTCACGCGCACCTCACGTCCCACCACTACATTGTGGAGTGTGCCGGAATTCTCAACCACCGCATTTTCCCCTATCTCATGCCTCACATCGATGCTGTCGATATATTCTTCAAGAATGGGGGAGAAGTGTCTTTCTTTCCATTTCGGCATACGTGCCATCAGCATGGCAGTTTGCACCGACATGCCTGGATATATCGTGACGCTTCGTGAACCCGTCTCATCGAGCACGCACACTTCTGTGCCTACACCGCATGTCGCCTCCGGTTCAAACTCAATTGTGCCGACATTCTCTATGCGTGCATGTGTACATATCTTGCAATTGCTTATGTGATTGTGTATGTTGCGTATGGTGGCGTGGTTAGCTATGACCACATTCTCAAGGCGAACATTTTCTATCACTGCGCCATGCTCGCCGTCGGTTAAGCCAATGCTTACCGCATCGACAAACTCCACATTGCGTATCGCATTGAGGTCAGTGCCATCACAGATGCGCACTCTTGACCAATCTGCGGAGCGGCAT
Source organism: uncultured Muribaculaceae bacterium (assembly GCA_910584185.1). Classification (GTDB taxonomy): domain Bacteria; phylum Bacteroidota; class Bacteroidia; order Bacteroidales; family Muribaculaceae; genus Lepagella. The sequence goes on from CAJTYC010000065.1 coordinate 1,781, forward strand.
CCATTTTTTTCAAGAATGCGGCGTTCCCACCAGTCAATAGGTCTACGTCGATTATCACTCATATATTCCAACATAAATGAAATAAAAGCTCAGATTCTCTAATTCCTAATTCCTAACTCCTAATTCCTAATTCCTAATTCCTAACTCCTAATTCCCAAACTCCTCTTCATCATATTTCTGATAGAGGAAGTCATTGTAAGGGAAGCGTTGCGTGTGGATTTCGAGAGCTTTCTGATAGAGCATCTGCTTGAGTTCTTCGATATTGATGCGTTCCTTAGCTGAGATGAACACACAATTGTTGTTCATTTTGCTCATCCACATATTGCGAAACTCTTCAAGCGGTATGTTCTCACGCGTGCGTGGGGTAAGGTCATCGGGATCTTTGGGAGTATAGGTAAAGGCATCAATCTTGTTGAATACCATTATCATAGGTTTGTCGGCAGCCCCACACACCTCATTGAGTGTCTTATTGACAACTTCAATCTGCTCCTCAAAGTTAGGGTGGCTGACATCCACCACATGCACGAGCACATCGGCCTCGCGCACCTCATCGAGCGTCGACTTGAAAGAGTCTACAAGGTGACTCGGCAGTTTGCGGATAAACCCTACGGTGTCGGTAAGCAAGAATGGCAGATTCTCTATCACCACCTTGCGCACCGTGGTGTCGAGTGTGGCGAAAAGCTTATTCTCGGCAAACACCTCGCTCTTGCTCAGCAAGTTCATGATTGTAGATTTGCCCACATTGGTGTAGCCCACCAAGGCCACGCGTGTGAGTTTGCCACGGTTTTTGCGCTGCACCACCTTCTGCTTGTCGATTGCCACAAGCTCCTCCTTGAGACGCGATATCTTGTCGAGTATGATTCGGCGGTCGGTCTCAATCTGAGTCTCACCGGGTCCGCGCATACCGATACCTCCTCGCTGACGCTCCAGGTGTGTCCACATGCGGGTGAGTCGCGGCAGCAGGTATTGATATTGCGCGAGCTCAACCTGCGTGCGTGCAGTAGCAGTCTGCGCACGCTTCGCGAAGATGTCGAGTATCAGGCTCGTGCGGTCAAGTATCTTGACCTTTAGCTCTTTCTCTATATTGGCCACCTGTTTCGACGAGAGTTCGTCGTCAAATATCACAAGCCCGATTTCGTTATCCTCCACATACTGGCGCAGCTCATCGAGCTTGCCCGTGCCCACATAAGTGCGCGGGTTGGGATAATCGAGCTTTTGCGTAAACCGTGCCACGGTCTCAGCTCCGGCCGTGTCGGCGAGAAATGCCAGCTCGTCGAGATATTCCTCGGTCTTGGCCTCATCCTGGTTCTTTGTGATGAGGCCTACGAGCACTGTCTTCTCGTTTTGCTCCTTATTTATAATGTTGTCTTCAATCATCTCTATTCATCTTGTTATAAAGAATGGGAACGCGATGTGCGCCCCCATTCTATTAACAAACCGAAAAGCGTTTCGGATTTATCATTAACCTTTAAGGTTCACTCCTTCACTTTTTCGGATTATTTCTTCACCTTGTTATAGCGGGCGTTGAGGCCTTCCACTACCTCGTCTGTGATGTCGAGCGCGGGGTTGATGTAGAGGGTGGCACCCTTGAAGAGAATCGCATCATAGCCGCGTGTCTTGTTGTAGTCGGTTATGAAAGCGTTGATTGAGTCGTTGATTGTCTTCTGGGCCTGGTCGGCAGCTTTGGCTATGTTGCTCTGGAGGCTCTGCATGCTCTGCTGTGCGGCATTCTGCATGTTGGCCATGGTCTGCTCATCCTGCTTGTAGGAGGCTTCTGAGAGATAGCCGTTGTTCTGCATCTTGTTCTGCACCGTGGTCGCGAAGTTCTGGATCTTGTTCTGATGCTGGCGCATCTGGCTCTCCGCGTTATTTTGCATGCGGAGCATCTCTTCATTATAATCTTTGGCCAAGTTGTAACGGCTCAAGATTGTGTCGAGATCCACATAGCGATAATTGGGCAGGTTCTGCATCGTTTTCTCACTCTTTGCCTTGGTGGCAGCCGGCTTGGCCTCCTGCTTGTTGCTGTCGCACGAAGCTGCGCCTGCCAGCATCATGCCGGCCATGGCCAGTGAGGTGAGGGTTGCGTAGGTCTTATTCATTTTACAGGTTAGATATTTGTCTTCTGAGTCTTACGTCGGGGTGCGGGTTGGTGATGGCACGCATGTTTGGGCCCACCTTTGCTCCCACCGAAGCAAAAGTAAAGCAAAAGTAATGTAATTCCCAGTAATATTATAATGAGAAGCGTTATTTTCACTTTTTTTAATAATTCAAGGGCCTTTTCTCCCTTAGTTTGCTGCAAATTTAGTGAAAATTTCTCAATTATTGATGTTATATAAGAAGATTTTGCTAACTTTGGAAAACTTATAGGGTCTTCGTGCCTTGGCGGTCGCGCGTCATGAGGGTAGTTTGCCTGCATCGTTTATGGCGTTGACGTGCTGCTGCGAGTATGAAAACCTCGTGTAGTTAACCTGTTTAGACAATTTTTAAAATTTAATAGTTATGGAAGTTAAAGATCTCAAACCTGAGTTGATCTGGAAATGTTTTGATGAAGTCACCAAGGTGCCCCGCCCGTCGTGTCATGAGGAGCAGATTCGTGATTTCCTTTTGAAGTTTGCCGCCGACCATGGCATCGAGGCCAAAACCGACAAGGTGGGCAATGTGGTGATGAAGAAAGCCGCCACCCCCGGTCATGAGAATGCGCCTGTGGTGATTCTGCAAGCTCATATGGACATGGTGGCCGAGAAAAATGGCGATTGTGATCATGACTTCCTCAAGGACCCCATCGAGACTTATGTGGATGGCGATTGGGTAAAGGCCAAGGGTACGACTCTCGGTGCTGATAATGGTATAGGTGTGGCTGCTGCTATGGCTGCCATGATCGATAAGGACCTTGTGCATGGCCCGCTGGAGGCTCTTTTTACTGTCAATGAGGAAATTGGTCTCGAAGGAGCCCAGAACCTTGGCAAGGATATGGTGTCAGGCTCCATCCTTATAAACATGGACTCTGAAGATGACGGCGAGATATTCGTGGGTTGTGCCGGTGGCATCGACACCACTGCCGATTTCACATACCAGCGCAGCTTCACACCTGAAAATTTCGTGTATATGCGCGTGTCTGTGTCCGGTCTGCTCGGAGGTCACTCAGGTTCCGACATAAATCTCGGTCGTGCCAATGCCAACAAGATTATAGCTCGTTTCATATGGGAGTGCTCTCAGAGATGGGATATTACCGTTTGCGAGATTGAAGGTGGCAATCTGCGTAATGCAATCCCGCGTGAGGCTCATGCAGTCTTCGGTGTGCATAGCAGCCATCACGAGGAGCTCAAGCATCACCTTAAGAAGTATTATCAGGAAATTCTCAATGAGTATTCAGGCATTGAACCTTCAATGGAATTCAAGATTGAGAACTGTGACCGTCCGGAATATTGCATAGATTCACGCACTTCGCTCGCGCTCGTACGCAGCATTTATTCCGCACCTCACGGTGTTTACTCCATGAGCCGCGATCTCGAAGGTCTGGTGGAAACTTCGACCAACCTCGCTGCCGTGAAGATGATCGACAATGATAAGGTGCGTATCACCACTTCGCAGCGTTCGTCAGTCGAAAGCCGCAAGAACGATATCGCAGGTCAGGTGGAGGCTCACTTCCAGCTTGCCGGCGCCACTGTGACTCACAGTGACGGTTATCCCGGCTGGGCTCCCAACATGCAGTCGCCCATCATGAAGATTTCGGCTGATGCTTACGAGGAACTCTTCGGTGTGCGTCCGGCCATAAAGGCTATTCATGCCGGTCTGGAGTGCGGTCTTTTCCTCACCAAGCATCCTAATCTTGACATGGTGAGCTTCGGCCCGACTATGACCGGTGTGCACTCTCCCGATGAGCAGCTCCTTATTCCTACCGTAGAAAAATTCTGGCGTCACTTGGCACGTGTGCTTGAAAAAGTGGCTCAGTCATGAGGCTTTCCGCTGCATTGCTCCTGTCCGCAATAATTTGGACAGGGGCTGCTTGCGGCCAATCATCGTCAGGCTCTCCGACTCAGGTGACTGATGACTCTGCCGCAGCCGACAGTCTGCGTGTAGCATCCTTTCCTGTTGATTCAGTGCCCGCTGCCGATGCTGAAAACCGATATTCAAAACTTTCTGATGAAGATTTTCGCATTGTGGCAGAAGAACTCGGGGTGGAAGTGGCTGCCATCAAGGCTGTGGTGCTTATCGAAGCCGGAAAGCAGATGAAAGGCTTTTATGCCCCCGGGGTGCCTGTGGTCAATTTCGATAATGCGATGTACCGTAAGTGCATCGCCAAGGCTAAAGGTTGCAAGGGCGACAAGGAGGCCAAGATGCCGTCAGGACTTACAGGTTATGCCCAACGCGAATGGCAACTCCTCACCAATGCACGGCGCAAGAATAAGGATGCCGCAAATATGGGCACGTTCTGGGGAATGTTCCAGATAGGAGGTTTTAACTACAAGGCGTGTGGTTGTCGCACCATAGATGAAATGGTGGAGCTTATGTCGAAGTCCGAGTTCTCTCAGCTCGAGCTTTTTGCAAAGTTTATCACCAATTCCGGAATGCTGGCCGACCTGAAGGCAAAGAATTGGGCCGGATTCGCACGTAAGTTCAACGGCGCAAGCTACGCCCGTCGTGGCTATCACACCCGCATGGCAGCGGCTTACAAGAAGTTTAAGTAATAGAATTTAAAATTTAATTTAAGATATATGAAAATCACAGAACTCAAACCTGCCCTTGTGTGGCAGATTTTCGATGAGATTACCAAGGTGCCCCGTCCCACTCATCATCTCGACAAGATGAAGGCTTTTCTTGTGGACTGGGCGAAACGTCATAATATAGAATATGCCACCGACGAGGTTGGCAATGTGATGATGCGAGTGCCAGCCACTCCTGGCCATGAGAATGCCCCGACGGTGATTCTGCAGGGACATCAGGACATGGTGGCTGAGAAGTTGCCGGAAGTGCAGCATGATTTCCTCAACGACCCTATCCAGACAGTCGTTGATGGCGAGTGGGTGCGTGCCAAGGGTACGACTCTCGGAGCTGACAACGGTCTCGGTTGCGCCACTGCAATGGCATGCCTCATAGACCCTGATCTCGTGCATGGCCCGCTCGAGGCTCTTCTCACTGTAGATGAGGAGCAAGGTCTTATAGGTGCCAACGGTTTGCAGCCGGGCTTCGTGACCGGCAAGATTCTCCTCAATCTCGACTCTGAGGAGATGGGACACCTTGTGATCGGTTGCGCCGGCGGCAAGGTGACTGTATGCTCTCTGCCCATCACTAAGCAGAAGGCCCCCGACGGTGTCTTCTATGAGGTGCGCCTCGGTGGCCTTAAGGGTGGACACTCCGGCATGGAGATTAATCTTGGCCGCGCTAATGCCAACCAGCAGCTGGCTCGTTTCCTTTGGGAGGCTGACCGCATATCTCCGCTCGAACTCTCTTATATCTATGGGGGAGGACTCGCCAATGCGATACCTCGCGATGCCATGGCCGTGGTCTGCGTGAGCCGTGATGATGCGGAGGCCTTCACCGGTTATGCCGCCGATTTCAGCAATATGCTCCATGCTGAGTTCGAGGGTGCTGAAAATCCTGACTTTAAGTTTGAAGTGCGCGAATGCAAGCCTCAGACTGAAATAATCGAATCCGAGCTTGCTCACAATCTCATTGCCGCACTTTTTGCATGTCCCAATGGCGTGCAATCCATGTCGGTCAGCATACCCGGTCTTGTGGAGACTTCATGCAACCTTGCATCTGTCAAGATGCTGCAAGATAATACAATCGAAATCACGGTGCATCAGCGTTCGTCGGTCGACTCACGCCGTGACGAGATTGCCGACCGCATTTCCGCACTTTTCGGCATGATAGGTGCAGATGTCAATTTTGATGATGCTTATGTGGGTTGGCGTCCCAACACTGACTCTCATGTGCTAAAGGTTGCCGAGGAGAGTTACCGCCACCTGTTTGGCAAGGACCCGGAAATAGAGGCCCTTCATGCCGGACTCGAGACAGGACTTTTCCTCGAGAAGATGCCCGACCTCGACATGGTGAGCTTCGGCCCGACTCTCAAGGATATTCACTCGCCCGGCGAAAAGGCCAACATCAAGAGTGTGCAGGAGTTTTACGAACTCCTCGCCGAGATGCTCCGCCGCCTCGCGCAGTAAACCCAACTCAGTACTGATTCGCACATTAAAAGTTCGCCCCTGATAATGCATCAGGGGCGAACTTTTTATATTATTGGCGGGTTATAGTTGTAATAAAAATGATTTACGGATGCTCGATTTTCTATCCATAGGTGTATTTATCGACGGCGGCTATTACGCCAAGATCAACCGTGCCCTTAAAGCTCGCGACCGCAGCATTATAAGGGTCAGTTCTCTGTTTGAATATATTACTTCCGAACTCGCCATGCAGGAGGGTCTCAATATCTCTGATTGCCAAATCACTGAAGCACATTATTTCAGAGGACGCTTCAGGGTGAAGGAGGCTTTCGACAAGAACCTTCTATATAATGAGAGGAAATTCGAGGATACGCTTATCGAAAACGACGTGGTGTTTCATTACAAGCACTTGCGCGAGGTGGAACGTGACGGTCACACTGAAGTGCTCGAGAAGGGCGTGGATGTCTGGTTCGCGCTCGAGGCCTATGAGCTCGCCACTTTCCGGCATTTCGACTATGTGGTGCTGATCACCGGCGATGCCGACCATCAGATGCTCATCCGCAAACTTAAAGCCTTGAAGACCAAGACGGTGCTTATAACATGGAACATTACCGACGATGAAAATGTCTCGCCGATGCTGCGCCATGAAGTGGGCCAGCATTGGGACATGTCGCTCATCGCCGACAACAATCCGCAGCTCAAGCGCCTGCTGCTCTATCGTCTGCGTGACCATTATGAGGCTTCCGACTCTCACGATGCGCGTTGATTGGAGTTTGGCCGATAGTCTACATTTGGCTGATTGCCTGCAATCTATGCATACAAAAGCTGAAATAGTTAATTTGCAATATCTTATAAAACAAAAAATATAGTTATGAAAAACATCTTAAAGTCAATCGCAGCGGTAGCATTGGTGGTGCTTATGGCCGCTTGCGGACAGAAGACACCCACCGCCGAACAAGTTGCCAACAGTATTAACGCAAATAAGGATCTTACCGAAGCTGACTACACCTGCATGGTGGATTATTGCGGCGAATATGCCAAGGATGCGCAGCAATATTTCGACATAATCAATTCGCAGCCCAACGACTCCACTGCTGAGGCCATAAAGGCTTCAGACAGTCTCGCTTCGCTCTATGAGAAGTATTCCTATATCGACCTCTTCCGCACGAAGCTCGAAAGTACCGACATAAGTGCGTTGGGCGAGAAGAATGCCAAGAAGGTCAGCGAATACGCAGCCCTCGAGGCCTTCCCGCTACCCGGCGGCGAAGAGCAGAAGATGCTCAATCCCAACGTGGAGGGCATGATAGAGCAGATGCCGGCCGAGTCAACCGAAGTGATAGCCACCGGTGCCGGCGAAGCCGTGAAGTGACGCAACCCGGCCATCAACCCGCAAATAAATTAAGAGGGGTGTATCAATATTTTGATGCACCCCTCACTCGTCAAATTATATAGATAAAATTTTTTTCAATAGTTCGGTAAAAATTTAAGCAATGGCCCCCACATAGGAAGCTATCATATGGTCGATTTTATTCAAAATACGCTCATTTATGCCGTCTGGGACGGCATATTCAAGGATACGGAGAGCAAATTCTGTATCCGATATGGCATTTTTGAGTTGCCCGACCGAATTTTTCGGAAAATATCGGTCAATTTCGGTCTGCAACACGTTCCGCGCAAAAAAAGATATATTGAATGCAAAGGCCAACCGTGCCTTGTTTCTTGCCTGGGAATGATGCAGTCCGGTGAACTGCCTGCTGTCACGTATTCCGAACTCAATCTGGAAGCGACAGCGATAAATTGCCACGATGTCAGAAGCAGCCATTTCAGTATCGGTACTGAAATACACCACCCGGTTACCATTCCCCCATATCACTATCACAACGCGCACCTTGCGTTTGAGGGCGTTCGACCAGACAACTCCGCTCCAAGCCTCAATCGCTTCAGGAATGGCCGTCTTATCAAGAAACATCTTGTCTGGAGCTGCCAAGTCAACCTTCCCTGCATATTTCGGTTTCTTGCCACGTTTGACTCCTCGCTGAGCGAGCCACTGTTCGTTGGGGAGATACTTGAGTACGCAGTTGGAGGCAAAACGGCTCACGAAAGTAAACCCCATTTCAACCATGGCATCGGCGAAAGGCTTGCGGGCAAAGAATGCATCTGCTACGAGAGTCTTGGATATTATCTGGAGTTTTTCTTTGTTATCCTTTATTTTCTGAATATAAAACTCATTAATGGACAAAGTTTTACCATTCTTCTCCGGGAATGTCTGTTCGGCTCCGAGCATGACTGTGTGCTTGGTCGTAAAGTCAACGGCGGCTATCGCGGTAATCTCCAGCCCTCTCTTTGCCTGACCTGCAACTCCCGACCAATAACGCGATATTCCGGGTGTGCATTTGCCTGCTTTGGTTACGTGCGCCGGGTCAATGACCACGACGCGGTGGGACGCTTCAGGCAACTCATGGAGAGCAACCTCATCGTTGATGCCTATCCAGTCAACTTCCTTGGAGAAGTTGTTGCGGAACGTCTTTTCATTCAGAGACGAAAGTCGCTTCAACTGAAGGAAGTTCACACGGCCTCGTATCGAAATGATGGCGATGACACAATTGTATATGAATTTGCTCAACACTTTTCCAAGTTTAATTGTTGTATTGGCAAGAATGTCTCGGAGGAGACTCTTAAACTTATTTGTGGCGACCGATGCGTTCATGATTTTTATGTTTTTGATTCATACTATAACGCTTGGCCACTACTTTTGTATGTCTACTTCTTAAAATTCTTACCGAACTATTTATTTTTAACAACGATTTTTTACAAAATCTTGAATCTGTAATCTTTTAGGGCTGTTAGCTATTTTTAGTTGGATTTATTTTCAGTGAAATTCTCAGATTTCTTCGGTTGTGCACTCAGTGATTCAAGAATTTTTACTAACTTTGCAAATAGCAGACCGCCATAGCAGAAGCCCCGGTCTGGGGTAAAGCGAGGCGGGATGTTTTGAACATAATATAAAGCGTTTATCCGCGCTGATTCTTGACTCTTCGGAATTCTCGCAAAATTTCATATTGATGTCAAGGATTGAGCAACGGTAGATGCCCGTGGATATGTAATATCATGCTTTCGGCAGAAAACCTAGGGAAAGGTATAGCCGGACACCATTGTTGCATATACAAGCGTGGGCTTCTGCGTTGGTATCCGTCATCAATAGGGCAATGCGAGAAGCCTCGAAGAGTAGGATGGCAACAGATACAGATTCCTACGCTTATTTCGTACTAATTATTATTGCCAACGAGAGGAAGACCGAGGCTATGATATATGAATACAGTAAAATTACAAAAACTAAGAGCCATAGTCGAGGAGCTTGAAGGAATGCCTTATGGTATAAATCGCAACAATAAAACATTCCCTCCCAACTTAAATCATTATAGCCGTCTTATTGACACAATTATAGATTGCCTTCTTTTAATAGAACATCCAAATATTGGAAGAATCATTGAAGAAATTTTGAGCATAAAATACAATGAATTACGAACTCTCATGACCTCCAAAAGCAAGTCTTTTGAGTTAACTGGTGTATATGATGAGATGGAATCTATATCAAATCGCATTCATATGCATCTGGGAGAATTATTAGACAAACATTAATGTGCAGCGGCAAGATTCAACTAATAAAAATATACTTATGAAAAAAAAGTGCCAACAATATCGGTTATATACAATATTATTGTTTTTTTCGATCTTTGTTCTGTCGAATGGTCAAATAACATATCAGCCAAATGTTAGAAGTCAAAATTCCAAGGTTATGGTGGAGTCAGTAGAATTATCTGACGAATCCACTATAATTCATGTTAAAGTGCCAAAAGGATTAGGTGGTTGGGGTGGATGGATTCGTTTCTCTTCCTATACCTATATTGAAGACCGTAAAAGTCAGTTTAGTAGCTGTATAAAGAGTTTAGGAGATCATCGACTTGATACTGAATATAAAACAAAATATAAGAATTGTCCAGATTCTATTTCATTTTATCTTTATTTTGATAGACTTCCATATGGATGTGAAGAATTTGATCTGATAGAACATAGTGAAGACGGTTTTGAATGGAATGGAATCACGATTATTAATCCATATCCATCTGTTCCGCATATGGATATGAATAAATCCACAGCTCAGGAAATAATAGATTCTCAGAATGAAGCTATAGGTGGTATTTATGATTGCATAACAACAGAAAAGAATAAGCATAGGCTTGCTTGTATTAAAGATAAAGAATCATATAAATTAGTTGTAATTGATAGTATCGGAACGTTACCGTATTGGCATGTTGGAGATGTAAAGGCAATTTTAGAACCTAGTGCTTCAGATAATTTATTTAAAGCGATTTGGTATATGCAAAACAAAACGCAGAGTAATAATTGCTTTATCACATTTGGAAGAACAAATATGTCTGTTTTATTGGACGCAAAGGAATATAATTATCTTAAAATGTATCCTAAAGCATCCAATGAGATTGATGATAAAGCCCATTTCAAAGAAGAATGGTCGGGTACAGGGTTCGCACTTAAAAACGGATTTGTTGTTACGAATTATCATGTGGTTGAAGGGGCCAAACATATTACCATTCAAGGTATGGAAGCTCCAAATAAATCCTTTGATGCGATTGTTATCGGTACTGATAAAATCAACGATCTTGCATTATTGAAAATCAATGACTCCTCCTTTCGTGGTTTTTCGGGAATACCCTATTCGATTTCGAATGAAATTTCCGAAGTTGGAGAAGAAATCTTTGTGTTGGGATATCCTTTAACTTCAACGATGGGAGAAGAAATCAAATTGACAACGGGAGTAATAAGTTCTAGAACTGGATTTCAAGGAGACGTGACTAATTATCAAATTTCAGCACCGATACAACCGGGTAATAGTGGAGGTCCGATGTTTGATGATAAGGGTAATCTTGTTGGAATAGTTTGTGCAAAATATAAAGGAGCAGAAAATGTCGGATATGCTATTAAACCGTCTTATCTTTTCAACCTAATAGAAAGTGCTGCAAATCTTAATATTGTACCAAAAGGCACAGAACTCAAAGGTCTTTCTCTCAAGAATCAAGTCAAATTAATCAGAGATTATATCTTTTTAATAATCTGAAATTTTCTTCAAAAAGTACCTAAATTTCCTGGGACTCGGTTTTGGGCTTGGCCGGGCGACCACGTTTAGGCGTTGCCGGCTTTGATTTGGACGTGTACGTGGGTGCGCATCCTGAGGGTATTTCGAATCCGAAGGCCTTGCAGATCTCAACCTGATCTCCCACAAAGGGCGTTATGAACTTCAGTTTTCCCTTATGCTCGATGCAACGGATTGTCCGCATCTCGGCAAGCACGGATTCGGTTGAGTTGAACTTCTTGCGCAAGTAGGGGCTGGTTTCCCATTTATGTCTCACATACGAAGCGAGTATCAGTCCAATGAAACATATGAACATACGGCCATGCTTGGAGGCTTCGGTCCAGCATCTTGTTCGGTCTTGATTAAGCGGACCTTTCTGGAGCTGGAAACATTTCTCCTGTTCATCGCGCATGCCGTAATTGTCCATTGCCGCAATCGGATCCATATCGAGGCCGATTGTCTTGGAGGCGAAAAAGCCCGATGTGCGCAATCTCGTGTCTCTCTTTTCGGTATTGACGCTAAAGTCAGTGAGTTTATGTGTCTCGTTGTCGATGTCAAGCACCAGCATATTGAGCTGACGCTGAAGAGCCGCTTCATCGGAAATTATATCTTCCGAGGATTTTATTGAATCCGCCGCGGCGAGTTGTTCCTCGATCTGCGTCTGCATGGTGGTGATGGCATTGGCTCGCCCCATAGGTGAGAAGTACAGATTGATTTTCAGCTTGTCGGCCTCTATTGTATTGTCGCCGTTGCCTTTTACAGCATACTTGCAGTCATATTGCTTATAGAACAGCTCGCTTTTGGCATCGTAGCTCATGCCTTCGGGGATACCGGAGCTGAGGTCTATCTTCTTGATTTCTTTCAGCACATCTCCCTGCCCTACCTTGACACTCGTAATAACCTTCTGTCTCTTGGATATATATAGTTCCAGATTCTTCATTGACTCATATCCACGGTCGGTTATGAGTATGAGGTTTCGGAACCCGGCATGTTCAAGCTCTTTCATTATCAGCTCCACAGTGCGGCTATCCGGCATATTGCCCGCAAGTTCCAGATAGAATATTGGCATATGTGACGTCAGGGAATAGACGACTACCTCGACCGTCTGCCGCAAAGGCAGATGTTCCTTGTTGCGCCCCCATCGGATATCCACGAGGTTGAATCCGTATGTCGAGATGCTCGTTGAGTCAACCGCACAAAGCTCACCCTTGCCTACCCGGGCAGCGCGACATCGGAACATATCCATGCGGTTCTGTTCCGTAATTGACTGGGTCAGAAGTGTCACCTTCTTTGGGGTAAGACTGATCTCCGTGGGAGCCTTCACCTCTTTCTGCCATCGTGACAGCTGCGAGTACGACAGATTGTCAATGAAAGGGAAATATGCCATGGTAAGCACCTCGTTAGTCTTCTCAGGATTATTGTCAAACACTTTCATCAGGTCGTCCTTGACACCGGTCTCCTCGGCCACTCTGTCAAGAAACCACGTCGCACCATACTGGCGGTCAACGTCATCCTTGTCGTATTCCACCCGACCCCGGCGGCTCTCACCCCGGCCTTTGGCTTCCGAGAGCACAAGGTCCTTGGGAAATATGAGCTTGGCCCGTTCCGCTGGGAAAGCGTTGAAATACGTGGTGTTCGGATGGAACACATTGTCCTTGTCAATGCTGCCCCAGTGCTTATGGCGGTATTGTTTCTTACCGTCGGTTCCCACCACGGCTATTTTGGTGGACGCGTATCGGCGTCCATTGTTGGTATGTATGATGATCTTGTACGGAGTCTCCTCCTTAATGGGTCTTCCTGTTCGCATGCCGGTTATATTTACGGGTACAAATATAACCATAAATATTGACATTAACAAATATTTAACCAATTATTTTTCAACAATACTTCGGTTATTTTTTGAGAGTTTGTTAACGGCTCCGAGGAGCCAA
>CAJTYC010000066.1 GCA_910584185.1 uncultured Muribaculaceae bacterium
GCACGTGTGTTACCATCGTTTATTTCCGGGGTGCGCCACGGTGGGCGACTGAATACGAACTCGCCATGGAGGTGATGGATATCAAGGACTCCCCCATGGCTAAGGCCAACGACCCCGAACTCAAGAGTCTCGAAAACTACAATACGGAGATTCTGCTCGAAAAGTTCCAGGAACCGCGAATGAAAGCTGGCTCTGCACTCAAGGAACTCAACTCTGCAAGCGATGCGTTCATATTACAATATTATGAGCAGCCCGACTCCGTGAAGGCCGCCTTCGGACACAAGCTCACTCGCAAGGACTGGGAAAAATTAGCTCATATCAAAGATACATATCAGGATGTGCTCTTCACGGCCCCGATAGTCGCCACCAATGTGGCTTACCCACTCGTGCAGTACATGCACGATGAGCTAATCTCACCCGACCGCAAGTTCACATTCCTCGTGGGACACGACTCCAACCTCTCGTCAGTGGCAACAGCCCTCGGCATTGAGGAATACGAACTCCCCAACGCCATCGAAAAGAAAACCCCAATCGGCTCTAAGATTGTAATTGAGAAATTCGTAGGCCCCGACGGCAAGGAATATGCCGACGTAAACCTCGTGTACCAATCAGTGGAACAGCTGAAAAACATGGACCTTCTCGACCTCGACAACCCGCCGATGATATATCCTCTGACATTCAAGGACATGCAGAAAAACGCCGACGGCCTATACAACATGGCCGACGTGCTCGCACGCTTCGAACAGGCAATGGCAGCCTACCAGGCAATCCCATAACAAGAAGCAATCTGCATAAACATCCCCATAAAAACCCTAATACCCATACTATACCCAAGGCGCAGCCCCACCAAACGGAGCTGCGCCTTAAATTAGGGGTGATGACCCATAAAAAAGAGGTGCTCGCCTGATGCGCATTGCGCTTCAGACGAGCTGGGGATTGTGGGGAAGTGGGTGATGACGGATTCGAACCGCCGACCCTCTGCTTGTAAGGCAGATGCTCTAAACCAGCTGAGCTAATCACCCGTTTGCGAGTGCAAAGTTATAACTTTTTTTTCATTCCACCAAATTTTTTCGCTATTTTTGTGCAAATTTTTTACTTTTCGTGAGTTTTAAGAGTCGCAATTTTTCCTCAATAGACTCTAAAAATTCACCTAAATATCTAAATATCAAAATGGTAAAAAATATCCTCATATCAGATTACCTATATCCTCTCCCCGACGAAAAAATTGCACGCCACCCCCTCTCCCAACGCGACGCATGCAAGCTACTCGTCTCCACAAACCCGGGAGAAATGGCCCATCACGCCTTTTCTGACCTTCCCGACTTGATTCCCACTGACTCACTGCTCGTATGCAACGACACCCGCGTAATAAACGCCCGCATACGCTTTCGTAAGGACACCGGTTCACAAATCGAGACCTTCCTCCTCGAGCCCCTCCATCCGCACGACTATGTGCTGATGTTCCAAGCCCGCAACAGCTGCAAATGGGCATGCCTCGTCGGGAACCTGAAGCGCTGGAAAAACCAAGACCTGACAAAAACTCTCGAAATCGAGGGACAAAAGGTCACGCTGACAGCACACCGCGAAGAACCGCTGGCCGGCAACGCCCACGCCATCACTTTCTCCTGGGACAACCCCGACATCACTTTCGCCTCTATTGTAGATGCCGCCGGATTCATACCTATTCCTCCTTATCTGAAACGCGACTCCGAGGCTTCCGACGCAGACGATTACCAAACAATATATGCTGACGCGAAAGGCTCCGTAGCAGCACCCACCGCCGGGCTTCATTTCACCCCCGAAACTTTCGCCAGCCTCCGCAACAACGGTGTCACCATCGAACACGTTACCCTGCACGTGGGAGCCGGCACATTCCAACCCGTCAAATCGGAGCACATCGGTGGCCACCCAATGCACACGGAGTCTTTTTCTGTCACTCCGGAGCTGATATGCGCACTCATCCAAGCCATCGAGACCGGCAAGCAGATTACCGCCGTGGGCACAACCACCGTCCGCACCCTCGAATCATTACCATATATCGGGCTGCACCTCCTCAACAACCACCCCGACCCTCTCCATGTGGACCAATGGGAGGCTTACGACACCGATATCGACGGCAAGCAACGCCAAGAGCAGACCCTCACCTCACTCCACGCCCTGCTCGATTATATCAACACACATAAGCTCTCCGCCCTAACCGCCGACACTTCGATTATGATAGCGCCGGGCTTCGAGTGGAGAATCGTCAACGCCATGGTGACCAATTTCCATCAGCCCGGAAGCACGCTGCTCCTGCTCGTATCATCTTTCCTCGGCGACGGCGAGCCTTCACCATCACAATCACCTCGCTGGCGTGCAATCTATGAGGAAGCCCTCGCCAACGGTTACAGGTTCCTCTCATATGGCGACGCTTGCTATTTCAAACCCTGATAAGAGTCTCTCTTATTCACCACACCTCTTCAATAAGTGCAAACAATCACCCTACCCGGCTCAAAGAGCATCGCAGCCCGCGCCATGATTCTGAAACGTGCGCTCGGCCCCATAATCTCTCTCTCCAACCTGCCGAACTGCGACGACACCAACGAACTCGCAAGCGCCCTGAAGATTTATGACAAGGAGACTGCCGGCCCCGAAATCATAAATCTTGGCAACGGGGGCACTTCCTTGCGGTTTTTTCTCGCGCTCGCTGCCTCCACCCCGGGCTTCAAGGGGGTGATAGAGTGCGGCGACCAACTCCGACGCCGCCCTATAGCACCGCTGATTGAGGCCCTCCGCTCTGCCGGTGCCGACATCAAGTGTCTAAACAACGACATGCGTCCTCCGCTGCTCGTCACCGGTGCCAAACTGTCAAACCACGGCATTAACCTCGACCTTAACACCTCAAGCCAGTTCGCATCTGCGCTATTACTCGCCTCCCCGCTTTGGAGCGCGCCCTACACTATTCCCACGGGAGCTGACGTAACTTCGCGCCCATATCTCGACATGTCGGAGAAAATGCTAAAATTATTCAGCAACTTTTCCGATCATACCGATACATATACCATAGAGTCAGATTGGTCGGCCGCAGCTTTCTTCTACGAATACGCGCGCCTAAATCCGGGCACATCTCTAAGGCTGCCGCATCTCACCCCTCCCGGCCAATCATTACAGGGAGACTCTGCAGCAGCCCGTCTCTTCGCGATGCTCGATGTCGACACCACATTCAACTCCGACGGCTCCGCCACCATCTGCACACGCCACAAATCTGCACGACCGGGCGGTGCGCCCCTTCTCCTCAATATGAAAGACACCCCCGACCTCGTGCCTCCTATCGCAGTGTGTGCCTGCATGTGCGGCACAAGATTCTCGATGCATGGCGTCAAGAGCCTGCGCTTCAAGGAGTCTGACCGCATAGCCACCCTCTGCTCCGAATTGCGCAAGGCCGGCTTCATACTGACAGCCGGCGACGACTCCCTATGCTGGTACGGAGACACCTGCGCACCCTCTGCCTCAGGCATATTCGACAGCCACAACGACCACCGTATAGCCATGGCACTCGCCGCAGCCGGCATACCTCCACATCGCATCAAGAACTCAGAATGCGTGTCTAAATCATTCCCCGATTTCTACAACATCATCGCCTCAAACAGATAATCTGCAAAATCTTTTTTAACACTCTTGGCAAAAATCTCAAAAATTATTCGTAAATTTGCAAGTTAATAATGAATTAGACAAAAATTTACGAAATATGAATCTTTTTGACCAGGTCAGCGAAGACATAAAGAAAGCAATGCTCGCACGCGACAAGGTGCGCCTCGAAGCTTTGCGCGGTGCAAAAAAAGAATTTCTCGAAGCCAAGACGGCTAAGGGCGCAAACGGTGAACTCTCCGACGAGAATGCCACCAAAATCATCGTTAAGATGGTGAAGCAGCGCAAGGAAAGTGCAAAAATCTATCAGGAAAACAACCGCCCCGAACTCGCCGACAATGAGCTCGCCGAGGCCGCCGTGCTCGAGGAGTACCTCCCCAAGCAGCTGAGTGCCGACGAACTCGACGCGGAGCTCCGCGCCATCGTGGCCGAGACCGGTGCCGCAGGCCCGCGCGACATGGGCAAGGTGATGGGCATAGCCTCCAAACGCCTCGCCGGACGTGCCGAAGGCCGAGCTATCTCCGAAGCCGTCAAGAATATCCTCAACTCTCTCTAATCTTCCTCTCTATATTCCTCACTCTCCCAAATCAGAAGGAATTTTAAATTCTAAATCAGAAAATGCTTACACTTCAAAACATAAAGGCTGACCCCGAATATATCATCAGCCGCCTCGCCGTCAAGGGGTTTGACGGCAGGGAAGTTATAACCCGCGTACTCGAAATTGACACCAACCGCCGCGCCCTGCAGCAAAAAACCGACGGCGACGCTGCTCGCCTCAACAAGCTCGCCGCCTCTATCGGAGCCCTCATGAAGGCCGGCAAGCGCGACGAGGCCGAGGCTGCCAAGGCCGAGGTGGCTGAAATCAAAAACGCCACGAAAGTCCTTCAGGAACAGCTCGCTCAGTGCGAACAGCAGATACGCGAACTCCTTCTCACCGTGCCCAACACTCCCTGCGAGGCTGTGCCGGAAGGCCGCACCGCCGAAGACAATGTGGTGGAGAAAACCGGAGGCGTGATTCCCGAACTCCCCGAAGATGCACTCCCCCACTGGGAACTCGCTGCCAAATATGGCATAATCGACTTCGAGCTGGGCGTAAAGGTGACCGGTGCCGGCTTCCCGTTCTATGTAGGCAAGGGCGCACGCCTGCAACGCGCCCTCATCCAGTTCTTCCTCGACGAAGCCTGGAAGGCCGGTTACACCGAAGTGGAACCCCCGTTCGTAGTCAACGAAGCCTCCGGCTACGGCACAGGCCAGCTCCCCGACAAGGAGGGGCAGATGTATCATGTCAACCTCGACAACCTCTACCTCATACCCACCGCCGAAGTGCCCGTGACCAACATCTATCGCGACGTGATTATACCCGAAGCCGAACTCCCCAAGAAAAACTGCGCCTACTCTCCCTGCTGGCGTCGTGAGGCAGGAAGCTACGGCAAGGATGTGCGCGGCCTTAACCGACTCCATCAGTTCGACAAGGTGGAAATCGTGCGCGTAGAACGCCCCGAGGACTCTTACGCTGCCCTCGAGGAGATGAAAGATCACGTGCAGGGTCTGCTCGAAAAGCTCGGACTTCCCTGGCATATACTCCGCCTCTGCGGCGGTGACATGAGCTTCACCTCTGCCATAACCTTCGACTTCGAAGTGTGGAGCGCTGCCCAGAAACGCTGGCTCGAGGTCTCTTCGGTTTCCAATTTCGAGACTTATCAGGCCAACCGCCTCAAATGCCGCTACCGTGGCGCCGACAAGAAGATGCACCTCTGCCACACGCTCAATGGCTCGGCTCTCGCCCTGCCACGCATCGTGGCCGCACTGCTCGAAAATAACCAGACCCCGGAAGGTATCATCGTGCCGGAGTGCCTCCGCAAGTACACCGGATTCGACATAATCAATTAATTTCCCCCAAAAAACTTTTCCCATTGGACGAAAGCAAAGCATACATAAGCAAGGAGGAGAAAAAAATCCCCATTAATGATCCGACCGGCAAATGGTCTGACCTAACACTTCTGCCCGAATGGGAAGAGGAGTATTATGATATCTTCACTGTGCGCAAGCATGGCAAGTGGATTATGCTCAAGGCCCTGAAGACCGAGTATAGAGACAAACCGGAATTCAAGGAAATGCTCGAACAGGAGTTCGACACGCGCTACAACCTCGCCCACCCCAACATCGTCATGGTCAACGACCTTGAGGATGTGCCGGGCGTGGGCATGGCTATCGTCACCGACGACGTCTACGGCTATTCGCTGCGCCGCCTCATCGACGAGAAGCGTCTGACTCCCAAGATTGTGCACCGCCTGCAGACTCAGCTCCTCGACGCCATGCAGTATATCCAGGAAAACCACATCGTGCATCACCCCATCACCCCCGAAAACATCATCTTCACCGAATATAACGAGAACCTGAAGCTCACCAACGTGGGGTATGACCAGCATTCACGGCTTTCCCAAAACGACGCCCTGGCCGACATAAGAAGCTATGGCGAGGTGCTCGGCGAGGTGCTCGACCATCTCCCCACTTCGCTGCCTCGCCTGCGCCGCATTTCCGACAAGTGCAAGGCCAACGACAAGGCTTTCTCCACCGTGGCCGACATTCAACTCGCCGTGGAGAGACGCAACTCCGCCCAGATTTATTATCTGCTCGTGGCTTTCATCACCGCTATGCTTTTATTGTTGTTCTGGCTAACTCTTAAGTAAAATGCTTGAAGTCAAAGAACTACCTCTTGACAAGAAAAACCTCAAGGAGTTCACGAAGTTCCAAATCAATCTATACAATGGCAACCCCTATTTTGTGCCTCCTTTGATTATGGACGACGTCAACACCCTGCTCCCTTCGAAAAACCCGGCCTTCGATTTCTGCGAAGCCGCAATATTCATGGCTTATCGCGACGGCAAGCCGGTGGCCCGTGTGGCCGGCATAATCAACCACCAGCTCAACAAGATGCACGGCCATAAGGAAGCTCGCTTCGGTTTCGTCGATTTCGTGGACGACCATGAGGCCTCCAAGGCCGTGATGGATGCCGTGGAAAATTGGGCCCGCGTCAAGGGCATGAACAAGATTGTCGGCCCGCTCGGCTTCACCGACATGGACCACGAAGGCACGCTCATCGAGGGCTTCGACGAACTCGGCACAATGGCCACCATCTACAATTACCCCTACTATCCGCAGCATCTCGAACGGCTCGGATATAAGAAGGAGTCTGACTGGATGGAATTCCTCATGGAAGTGCCCGAGCAGATTCCAGAGCGTTACTCCCGCATCGCCAATCTTGTGAAGGAGAAGTTCGGCCTGCGCGTCATAAAGTATAAGAACCGCAAGCGCGTAAAGGCAGAATATGGCCACGCTCTGTTCCATCTCATCAATGAGTCTTACAAGAATCTCTATCAGTATGCCCCTCTCTCGCAGCGACAGATTGAGTATTACATAGACCTCTATCTCGACCTCCTCAACCTCGACCTACTCTCGCTCATTGTAGACCGCAACGACCGACTCGTAGGAGTCGGCATTGCCCTTCCCTCCATGAGCCGGGCACTCCAGAAGTCGAAGGGACGCATGTTCCCGCTCGGCTGGATTTCCCTGCTCAAAGGCCTTAAAGGAAAGAACGACCGCGTGGACCTGCTGCTCGTCGCCGTGCATCCCGAATTCCAGAACAAGGGCGTAAATGCTCTACTGTTCCAGGACCTTATACCATATTTCAATAAGTATGGCTATAAGTATGCGGAGTCAAACCCCGAAATGGAGACTAACGCCAAGGTGCAGAGCCAATGGGAGTATTTCAATTATCGCCAGCACCGCCGCCGCCGCTCTTACTCCAAAAAAATCTGACATGAACAAGGACAATCTCTCCGGGGCAGAACTCGTAAACCCCTACGATGACCGGCGCGACAAGGCTCAGCAAGTCGAGCAGATGTTCGACTCGATAGCCCCGGCCTATGATTTCATGAACACGGCCATGACTTTCGGGCTGCACCGCTGGTGGCGAAAACGCGCCCTCGACGACGCCGCCAAGTCTACCGACAACCCGGCCGCAATACTCGACATTGCCACCGGCACGGGCGACGTGGCCTTCGACCTGCACCGCCGATACCCCAACTCCGCAATCACCGGCATTGACCTTTCGGAAGGTATGCTGAAAATAGCACGCGGCAAACTCGCCAAGGCCGACGAGGATGACGTGCGTCTGAACATATCCTTCGAACAGGGTGACTCGCTCCACATGCGCTTCGCCGACAATTCCTTCGACCTAATCACCGTGGCCTACGGCGTGCGCAATTTCGAGCACCTCGCCCAAGGGCTCGCCGAGATGGCCCGCGTGCTCCGTCACGACGGCACTCTATGTATCATCGAACTCTCCGAACCGGTCAACCCCCTCACCAAGTCGCTCTACAGGTTCTATTCGCGCAAGCTAATCCCGCTCATGGGACGCATCGCCAGCGGCGACTCCCGCGCCTACAGCTACCTGCCCGAAAGCATCGCGGCCGCCCCGCAACGCGATGCCATGACCTCCCTGCTCGCCGACGCCGGTTTCAAAAGCCCAAGGTTCCGCTCCCTAACTTTCGGGGCCGTAACCTATTACATCGCCACAAAATAATGAAAAGATCTGACTTCGAGATAATGGCCCCCGTGGGGAGCCGCGAATCGCTCGCCGCCGCTCTCAAGGCCGGAGCCAATGCAGTATATTTCGGCATTGAAGGCCTGAACATGCGCTCTCGCTCAAGCGCCAACTTCACCGCTGACGACATGTCCGAAATCGCAGCCATCTGCGATAGCCACGGTGTGAAGACATACCTTACTGTCAATACCGTCATCTATGACGCTGACATGGAGCTGATGCGCCACATAATAGACCGCGCTCACCAAGCCGGCATATCAGCCATCATCGCCTCCGACATGGCCGCTATTCTATACGCCCGAAGCATCGGCCAGGAAGTCCACATATCCACCCAAGTCAATGTCTCAAATTTCGAGGCGGTCAAGTTCTACGCTCAGTTTGCCGACGTCATGGTGCTCGCCCGCGAGCTCAACATGGACCAGGTCTCCGAAATACACCGCCAAATCATTGAGTCCGACCTCCGCGGCCCCGCCGGCAAGCCAATCCGCCTCGAGATGTTTTGCCACGGCGCACTCTGCATGGCCGTCAGCGGCAAGTGCTACCTCAGCCTCCACCAACTCAACTCCTCGGCCAACCGTGGCGCATGCAACCAAATCTGCCGACGCTCCTACACGGTGACCGACCGCGAGACCGGTGAGCAGCTCGACGTGGAAAACAAATACATCATGTCGCCCAAGGACTTGAAGACAATCCATTTCCTCAACAAGATGGTAGATGCCGGTGTGCGCGTCTTCAAGATTGAAGGCCGCGCACGTGGCGCCGAATATGTGGCCGAGACCGTAGGCTGCTATTCCGAAGCCCTCCAGGCTATCTGCGACGGCACTTTCAACGACGACTTGGTGCTCGCCTGGGACGAACGACTCGCCAAGGTCTTCAACCGTGGCTTCTGGAACGGTTACTATCTCGGCCAGCGTCTCGGCGAATGGAGCAGCAAGTACGGCTCCTCTTCAACCCGCGTCAAGAAGTATGCGGCCAAGACTATACGCCATTTCTCCAAACTCGGCGTCGGCGAATTCCTGATGGAGGCCGGCGAACTGAATATCGGCGACGAAATAGTTATCTCCGGCCCGACAACCGGCGCGATTATCATGAAAGTCGAAGAACTCCGCTTCGACCTCAAACCTGTTGAAAAAGTCACCAAGGGCCAACTCTTCTCAATGCCGGTGCCCGAAAAAGTAAGACCCTCCGACAAATTATACCTCTGGAAATGCAAGTAGGCACTCCCACCAATTAGACTCATAGGAATGCAAGTAGTATACCTCCACGGCCTCTCCTCGTCAGGCCAATCCACCACAGCACAACGCCTCCGGCGCACACTCTCCAAATACGACGTAATCTCTCCCGACATACCGGTGCAGCCCGAACTCGCCATGACCGAGCTCAAGCGCCTCGCCTCAACCCTAAAACCCGACGCAATAATAGTCGGAACATCAATGGGAGGCATGTTCGCGCAGCTATTCAGAGGCTTCCGGCGCATACTCATCAACCCGTCATTCCACACATCAAGACACCTGCGAGAGAAAATCGGCCAACGCCTACCCTTCCACAACCCTCGCCTTGACGGACTGAAAGACTTCGAAGTCACCGAAAAGCTCGTCAAGAAATACGAGAAACTCGAAGCGAAACAATTCGACCCCAAATTCGGCATAATAGGCAAGACACCCGACAGCCCCGACCAAGTCCACGCCTTCTTCGGCACAAAAGACGACGTAGTGAACTGCAAGAAAGAATACCTGACCCACTACGCCCAAGCCACCGACTTCGAAGGAGGCCACCGCCTCGACCCCAACACCACAATAACCCTAATCGTCCCCCTCATCCAGTCCTTATGACACCCCCTCTTCCGTCAACAACAGCACAGCCCCAAACAGACTCAGAATCAATTGTAATTGACATGCTAGCAGGTGGCCTTTTAAATTTACACATGCTTGCTTAAAACGACAATCAATCATGCCGCTTAATAAATTCAGGGAAGCCCTCCGCGATGAATCCATATATCCTACAACAGAACGCATTGTTGACTACATCGTGAACACCGGCGAAAGAATACAGCTTAAGAAATACGAATGCCTGATAGAATACAATGAAACAAACGACAACATATACTTCATAATAGACGGTATAATCCGACGAGCCGTGATAAACGGCAAAGGAGTCGAGCGCACCGACGGTTTCGGGCTATGCGGCACAATGGTATATTCCCCTCAATGTTACGTGCTCGGCCGACCGTCGACAGTCCGCATTTCCACATGCTGCGAGACAACGCTGCTCAAGATTCCCAAGGCAGAATTCAATCGCCACATAGATGAAGACATTGAGTTCTGCAGATGGATGTTGGGCATGTTCGGTCTTACAGTCTGCTACCGTGAGATGCGGAGCGACGGATTCAACGGCGACGCGGCCTTCAGATACAAATGGCTCAAGGAAGACCGTCCCGAAATAATAGAATATGTGCCTGACAAAATAATCGCCTCCTACCTCAACATCACCGAAGTCCATCTGAGCCGCATCAAAGCGAAGCTCCTCAAAGGCGAAATCTGACAGCCAGCCGCCACATTTGTCACCTTGCAACCTTTTATCATCTTCCTCAAACTTTTTTCAACAAAAATATTTTCTTAACCTATGTTATTGACAAAATATATCAAACCTACTACTTTTGTGACATATAAATTCTATAACCATCAACATTAACAGCCATGAGTATCAAAAAACTTACAGGAGCACTGCTTCTTATTGGGGCGATCGGGATGGCAAACGCTTCAGAGCCTAAAGTCTCTGTGGTTGACAAGGAAGGGAACAAAGCATTCTTCGACAAGTCGGAAATCCATTCAATCAACCTCAAGACAACCCAAGTCGAGATAATCGATATGAACGGCAAAAGCACAGTGTTCCATAAAGATGCTATCGCAGTGATCAACCTGTCAGACGAAGAATCAAAAGTCGAGACAGTTACCGAACAAGGCAGGCTCATCATCTTTGCAACAAAAGATGAAATAATTGTCCGAGACTCGCCCACCTCAGCACCCTGGCAAATATTCAATTCCACAGGACACATAGTGAAGTCGGGCGAATGCAACAGCGACAACGAACGGATCGGCATTTCAGACATGGAAAATGGCGTATACCTGTTCACTGTTTCAGGCCATACAATAAAATTCATCAAATAAAACCCCTCAACATGAAACTGAATAAACTCGCAGGCCTTGCAATGGCAATATTGGTAGTCGGAGCTGCCGACGCCACCGTATATCTCGTAAAAGAAGGCAAAGTAGTGGCTTCATATGAAGACGACCAAGTGGACCAGATAACTTTCGAAGACCCTACTGTCTACGATGTTGTCACAGAAAGCATCCTGACAAATCAGGCATACTATGGAGATGCCATGCCTCAGTATGGATATAACTACTACATTTTCCTTTCAGACAAGGAAGCAAACGACAAAGGTGGATTCCCCCTCGATGCAATCCAATACAGCATACGTCTCCAGGCTCCCGACCCTACCGACGGCACAATTCTTCTTCCCGCAGGTACATACCGCTTGAGTACAAGCAACCCCGAAAAAACAGGAGTTAATCCTAATGCAAGCAGCATTCTATACATGGGTTCAAAACGAGAGTTTGCCGACATAACCATGGGAGTGGCATACGAAAAAGGTACCAATGACATGGTTCTCAATATAACTGCAACCGACACGGAAGGAACGACATACAAGACGCATTACAAAGGCAACCCGTATATTGTAGACCAGTCGCTCAAATGGCTTGATGAAGACGTTGAACTTGCGCCGGGCACTCTGACTGCAACATATCTGAAGCAAGACACCGGCTTTGACAAGAACTGCAACATGAACATAACCATTGCCGAGAACGGATATGATGAAAACGGATGGCTTGTAACACCCGGTCATCTCATGATTCTTGTGGGAAATGTCAAACTCACTGATGACGGGAAATTCGAACCTTGCACATGGAATGTAATCGATAGTGAAGTGGCACAGGAGAACACCTTGTGTGCTGGCCGCGTAGTCAATTTCATCAATGCCTCCTTTCCAGCCGACTGCAATATAAAATATTACAAAGACCAGAAAGACATCTCAGTAGGACTCATAAAAGAAGGATCTGCCTCGATAAGTGAAATCAGCCCTGGCATGTACCGATTTACCTATGATTTCGTCACAAACACAGGCAAGAAAGTCACCGGCAGGTACGTGGGCAGGATAGAGATCAAGAATCTTCCCGAGAAAGAGGAGCCCTGGCATCTTGACTCAGACTATCAGCTCAACCTTGACAAAGTCTCGGTGGAGTGTACGAAATATAGCTGGAACAAGGACATACAACTTGACATAGCATGCATCAACGAATACAATTCGTATGAAGGCGACAGGCTTACACTCCAAATCACAACAAAAGACGGTTTCAAACCGGGAATATATTCAGTTAGAGATGCTACAGAAACAGTTGGGACAATCCATCCAGGCACATACTCCGGCAAATGGGGTACCGGTTCACTTTTTCAAAAATACGCAGATACATACGGACCCGAAACATCACCGGACCCGATCAAAGGCTCGGGTATAACCGACGGTAACATCGAGGTGATTGACAATGGAGACGAAACATACACAATCAACTTCAACCTGGTCGATGACACTCCCGATGCTCATAAAATCACCGGCACCTGGTCCGGCACGATGAAATTCAAAGAATTCTGAAACGTTTTATCAGAATAGTGACAAGGACTGCAATAAGCCGACAAAGCAATTGGGGCTGTATCAAACTAAGGATTTGATACAGCCCTATCCATTAAGCAGACAACAATATCCTTCAACCACAAACCCAAGCTCCGCCACATCGGAAAGCTATTCATTACTACGCAACGCTTTGCGACGGTTGCGGAGGATGATTTCCACAAACGACTTCGGAAGGCGCACATTATAGAGGTCAAGGGCCTTGTCGAAAAGCGGGGCAATCTCTTCATCGGTGAAACCGGCGATGCCGCAGCCTATACGCGTCACATAGAAAGTGTTCTGATCCCATTCGCGGGCAAGCCTGATGAAATCGTCAACATACGGCCTAATCGTCTCCACTCCGCCCTGCATGGTCGGTATGGCATAGGACTGCCCCTGGATCCCCACTCCATGCCCCATCAACGCCCCGAATTTCTCCACAGCCACACGGGCAGCACCGCCGAGGTACATACCCTCAAGATTGCTCCCGAACACAAAAACATCATTCTTGCCGAGCTGTGTTATATTCTCCGGAGTGTAATTGTAAACGACATTGTCAAAATCTTCCATATCCATATTGCTTTTATCAATGAAATTGTCTAAACTAATTTACGAAACTGAGAATGAAGCTGAAACTTTTTCTTTTATTGAACTTAATTATTTGACTAGTTTCTGTTATGTATATAAATAAGTAGCTGTTCAAATTAAACCGCTACTCTAATAATATTTTTAAGCTTGAACACTATCTGACCGTTCTATTTGGTCATTTTCTTTTCTTTCATCAGTCGCAATGCCCGCATTGCTCCATCTTCAAGAAAAGAAAACGCCTCAAAATAACTTCGCATATACTATTCATTTAATTTGACCAGCTACTTAACAGATCTCCAACCATACTTACTTCAAGAGGGAATGAACGACGGAGTGGCAGCTATACGTTCCGCAAAACTGTTCATTTCCCAACAAAAGGCCCGGGAAAACACCGGTCTGGGAGAGTTATAAGGCAACGTACTGATCTGCAGGAGCTGTCCGGCGGCACAAGCATCGAATGCCGACCCTGCAGGCTTGTAATAATCACCGAACCCTTCGTCACGGATACGGATTACCGGGAAGCCCTGTTCCATCACCTCCTTCATAACCAGTTTTTCTCTCTCTGAAATCCAGAAACCGACAAGCACCCCGCCCCTTTCACAACAAGCGAGCCATCCCTCCATGCATTCCTTGAATTTTTCCTCTGAAAAATGGCTGCGCACTATTACGAGGGCACTGAAAAAGTTGCCAAATCTGAATTTCGCCCTCTCAAACGGCTAAAA
>CAJTYC010000067.1 GCA_910584185.1 uncultured Muribaculaceae bacterium
CCTCTTTTTTTATCCTGCCGGTGTAAAAGCTCACGGATTTTATGTAAATTTGCAGCGTCTAAACGTGTCTTTTTCGTACTGAAAAAGCGGATGCGGTTACAAGGTTGAAAATTGGGCATAGTCCAAAATCAGACCTTGTGGGGGCAAAAAGAGGCAATTAAAAATCAAAAACAGATGTTAAAAATCAAAAACTCAAATTCCTCCGTTTGCGGCAACTTTCTCAATCAGTACGAGTTAAGTACAATTACGTTACATAGACGCTCTAAAATCCAGCAAGTTACGTCATATATCACAAATTTGTTGTAACTTTGTAGTCAAGAACTAAACTCCTCAATTATGGCAAGACCTATTAAAGAAACTCCTGAACTCTACGGCAAGGATGCGGAACGCTTCGAAAAGCTCATTTCGCAACCTAAGCCTGTGTCTAAGGAAGAAAGGGAGAGGGCGCGAAAAGCCTATGAGGTAATGAAATCCATAAGCAATTTCCAGTGGTGATATGGACTTCTCAAAATTAGCTCAGATACAACTCTCTTCCGAGACCGAAATTAAGCCGTTCAAATGCGCAGAAGATGATTTGAATGGCTTTCTTTTTGATGATGCCAAGCATTTTCAAAATGAGCTTATGGCAGTCACTTATCTCTTGGAAGACCATGAGAGAAACGTGACGGTTGCCTACTTCAGTCTGTTAGCTGACAAAATCACATTCAATCCTGAAGAAAAGGCCGTTTGGAACCGTCTTAACCGAAACATCCCTAATCCCAAACGACGCCGTAATTATCCGGCATTGAAAATCGGCAGACTTGCAGTTAACGAAAATTATGCAGGAGAAGGAGTGGGTACATTCGTCCTTGACAGTATCAAATATGCCTTTACCACGGTGAAACGTCTTGGATGTCGATTCTTGACCGTTGACGCATTGAAATCTGCCACCCATTTCTATGAGAAAAACGGATTTCAATTCTTTACTGAGCAGGATAAGAATGATGAGACAAGGTTAATGTTCTTTGATCTTAAAAACTTTATACAGTAAGCCCAAAGAAAGGAAAAGATTGGAAGAAGAAGGGGAAACCTCGGAACTAAAACGGCAAATTATGGAACTTGACCGAAAAAATTTGGGAATCCCGATATGGGCATATTATCTTTGCCGCTGAGAAAAAAATCCGGCAGGAAGAAAAGGCTTGGGAAATAAAAAATTACAATTTTTCCAGACTGCACTGAGCCTTTTTCTTTTCGCTGGTGTAAGAAAGACAGCGCCCAAGACCGACGCCAACGTAATGTTGGCCCGCACGTTCCAGCGGTTCCTGAGCCGCAACTGTGGCATCCTTTTCCGTCACGTCTCCCACGGAGTCTATTCCAAATTATAAACCTTACCCCTTGTCATTATTGTCGTTTTGTCATTTTCAATGAGAATGGCAAAGCCACCCCATTGCGTCAAAACGTCAAAAATGACAGGGGGTACTATCCCCAAACAAAACCGTATGAGATACTCATCAAACGCCCGTACAAAAGCCATTTCCACTATAATGGCTACAGTGGTATTCCATTGCTCTGGCATTGCAGTACCATCCGTGCTACGGCGGCAAGGAGATATAATCATCCTAAAAGTAGGATAATACGCATATCATATTCCGTTGGCTAAGTCTCAAAGGTACGATTGAATACCTCGGCGAATGGGAGATGCTATATAATCCGGATTTTAATTGCACCGAATTCGGTACAATTAAAAATGCAGCAGGAAGCAATAATTTTGTCCTTTCCACAAAGGCTTGGATTGAGCGGACAAATGCCAAAGGTATAATTGCCAAGGCAGGACGCTATGGAGGTACCTACGCACATAGGGATATTGCGTATCACTTTGGAATGTGGTTAAGCCCGAAGTTTCAACTTCTCCTTGTAAAAGAATACCAACGACTTAAAGCCGAGGAACAACGATTGATCGGGTGGTCAGCAAAGCGTGAGTTGTCGAAAATTAACTACCGCATACACACCGATGCCATCAAGCATAACCTTATTCCTGCAGAGGTCACTAAAGCACAGGCGAGTATCATCTATGCCAATGAAGCGGATGTGTTGAACGTGGCAATGTTCGGCATGACAGCGAAACAGTGGCGCGATGCAAACCCCGACTTGAAAGGCAATATCCGCGACTATGCCTCGGTCAACGAACTCATCTGCCTATCCAATATGGAAAGCCTCAATGCTGTATTCATAGAGCAAGGACTGCCACAATCAGAGCGTCTTATCAAGCTCAACCAAATCGCCATACATCAGATGAGCGTGCTGGAGAGTGGAGATAATGACCGTAAACTTTTGAAATAATGTATCCAAACAATCTGAAAATAACATGATACTAATATTAGCGATAGCGATATTAGGCATTCCACATTCCGGAAGAAGTGGAGGAATGTGAAGATGACCTCGATGATACACCCCTTTATGCCATCCCCGATGAGGTTGAGCCTTTAGCCACATCCGCAGCTCGAGCCGGTGCTCGTATTCCTGCCGCTATGGACCATCTATATAGTCTTTAAAGGAGTGCGCCGTCTACGAGTGCCGCAAGATGTGCAAAATTCCACCACAGGCCTCCTCTGCATGCTGATAATCGGCGTCCCGATACTCTGGAACTGGATAATGACCGAACTCCTCATAAAGTAACCTATAGTAGAATATATTACTTCGCGTAACGCAAGCCGAACCCGGAGGCGCCGCCGACGCCAACGAATAAGAACCGCTGCCAACGAAGAAAAAAACGGCGCGAAGTCACCGAGGGAGGAGCCTCCAGCGACGACAACGAGCCGCGAAGCAGAATTTCCTTTGATTCCTCGATTTCCTCATGCAAAAATTTCCTCGTGAGAAAGAGGAAGTGGGTGGCTAAAGCCACTATACATGTATCGCACGAGGAAAGAAAGGAATTAAAGGAAATTCGCCAAAGGCGCATTCCGCGTTCCAAAAATTTTTCAAGTTTCTAAGCGTTATTAATTTAGGAAGCATAAAAATGAGAATACTAATTTTTGACTCCATGTCTAGAGCAAAGCTTAGAAAATATATTCTAAACCCCGATGTCACAAAACTTGATGAGGTTACTAAAAAAGCCTTATATTCGCGAATTTATAAGGCAAACGGTGACCCGGTGTTGTCTGTCAAGTTTTCGAAGGTTAACGATATATTAAAGGATTATTCCTTAAAGGTGCGCGACCCTCATATGATTGCCGACATGATGTTGTATTTCTTGAATCTGGCGTGCGATTATGCCCGGAAATATTATCATGGCGAATCTTTTGTAAAGTCGCTCGTGGCGAATTTCCGCAAGCTATCCTCTCTGCGCATATCTAATGGTATGGAGGATGAATATGCCGAACAGATGCTTAAGCTCGTCGAAAAGACATACCACATAGGCTATTGTTGTACCGACTGTGTGCATGATGCCGTCGACGAGAGCTTCATGCCGTAAAATTTTAGCCGGCGTAAGATATGTTTGCGCTTGGTTCACCCCTTTGAAGTATAGGTTATGAATGATTACAAGATACTGGTAGTTGACGATGAGGAAACGCTCCGATTAGGACTCAAGACTTATCTGGAGCTTGAAGGCTATGAGGCTGATGCTGCCGCAAGTGCCGAAGAGGCGTTGAACATGGATTTGGCAGATTATGACCTCATCTTGCTCGATGTGATGATGCCCGGGATGAGCGGCGTGGATATGGCTGCGATGCTGAAGAAGTCTGACGTTTATCGTGAGATACCGATTATATTCCTTACAGCCAAGGATTCTGACGACGACATGGTGGCGGGCCTGAATCTCGGCGCGGACGACTATATCGCCAAACCATATTCCATTGGCAATGTGCTCGCTCGCATCGCAGCAGTTCTGCGGCGCACTGCCGCGAAGAAGAAGCCGACAGGCATATCGTGCGACCGTAATTCGCTTGTCTGCACCGTGGATGGCACTGCGCTGAAGTTGCCTAAGAAGGAGTTTGAACTTCTCGCTCTTTTTCTCGAGAATCCGGGGCGAATTTTCTCACGCGAAGAACTGCTCGACAGGATATGGCCACAAAGCAGTGTGGTGGTGGACCGTTCGGTAGATGTTCACATCACTCGTCTTCGCGCCAAAATATCACCCTACGGAAAGTGCATCGTGAACCGTTCAGGTTATGGTTATGGCTGGCAAGATTAAGGCTCTTTCTTTCCATCACAAGGTGTTCTTCGCGCTGTTGGCTCTTTGCTGGGCACTCGTTATGGCGTTCCTGCTGTTTCAATATCATCGCGAGAAGACTTTCCGCTCCGAATTGATGAATATGGAGCTGCAGATGCACAACGACAGGATTGCCGATGACCTCCGCAATGGTGAGGATATTGCATCTGTGGCTCAGCGAATAGCCACTCCGATTCCGAATCTGCGCATCACCCTGATCGATAAGTCCGGCAATGTGGTCTTCGACAATAATGACCGGACTCCTTTCCCTCAAACAAACCATAACAACCGCCCGGAGATCCGTCAGGCTCGCAGCCATGGCTCGGGATATACGGTGGATCGTCATTCGCAGAGCGACAATGCCGACTATTTCTATTCGGCCACCCTTTTGCCCGGTGGATGTGTGATACGCAGTGCCGTTCCTTACGATAATATATTGCGCGATTTCCTGAAGGCTGACCGTTCGTTTATATGGATTATGGTGGCTGTGACAATATTGGTGAGCATCGCCGGATATTTCATAGCCCGCAGAATCTCGACAAGTATCTCCAACTTGAACCATTTTGCCCAAAAGGCAGGACGTGGCGAAAAGATATATGAAGACTGGGCTTTCCCTCATGACGAACTCGGCGAAATTGCCGCCAACATAGTGAGGCTCTATGTGCAGAGAGACCAGAAACATCAGGAGGCCATAATGCAGGAGAGGGATAAGATAAGGATTAAGAAACAGCTTACAAACAACATTAACCACGAGCTGAAGACTCCGGTGGCTTCTATAAAGATATGCGCGGAGCTGCTTCGTGACCACCCCGGCCTGCCCGTCGACAAGAGGGCTGAATTTATCAACCGCATCTGCGAAAACTCCGACAGGCTTGTGGCATTGCTTGATGATGTGGCCTCTATCACAAGGATGGACGATGGTGCAACGGTGATTCCTAAAGATAAGGTGAATCTGCGCGAAGTGGTGGAGCATGTCGCAGCCTCCTCGCGCTTACACACTGATATGCAGATCAGCGTGAATGTGGCCGATGTGGTGGTTGACGGCAATAAAGGCCTGCTTGAGTCGTTATTTCGCAATCTTTTGGACAATGCGATTGCGTATAGTGGAGGTTCCGAAATTAACATATATGGAGATGAAAATGCCAATTTCTCGGTGAGCGACAATGGTTGTGGCATTCCGGAGGAGCACCTTCCGCATATTTTCGAACGGTTCTACAGGATTGACAAGGGGCGCTCGCGCGAGAAGGGTGGCACCGGGCTCGGTCTCGCCATAGTGAAAAATGCAGTGGCGATACATGGCGGCAGCATCACTGTGCGCAACGACGATGGCCTCCGTTTCGACTTTAATCTTCGCGGTTAAAATCTCGCATGCTTGATCAGTTATCAACAACAATACACAAGTTTATTTTTGAGCTTGCGAAAAGATGATAATTGATGATTTATACCATGTTATAAGATAGTTGACAGATGGTTGATTCATAGTTCCAGATGGTTGTGGCACAGCGCAGCTTTTCAATTATAAATTAACAAAAACGCAACATTTTTGTTATTTTTTTGCAACATATAATGCAGAATTTTGCATCGGATTCAAACTCGAGTGATGGTTCCCGTCGATTGGGATTGTCCCCCGGAGTCGAATCAGTTGACGATAATTCTGTATCATATGGACATAGTTTTTCTCGGAATTGTAATTTTCCTTTTTCTGCTGGCAATCTTTGACCTCTCTGTGGGTGTCAGCAATGATGCCGTGAATTTCCTTTCATCGGCTGTAGGCACCAAAGCAGCAACTTTCAAGAGGGTTGTGCTGGTGGCTGCAATTGGTGTGTTTGTCGGTGCCGCGATGAGCAACGGCATGATGGACATAGCGCGACATGGCATCTTCAGGCCGGAGAACCTTTCGTTTTATGATGTCATAGCGATTTTCATGGCGGTTATGGTGACCGACATAATCTTGCTCGACATCTTCAATTCGCTCGGCATGCCGACTTCGACCACGGTCTCGATGGTGTTCGAGCTTCTTGGTGCCACCTTTGTGGTGGCTCTGTTCAAACTCGCTGAGCCGGGCAATACCCTCGGCATTGGCGAACTGCTCAACACCGAAAAGGCTTTGTCGGTGATTCTCGGCATATTTCTCTCTGTGGCAATTGCTTTCGTGTTTGGCACGGTGGTGCAATTCATCACGCGCCTGGTCTTCACTTTCGAATACAAGAGCCGCATGAAGTGGAAGGTCGGTCTTTTTGGAGGCATAGCCACAACTGCCATAATATATTTCATGCTCATCAAGGGTATCAAGGACCTTACCATTATGACCCCCGAACTGAAGGCTTGGATTGATTCCAACACTTTGCTTATACTCGGCAGCTCGCTCGTGGTGTTCACCCTGCTGATGCAATTGCTTCATTTCATGAAGGTGAATGTGTTCAAGGTCGTGGTGCTGTTGGGCACTTTCTCGCTTGCCATGGCGTTTGCCGGCAATGACCTTGTCAATTTCATCGGAGTCCCGCTCACGTCGCTCGCATCTTATCAGGACTATGCTGCCAATGGCGGCGGCGACCTGCATGGCTTCATGATGAGCAGCCTTAACGGGCCGGCCCAGACCCCGTTCTATTTCTTGGTGGGCGCCGGCATGATTATGGTGGTTTCGCTCGCCACTTCGAGAAAGGCCCGACAGGTCACTCAGACCACAGTGGGTCTTAGCTCGCAGAGTCAAGGCGACGAGCTTTTCGGTTCTTCACGAATCGGCAGGTCGCTCGTGAGGGGCGCAATCAATTCTTTCACCTGGCTGAATGAGAGGACTCCGTCCCGCGTGAAACGATGGGTGGCAAGGCGTATGGACACCACCGTGCAGCAACCCGAGGAGGGGGCGGCTTTCGACCTTGTGAGAGGAGCTGTCAACCTGATGCTCGCCGGTATGCTGATTGCTTGGGGCACTTCGTTGAAGCTCCCGCTCTCCACAACGTTCGTCACTTTCATGGTGGCCATGGGCACATCGCTTGCCGACCGTGCCTGGGGGCGCGAGAGCGCCGTGTTCAGGATCACTGGCGTGATATCTGTAATCGGCGGCTGGTTTATCACTGCCGGGGTGGCTTTTATCGGTGCCGGTCTTGTGGTATGCCTGATGCATATGGGGGGCGTGCCGCTTATGATTGCCGGTGGTGTCATAGCGCTCGCCATGCTCATCAGAAGCAATATCCGTTTCAACAAAAAGAAGAATGAGGTGCTCCGCGACACCCTGTTCCAGACAATCCTCTCTACTGACGACGCCTCGGAGGTATGGCCTCTGCTCCGCATATATATCAATGAGAAGCAGAAGATGTTTCTCTCTTTCGGGGCAGACGTTTACCGCAATGTGATCGATGGCTTCATGACCGATAAGGGGAAGCTCCTTTCTGTGGCTGAAAAGTCTTTGGTCACTGAGAAGGATGTGCTCAAGGGCCAGCGGCGCAAGCTCACTCTCTGTTTGCGAAAGGCCACGCCGCAGATTGCCATGGAGAAGAGCACCTGGTTTCATCTGAGCAACAACATGGCAATGTCGATAACCTACAGCCTGAGGCGCATCAATGAGGTGTGCAAGGAGCATGTCGACAATAATTTCATGCCGCTGCCGGAGCGCTTTCATCAGTCGCTTGCCGATGTGCGCGATGAGGTATGCGCAATATTCAACGATGCAGTCAGCGCCGTTGACGAGAATAATCCTGAGACTATAGATGCGCTCAGACTCCGTTGCGAGGCTGTGAAGCGAAAGATTTCCGACAAGTCAAGGCAGGTCTATGACTTCCTGCAAAATGGCGATACCGCCGACATGACGGTGGCTTATGTATATCTGAATCTACTCCAGGAGAGCCGAGAACTCGTCACCTCGCTACGCAAGATGCTGCGCGCGGCCGGAAAACTGAATCTCGCACCTTCGCACTACAGAAGTTTCTCGCTTACCAACTAACGCCCTCCCCATCTATGTAACGATTAAACAACTTATGTTGCAAATTTTGGTCATTTGCTTGTTTTAGGAGTTGCTAATTTAAAAATTTGCGTAATTTGCGTAATTTGCGATTCATCCTTCCTGCCGAGTTTTTCTTATCGCAAATTTCGCAAATTTCGCAAATTTCGCAAATTAAGGGTCATGCGCAAATGTCCGTGGCAAGCACTAAAATTTAACAAAGGGACGCACGAACCGTGCGCCCCTTTGTTTAGTCTATAGATTGTTATCTATCTGTTGTTATCTTACCATCACTTTCTTGCCGGCTGCTATGTAGATTCCGGCCGGAAGTGAGATTTCGGTTACGCCTGCCTGTGCTGATATGTACTTCACGAGTGTTCCCTGCATGTTGTAGACTGCAACCTCAGTGTCGCTGTCGCTTGTGATGCGGAGCATTCCTTTCAATCCCTCTATGAGCATTCCATCGAGTGCAAATGTCTCTTCTACGTCAGTGAGGTCTTTCTTGATGGTCAGCTTGTATTGGTTCATATCAAGAATCAGATGGTGCGTGCCATTGTTCTTGTCACCGATAATTTCCCATGGCGACACCCAATAATCATAAGGTGCCAGTGCCAGCATCACGACTTCATCTTCAGCCGATTTCATGTCGATGCTGTGGCTGTTATAACGTGCCCCTACCGGTGTGGTAATCTTGCCTTCGGTCACATTGCCTCCTATGATGTTCATGAGCTTTGTGGTTGGCAGCTTCACATCTCCCTCATACACACCTTTCGATGTCTCTTTAAGGGCGTGGTCCGCAAGCTCCGGAAGTCTGAACACCGAGTAGTAGGGATAATTGTAGTTGTAGTCACCATCCACCACATAGTAATGTTTCACTGCCTTGGCAGCGGCAATAGAGAGTTTGTGGGTGTTGTGGTCTATACGGAATGCTATTTCGCTGCCTGTGTACTGAGCGGGGATAATCCAGTGGTGAGCCTCGCTCGCAGCTTTGCGGCGTGTTGTTGAGCCGGCGGGCTTCGTTGCGTAGTAGGTGCTGTAATTGCCATGCTCGTCGAAGGTCACCTCCGTGTCGGATGCAGGCATTATCACTTCGTTGTCAGCCGTAACGAAGTTTACGGCCACATCCTCTTTCTTTTCAGGTATATCTACGGCTGCGGTCATTACGTTATCTTCTGTGCCTGACTACACTGCCTCGCTGCCGTCCACTTCCTCATCATCGCTGAAGATACTGAACTTCTGAAGTTCATCCATATCCACTGCCTCGAGAGTCATGGTCATATCCTTGAGATTCAGCGTGACATCGGCTGTGCATTCCTTCACGTCAGGAAATTTGTAAGACACGCTGCTGATTGCAAGTGGCGCTTCCAATTTTTGACCTTCGAAATATGCATCCTCATTGCCGCCGGCTTTTGACACATATGTGTTTTTGGAATTGTCGAAAGTAAAGACATAATATTGAGGGGCACCGGCTACATCATACACCGTGGTTTCATTTCTTGCAGAGAAATAGAGCTGCGCCTGTCCATTTCCGTCGTTGTGTATATCTACACGACCTGAATATATCGGGTCTTCTCCGGCTTTTTTTATCGAGCTTGACGCTCTTGTTGTCGGTGACTTTATTGGCATACATATCCACTTTTGCAAGATCAACTAACGCATATTGGTTGATAAGCACCCAGCCACCTTGCCATGCCGGCTCGGTGAAATGGCAATAGCGTGCGCCTGACAGTCCATATATTCCATTTTCCATAAAATTGAAGGCCCCGTCTTTCCATTCCACCTCTCGCTCTATTCCTCCCCATACAGGATGGTCAAAGGTGCCGAATGAGAAGTCAAACTTGCCGGCGGGTATATATACCACAGTGCCGTAATAGGCATTTATAGTGTAGTTGCCGAACGATTCCGCTGTTTCTATGTTCAGTTCTTTGTTTCCGGTGGGTTCGCCGACAATGAAGAATTTGTTGGAGTCCGTGATAATAAGCTCTGTATTGTTGTTGACGATTTTTGCATCATAGGATCCCAAGGGGAGCGATGCGAGTGAAATCCCGGTGCCCGGTGTGGTTGATATGCCATCCTTTGCTTTCAGCTTAAGGCGTGCGATACCTGCCTTGTTTAGCTCGAGCTTGGCCTGCGGGTCTGCCGGCTCGAGCAGGTATGAACCCATCCACTCTGCTTCCTCTGTCGAGAATGGCAATGTGCGCGAGTGCAGCACAAGTTCATCCTTGTCTGAAGTATGATTGAAGTAGCTATCGGTAGAAATGCTGTTTCCGGATACTAATGAAATTGTAGGAAGGTCTCTCTTCGGTCCTAATTCTTTATCAAGGGGAGATGAGTAGAAACTTACCGTTTCATTTACCAGATCCAATAATATGTAGATGCGGTCTCCGTCGTAATTGTTGAAACAGAAATTGCCCAGGCCCTTATTATATAAGGTGTAATCTGTTCCAACCTCTGAAGGCATTTTGTAGAAATCCATTGGGTTCGATCCGAGGCTTGCTTCATCAGTCCATCCTTTCAGGTCAGTGAAGAAACGGAATGATACTGCTCCGTTTTCATCCTTTTTAGCTTCGATGCTGCCATAATACATTCCGTCGATGGTGCTGAGTATGCGATGGTCCTGATAGAAATCGTAGTTTGACATACTTGGTGCTGTCCAGTCGGAGTTGGTACCTACTACATATATTGATGAAGCTTCATTGTTCTCCTCTCCAAACTGCACCGCCATGCTGCCCGTTGCCTTGGTGTCAACCTTGACAGTTGTTCCTTTAACAATGCCGCTCCAATAGCCCGAGTTATCGCCCCCTACAGTCATTGAACTGTAGGCTACATCGCGACGGAAACTAAGTGTGCGGTTCCTTTCACCGGGTGTGATGTATACATTCTCTGCCGGAGTGGCTCCAACCTTCTTGAGAAATCTTACTTCCTTGCCGCTCTCGACAGTTCCTTCATACACCCCATCAGATGTCTTGGTGAGATGAGGAAATTTGTCGACCACATAGCTGAAGTTTTCTCGGTCAATATTGAAATTATCGTCGGGAGTTACTACCACAAGATAATCCATATTGTCAACATTCGGAAGCGAACTTGAATCCTGAGTATTATATATTCTGATAAATGATGTTTCAATAAACTGAATCGTACCTCCCTCCCAATCGGTAATCGTCCATTTTATTGGAGTTGTCATTGTCATAGCTGAAGTCCAAGAGCTTAGATTTTGATTTGCCCGCTATTGAAGTGTCGGAACTCGGGCAACCGAACAAGTCTTTGAACGCATTGTAAATCCTGAATGAGCATTCACCTTTGGGAATAAAATATTCAGGCTTGTCATTATTATTCTGATATACACATGCCATCTTGATGGCTTCCACAGTGCTCGGTTTGGTGTCACTATTGAATACCGGCATAATGGCCTTGTCGCTGACCACCCACATCTCTTTCTTGTTCAGGTCAAGGTGATATTTCACTTCTTGAGTGCCTTCGGGCAGTGCGATATGCCATGTGTTCGCCTCGGAGGGGGAGTATTCCTTGACATTCACTTGTGCGGTATAATAAACGCCGCTCTTCGACTCCAGCGTGGGTTCGTATATGGTGCCTTGGGGCACGGGGCCTACAAAGTTCTCATGCCAGCAGGCTCCGTTGTTGTAATCGTCGGAAAGTTTGGTTATGAACCTGAACCATATGTCAACGTCACCTTCCCTGACTGGCAGCACGCCTTCATACACGTTGGAGCCTTCTGCGGTCTCCCATATACGCACGTTGTCCTATTCTTCTTGAAACTCAATTGTAGGAGATGCCCATTTATTGTCGGCACCGGCCACATACACGCATCGCTTTTCGGCTTGGAGTTGCCATGCGACACCACATACGAGCGTGGCCATTGCCGCTGCCCGTAACCATGTAGTTTTTTTCATGTTCTCTGATGTTAGTTAATATTGTTGTTATGTTTATTTTAATGTTATATTACAAGTAGTTTGATGTTTTCAATGCGAATTATTGCAAAAGTAACAAAAAATCATAATATTACAAATGAATTATGCTGCATAACATAGTGTATAGCAGCGCGAGATAGGCATAACCGAAGGCAGATGCCAACTATCGTAGCCAAACCCTATAGACAAAGTTTTTATGAGACGGACTCTTAAATTATAAAAAACGAAGTCCTATTACTCAAGAAGCCGGCGGTAGTAGGCCGCCTTCTTGTCGAGGGCGAGAGGATAGGCGCGGCTGGTGCTGGGCATTCGCCAGAGGTCTATGCCCCTTTCTTCCCATCTCACTTTTTCACCCATCTTGGGGGCTTCGGTGCCGGTCAGCGAAGCAAGCACTCCGGCTGCCTTTTCGCCGGTTGTGGCTATGGCGCGTAGATGTGGCATGCGTGAAAGCAACGCCTCAAGGTCTACCGGTTCCACTATCTCAAGAAACTTGTCGGACGCATTGCCGGCGAGCCGCCTGATGAGCCGTCCCGTGTCGTGAAGGGCGATTCCCTCACGGTTAAGAAGCTCTTTGATGCGTGGTAAGTCAAAATCTTTCGTGCCGGGCACCAGAAGTGCATTGCGGTCGCCATAATATATCAACCCCATCATATACCAGAAGTCGTTGGTGCGGTTAGGGTAATAAAACTCCATGGACCAGCGCTTGGGTTGCGGAGGGAATGTACCCATAATCAGCACCCTCGCATCATCCGGCACCCAAGGCTCAAAAGGATGCCGCTCCAACATTATCTCATCGTCACTCATCATAGATCGTTTTTTTACAAGATACAAAGATAATTGATTATGATTTTTTATGCAAATTCTTTAAATCAAAGCCTTGGAGTTCTATTTTAGTAACGATTAAAAAATAACTTGGTAGAGTTTCTCAGAAATTTTTATGTGATGGGCTCTGAGAAGATTTGTCTTTTACAATAAAGGAACATATCGGGATATTTGACTGTTTGGAAAAGGCAAATATTCCAAAGATTTATAGAAACTCTGCTAAGTTATTTTTTTAATCGTTACTTAGGAAGCATGATAAAATAAGTTGTGACACATTGCTTGGTCTTTACCTCACTTGGCATGTTGCATAGGTGTTAGGTGAGACATGCCAGGTGAGGTAAATCCTTAAGCAATGTGTCCAAACTTGTTTCTCAAGCTTCCCTGGCAGTTGCTAATTTAAAAATTTGCGTAAATGGTGTAATTTGCGATTCATCCTTCCTGCAGTGTTATTCTAATCGCAAATTTCGCGAATTTCGCAAATTTTGGTCATTTGCTTGCTTTAGGAGTTGCTAATTTAAGAATTTGCGTAAATGGTGTAATTTGCGATTCATCCTTCCTGCAGTGTTATTCTAATCGCAAATTTCGCGAATTTCGCAAATTTTGGTCATTTGCTTGCTTTAGGAGTTGCTAATTTAAGAATTTGCGTAAATGGTGTAATTTGCGATTCATCCTTCCTGCAGTGTTATTCTAAT
>CAJTYC010000068.1 GCA_910584185.1 uncultured Muribaculaceae bacterium
CTAATAAGTCTAATAAGTCTAATAAGTCTAATAAGTCTAATAAGTCTAATAAGTCAAATAATTCAAATAAATCAAATAAGTCTAATAAAGAAGATTCAGCTTATTAGACTTATTAGACTTATTTGTCCTATTAGTTCTATTAGTTCTATGGTTAGCTTAGATTGCTTGAGCGGCGGCGAGGACTACTTCGGAGAGGGTTGGG
Organism: uncultured Muribaculaceae bacterium; assembly: GCA_910584185.1. Classification (GTDB taxonomy): domain Bacteria; phylum Bacteroidota; class Bacteroidia; order Bacteroidales; family Muribaculaceae; genus Lepagella. Next base: position 203 of record CAJTYC010000068.1, read on the forward strand.
TGGCCGAAGATGGTCTCCACTATCTCACGACGGGTGCGTCGTGCCGTTATCATGTCGCAGCATTGCTGGGCGAGCAGGGCTGCCTGTGCTCCCATTATGTGGGCGCCTATCAGGGCTTCGGTCTGCGCATCGAATATCAGTTTGCAGAGACCGTCCGGTTCGCCGGCGGCAAGCGCCTTGCCGTTGGCGCGGAAGAAACTCTTGCCTATCTTTATCTCTATTCCGGCGGCCTTGCACTGCTCTTCGGTCATGCCCACCATGGCACACTCCGGCTCGGTGAACAATGCTGACGGCACCACATCGAGCCTTATCGAGTCAGATATGCCATCAATTGCATTGAGGGCGCGTCTGCCCTGGTAGCTCGCCACATGGGCGAGCATCATGCGGGCGTTTACGTCACCGATAGCATATATGTGCGGCACATTGGTGCGCATGTTGTCGTCTACCACGATGCCTTTAGGAGAATATTCCACTCCGGCAGCCTCAAGGTTAAGTCCCTCAACATTCGGCTTGCGGCCTACGGCCATCAGCAAGTCAGTAGAAATTACACTCTCCTCCTTACCTTTGAGTTCGTAAGTTGTGAGAATCTTATAATCTTCAGTCTGCTCCATACGCTTCACAGCCGCACCGGTGATTATCTTCACCCCGCGCTTTGAGAGCGACTGTTTGAGACGCTTGGAGATATCCGAGTCGAAAGTCGGTGCGATATTCTTCATGAACTCAATCACTGTGACCTCCGAGCCGAACGCATTGAACACCGAAGCGAATTCCAGTCCAATCACACCACCGCCCACGATAACGAGCTGAGTGGGCACATACTCCAAATTGAGCACACCTGTAGAGTCGAGACACCAAGGTTGGTCGGCACCTGGAATCGGCAGGGCCTTGGATGAGCTGCCTGTGGCGATGATGATAGCCGGAGCGGTATAATCCTCCTCACCTACCTTCACCACCGTATCAGACTTGAAAGAGGCCATTCCTTCGACCACAGTCACTTTAACCTTGGCGAGCATCGCTGCAATGCCATCGCGGAGCTGACCTACGACTTGCGCCTTGCGCTCGATCACCTTATTGAAGTCAACCTCATATTTCACCTCCTTAACCCCGAACTCATCGGAATTGCGGCAAATGTTGACCACTTCAGCGTCGCGCACCATGCACTTGGTGGGGATGCAGCCCTCATTAAGACAGGTGCCTCCGAGACGGTCACCATTAACGAGGAGCACCTTCTTGCCGCGTTCGGCGGCAAGAAGTGCAGTCTCGTAACCACCGGGGCCTGCCCCGATGACTATAAGGTCAAAAGCGGTCATCACTTCTGAGATTTAAGTGTCCTGTAACTTAGCACCGGATTCTTGGCAGCACCGGTCTCGTCGGGATGCGAGATCTTGGTGGTGACAGGCGCAGTCTTCACGGTGTCGGGGTCCTCAATTGCCTCCTTGGCCACACGGCGCATTGCGTCGATAAACTCATCGAGAGTTTCCTTGCTCTCAGTCTCCGTGGGCTCTATCATCATAGACTCATGGAAGAGAAGCGGGAAATAGATGGTGGGGGCATGGAATCCGAAATCGAGAAGACGCTTCGCCACATTAAGAGTTGTGACACCGGTAGACTTGTCGGCCAAACCGTCGAACACAAACTCATGCTTGCACACGCCCTCGATAGGGAGCTTATATAGATCCTTGAGCGATTCCTTGATATAGTTGGCATTGAGCGTAGCCATCGGACCAACATTCTTGATACCCTCCTTGCCGAGCGAAAGAATGTAGGCATAAGCCTTCATCATCACTCCGAAATTGCCGAAGAATGTTGAGACATTGCCGAGGCTCTTGTCGTCGGTATCTACATAGAATGAGCCATCGTCAGCCTTGCGCACGCGCGGATTGGGGAGCAGGTCCACAAGATGTTTCGCCACACCCACCGGGCCGGAGCCGGGACCGCCGCCACCATGAGGGGTGGAGAAAGTCTTATGCAGGTTGATGTGCATGATATCGAAGCCCATGTCGCCGGGGCGCACCTTGCCGAGCATCGGGTTGAGGTTTGCACCATCATAATAGAGCAGACCGCCCACATTGTGCACGAGGTCGGCAATTTCGAGTATTTCAGTCTCGAACATACCGACAGTGTTGGGGTTTGTCATCATGATACCGGCAACGGTGTCGTCGAGCAGAGGCTTAAGGTCCTCCACATCGATCGAACCATTAGGCTTTGATTTCACCTCTACCACTTCAAGACCCGAGACCATGGCAGAAGCGGGGTTAGTGCCATGAGCTGTGTCAGGCACGATCACCTTGGTGCGCTTCGTGTCGCCGCGCGAGATGTGATACTGACGCATCACCATCAAGCCGGTAAGCTCACCATGCGCACCGGCATATGGATTTAGCGTGAACTCTTCAAGGCCGGCAAGACTTGCGAGAGCCTTCTGGAGGTTATAATAGAGTTCGAGGGCACCCTGGGCAGTCTCTGCGGGCTGCAGCGGATGCAGACCGGCAAACTCCGGCATGGCGGCGAGCTCCTCGTTGATTTTCGGATTATACTTCATGGTGCAGCTGCCGAGCGGATAGAAGCCGGTATCCACACCGAAATTCTTATTGGAAAGATTGGTGAAATGACGCACCACGTCGAGTTCGCTCACCTCCGGGAGTTCCGGCCCGTTGCGGCGGAGCAGTTCGGAGGGAATGGCATCGAGACCGTCAATTTCGAAACGGTCAGCCGGAAGTTCATAACCCTTGCGTCCGGGACGTGAAATTTCAAAAATCAGTTTATCGTATTCCTTCATCTCTTAGTCCTCCAGCATTAAGTTAACGAGGCGGTCAATTTCCTCTTTGGTTCGTTTTTCAGTCACAGCGAAAGCTACGAGACCGTTACCTATGTTCACACCACCCATAATGCCATTGTCGGCGAGCTTACGGTTGAGTGCGTCGATATCGAGGTCTGTGCGGAGAGTGAACTCCTTAAGGAACGGTTTGTCGAATGCAAGATGGAACTTGCCGCTCTCCACGAGCTTATTGCAGAGATAATGCGCACCGTTAGCCGAGAGCGAGTTGACCTCACAGAGACCCTTCTCGCCCATCAGTGATACATATATTGTGGCGTAGAGAGCCATAAGGCTCTGGTTGGAGCAGATATTGCTTGTAGCCTTCTCGCGGCGGATGTGCTGTTCGCGTGCCTGAAGGGTAAGCACATAGCAGCGGTTACCTTTGGCATCTGTAGTAGCGCCGACCACACGACCGGGCATCTTGCGGAGCTGGGCATTGCCACACGACATAAAGCCGAGATAAGGACCGCCGAACTGCAGCGGCATGCCGAGCGACTGGCCGTCACCGCAAGCGATGTCGGCACCCCACTCAGCCGGAGAGCGGAGCACTGCGAGAGTGCTCGGGTCACAGTTGAGCGTAAGGAGGGCTTTCACTGCGTGCACATCGTCGGCCACACCTGATATGTCTTCAATGATACCATACTTGTTAGGCTGGGGCAGAATTACGCCCGCCACATCACCGGCACCGAGCATCTCGCGCAATGCTGCGAGATCTGTCACACCGTCGGCTTCAGGAATCACACGGAGTTCGATGCCATGAAACTTTGTATAAGTCTTCACCACATCGAGCACACGAGGAGCAATGGTTGCCGACACAAGCACTGCATTGCGCTTACGTGCGGAAGCCACCATCATGAAGGCAGCCTCGGCAGTGGCGGTGGCACCGTCATACATTGAAGCGTTGGTAGCCTCGAGTCCGGTAAGCTCGCTAATCATGGACTGATACTCGAAAATATACTGGAGAGTGCCCTGAGAAATCTCAGGCTGATAGGGTGTATAGGCAGTATAGAACTCCGAGCGGCCGAGCAGATGTGCAATCACCGAAGGAGAATAATGGTCATAGGCACCCTGACCACCGAATACCACCAGATTACGGTTCTTACGGCCGAGAGCCTTGAACCAGTCGCGCAACTCAAGTTCCGACATTCCCTCCGGAATATCATACTCCCCACGGAATATGACCTCAGAGGGCACATCGCTGTAGAGGTCATCGACGCTATTGACGCCGATGACCTCCAACATATCTTTTATGTCTTCCTCAGTATGAGGAATATATCTGTTACTCATCACTTAAGAGTGTAGGTGATTATTTGAAGTTGTTTAAACAACTTCTTGTGTTAAAATATGACAACCGTTTAGTGAGATGAATTATCAATCCTCTTTGGTGAGCTGGTCGTAAGCGGCAGCATCCATGAGAGAGTCGAGTTCTCCGGGGTCAGACATTTTGACCTTGATAATCCAGTTGTTGTAAGGATCGGCATTGACCATCTCGGGAGCATCTTCAAGAGCCTCGTTAACCTCAACAATCTCACCGGAAACGGGAGAGATAAGATCAGAAGCAGCCTTTACAGACTCAACTGCGCCGAAATCTTCGCCGGCTTCCACTTCGTCGCCCACCTCAGGAAGGTCAACATATACTACATCGCCGAGCGCGTGCTGTGCGAAGTCAGAGATACCGATTGTGGCCACATCGCCATCAACTTTTGCCCACTCGTGTGATTCCGCATACTTGCGGTCGTCTTTTACTATTGCCATTTTTATTTAGTTTTTTTTGAGTTTTTATGTTTTAAGTTTTAAGCAATATCAGTATATGATATACACCAAGCAAATAATTCCAAATTCAAAATTCAAAATTATTTCTTGTAGCTCTTGTCGTAGAAGCGTTTTTTCACCACTGTAGCGGGGAAAGTCTTCTTGCGCACACGCACCTCCACCTTGGTGCCGAGCTTGTCGTATGGCTTGTTGATCATTGCCATAGCCACGCTCTTGCCGGTTGAAATGGAACGATATCCTGTTGTGATTTCACCTACCTGCTCGCCATCGACCTCTACGGGATATCCGTGACGGGGAATTGCGTTGCCATCAAGTTCGAGACCCACAATGCGACGTTTCACGCCCTCTGCCTTCTGCGCTGCGAGAGCATCCTTGCCCACAAATTCCGGTTTGTCGAGCTTGACAAACATGCTGAGGCTCGCTTCAAGCGGAGTGATATCAGCGGTAAGTTCATCGCCATAGAGGGGAAGGCCCACCTCGAATCGGAGGGTGTCGCGACAACCGAGACCGCACGGTTGCACGTCGGCCTGCATCAGCTTATCCCAAATGCGGCGAGTGAAGTCGTGGCTACCGTAAACTTCGAAACCATCCTCACCGGTATATCCGGTACGGCTGATAATCACATCCTCATCGTCGATATGGAAAGTCTTGAAATTATAGAACTTAATCTCATTTAGCGGCAAACCGAGCAACTTCATGAGTACCTCCTCAGCCTTGGGACCTTGCACAGCCACTTCTCCATAATAGAGGCTCTCATCGGCAATCTCCACATCGAAGCCCTCGGCATTCTGTATGATCCAAGCCACATCCTTATCAATGTTAGAGGCATTGATAACGAGGAAAAACTCATTGTCGTTGACCTTGTATACAAGCAGATCATCTACGGTGCCACCATTTTCATAGCACATCATGCCGTAGAATATCTGGCCATCGGGAGCTCCGGTGACATCGTTGACAAAAATATGGTTCACGAATTTCTCAGCATCAGTACCCTTCACACGGACTTCGCCCATATGGCTGACGTCGAAAACGCCAACATCCTGACGCACTGCATTATGCTCCTCTATAATACCCTTGTACTGAATCGGCATGTCATAACCTGCGAATGGTGACATTTGTGCGCCGAGTTCAAGATGCTTGTCGTGCAGGCACGTCAACTTGATTTCTTCTTCCATGTTTTCAATATATTAGATTCGTTGTTATTATGTTTCCAAAATGATTGGAGCCACGAGAGCGGCTTCCACCTACAAAGATAATATTTAGTGCAATTCAATCCAAATTTTTGAGTCACAAACCTTAAAAAATCGGTTCAAATCGTCGGCGGAGCCTCTCCAAGTTATTTTTTGCACGGATGAGATGTTAGGGCCGGCTGCGATAGACAGGAGTTGATCAAAAGAATCGCAGAATAGGATCGCAAGCCGGAGGATTACGTTCCTGTTTTCGCAAGCCGGAGGCTTACGTTCCTGTTTTCGCAAGCCGGAGGCTTACGTTCCTATAACTACCTCCATCTGACACCTCCCTGCTTTATATTTTTTTCGATATAATTCACCACATTTTCGTAATGTCTTTCGTTGCGGATCATTCTATCCCATGACTCACGATGCCACAGTTTCCCCGAACTGCCAACAAGGCGATTTATCTGCAAAGCAGTATAATTTTTCCAGGACTTTGTAATAGCGGAAAGCTCATATGCTTCCAACAATTCTAATAATACATGAACATGATTTGACATTACAACATAACGATGGATTATGTTCCTTTCATTATCGAAATATTCAATAGCCGTTGCCATTATGTCTGCACAATCTTCTCGTTTAAGGTGACATGCACCGTAACCTGCATCAAGATAATCATTAATTACTGTCGGGAACATGGTATTAAATTTTTTTCGAATGGACTCAGACCAGGGTTCTGGATTATCTTTGATAAATGCGTCCTTGATACCTTGTAACTCATTTCTGACGGATTCAGGTAAAGAGTCTGCGAGATGGAAGGTGACAAATTGTTACGTTCCTTTTTTCGCAAGCCGGAGGCTTACGATCCTATTTCACCAGGAGGGGGGCTTGCTTCCAGGGGATGCGCGATATCAGCCAGCAGGCGAGGAAGGAGACTACGTAGGTGAGCAGACATATATAGAAGGTGTCGAGCTCGGGCAATAGGCCTTTGTGTACGGCTATCTTCATCACTGTCATTACGAGCCTGTGTATGCAGTATATGCCGAGCGTGAAGGATGTGAGGAAGCGCAAGACTCGCATAGTTTTGGGACCAAGGCGCGGAAATGGGATATACCATACGGCCAATGCGACGCCGAGAGCCGCCGGAATGTAGAAGATATTGCCATAGCCGAAGCCGAAGTTCTTGTCGGCATGAAGCGGAATCATAGCCATCACGGCTATCGCCAAGAATAGCAATATGGCAGGGAGCGGGCCGAGCGTGAAACGCTGCAACAACGAATAGCGGGCACAGGCATAACCCATCACTGCAAAGGGAATCATCTCCACCACACGACCCAACGGATACTTCAACTCGAAGCGCATGTCGCCAAACATGTATCCGTTAAGGCCCGAATATTCGAGCACAATAGCGCCGCAAAGCAGTGCCAAAAGCACCAAGGCATCACGCTTCGAGGGCTTGCGGAAAGTGTAGAAAAAAGCGAGGGTGAGGAGAAGGAGTACCGACTGATACCACATGCTCGGATTGAGCGAGGGGCTGTGCCCGGTGACCGACTGCCAGAGCAGGTCGCCCACACCCGGCGCATTGCCGTCTCCCCGCAGCCAATGCAGCGGCACGAGTACCGCAGCATAAATCAAAGCCCACCCTATCAGAGGCCAGACAATACGCCAGCCACGCCGGCGCAAATAGTCAGGCTCATTGGCGGAGATATGCCGCTCGCCGAAAAAGAAAGCCATGAATATAAAAATCGGCACCGACAGACTCAGCATATAGTCGAAAGGAAGCTGCCACGCAGGCACCTCATCGCCCATCACCCAGAAATGCTCCAGTATCACCTCGAAGCAGATGAGGGGGCGGAGAAGCATCCAGCCGATGTTATATCCATTATCTTTCAACTTATCTTTCTGCATGAAATACTTTGTATTGACAAGCAAAATTACTAAATTTGAGACAAATTAACAAAACGCCCGGAATGAGACTTCCCGATAAAGCCAAACGCACACACAGTATGTTGAGATATGCAGCGGCAGCACTTGCCGCGACTTTCATGACGTCGCTCGCGCTGACATCATGTATAGATGAGCCGGACTATGGCAAGCACCCCTACGATCCATATGCCAACTTCGACGTGCTCGCCCGCACAGTGGGCGAACGCTACTGCTTTTTCAAGGAGAAAAACATAGACTGGCAAGAGGTGACAAAGAAATACAGGGCGCAGATAAACGACACCACATCGCAAATCGGACTCTTCTTCATCATGGCCGACATGCTCAACGAGCTGCGCGACGGCCATGTGAACCTCGTGTCATCGTTCAATACGAGTTACTACAAAAAATGGTGGACTGATTATCCTCAAGACTTCGACATGCGCTGTCTGGAGGAATATTATCTCAAATTCGGTGGTCTATCCACAAGCGGCATGCGATACTGCATCATGCTGCCCGACACCATTGGCTATGTATATTACCCCACATTCTCGACCACTATCGGCGAGACTAATCTCGACTATGTGTTGGCATTATTACAAAAGACAAAGGGACTCATAATCGATATTCGCAACAATGGCGGGGGGCTGCTGTCGAATGTGCCGACGTTGGTATCCAGATTTATCGACAAGGAGACCGTGGGTGGCTACATACGCCACAAGACAGGGCCGGGGCCCGACGAATTTTCGAAACCCTACAAGTTCACTTACAAACCATGTTCCGACAAACGGGTGAACTATCTCGGCAAGCCGATATATGTGCTGACCAACCGGAGCTGCTACTCGGCGGCCAACGACTTCGTGGCAGTAATGAAGACACTGCCGCAGGTAGAGATAATCGGGGCGCGCACCGGCGGCGGGGGCGGACTCCCATTCAGCTACGAGCTTCCCAACGGCTGGGCGGTAAGATTTTCCGCCTCGCCAATCAACGACCCTAACGACTTACCTACCGAAGAGGGGATCGACCCTACCGAGGGGTGCGAGGTGCATTGCTCACCCGAAGAAATGGCGAAGGGCAAAGACGCAATACTCGACTTTGCCCTCCGACGCATGGCTTCGGCGAAACTGAAATAACCCGCAGCCTCAATAAAATGTCTTATTTCTAAAATGTCTTATTTCTCCTCAGATTCAGCCGCAGCCTCCTCGTTCTCCTCCTCGGCAAACTTTTCGAAACCGTTGGCGATAAGGATATTGTACCACTGAAAGAGCTTCTTCACGTCGCCATCGTGCACGCGGTCGCGGTCAAAATCTACCACAATCTTAGCGAATTCCTCCTTCAAGGCTCCCTTGCGGTCAGTCAGAGCCTTCACATCGGCAGGCTTACCGCCGAAATGCGCATAGCACTTGTCGAGGATTTCATCGAGGCGAGTATCACCCGACTCTGTATACATGGCGATGTCGCCAAGTGAGACCACCTTGTCGCGGGCATGCACCGGGAAACGGCGGCCAGTGCCCAACTCCTCTACTATTATAGCGCCCTTAGTCTGCGACAGCAGGCGAAACAAACCGGGCTTGCCGGTGATTGAAAGTATTGTCTTAAGCATTTCTATATTTGTTTTAAAAGATTATCAATCCTGACAGACAACGGTTGCGAGTTGTCGTTAACGATTTCGCGCACCGGAGCAGCGAGTAGCTCAAACTCCCGCTTTTGGGCCTCAATGCGCTTGCGTATATGGTCAGCGCCACACAAGTCGCGCTCCACTACCCTCTCCACCCTTAACTCCAAGGGGGCCTGCACAAGCCAAATCTCACTGCACATCTCATCGAGACGGCTTGTCTTCATAATGGCAGACTCGACAAACATAACGTCGCAGAGACATTCATCGGCCGCACGAGCCAGATCACGGCGCACCATGCCATGCACGCGCTCATTCAGCCAAAGCCGGTGGGCATCATCACCAAATACGCATTGCGCCACAAAACTGCGGTTGAGCGAGCCGTCGCCAGCGAGAGTCCCCTCGCCAAAACGCTCACACATGACACGCTTCAGCTCGTCGGAGGCTTCCATAAGCACCTTGGCCCTGAAGTCGCAATCGTAAACCTCAAATCCACGGCAACGGAGCAACCTTGAGACCACACTCTTGCCACTCCCTATGCCACCGGTTATGCCTATGATACGCGCCATGATTAATGCTTCACAATGGTATAATCCACACTATCCACCTTCAGCTCCACATTGATGAGAGCCGGAGCATGTGCAGCCACATTGACCGAAATCTTCGAGCCGGCGGTGTGCTTTGTCTCAAGATAGTTGACGGTCACCTTCATGGGGAACGACTCATCGTTAAACCGGCTCATCGGCACATAAAAGCTCACAGGCACCTTATTGGGGAAGAGCAGCAGGCTCTCGTCGGCGGGTAGATTCTCCACCTCCACAGGCACATAAGCCTCCTTATGCACGAGCGGCTCTACAGGCACCTGCACCTTCACCACCGAAGGCACTATCTTGACATGCGCGAGCCTCTGAAGCTTGACATCAAACACAGAAGTCTGCGACAAGTCATTGCGAGTGAGCATCTGCGTATGCACTGTAGACACAGTGTCGATTTCATCGCCATAAGAGAAAACACGCACCGAACGGGTGAGCGGCACCGGCATGGCCGATATAATGAAACCGGAAGCTGCCGACACATTGGCATTGACAATCACCGGCACGCGCTTGCCCGGATGGTCAGTGTAATAAAGCCTCAGCGAGTCGATAGAGGTAGCAGTGATTTGGGCCGCACCCCCGAGGTCAGCCTTAAGCTCGGTGTTGAGGTCGGCACGAGTGATGCGCAGCAAGCCATCGCGGGCATAGTCAGGAAAGTTGAAATCTACCTGCGGATTCTTAATCACGCCGCTGCGCAAAATGTTGGTGCCCTTATCGCGCACCGTGACATGAATCTCGGCCGGAGGGTCATTGATAAAAGTCACCGAATCGGGCACATTGCGAAACACGAGCTTCACCCGGAAAGTCTCGGTGACACTATCGTTGATGGCGATGACGAACCAAAACACCGTGGCCACGGCTACAAACACCAGGAACATCAGCGCATTGTGAAAGCGCGACGAAGACTTGAACCGTCGCCACCATTGAGCTATGTTTCTGAAAATGTTTTTAACCATGGCCACCGAATTGAGGGAGCGGGAATGAATTTATTTCTTGGCAGCGGGCTGTTCCACCACGGGATATACGGAACCCTTGTCGATCGTAATCTCCACATTGGGGGCTACCTCCACGCGGATGGTGGAATCCTTGATTTCGCGGATGCGACCATGTATGCCGCCGGCGGTCACCACCTTGTCGCCCTTCTGCATGGCCTCGCGCTGACGCTTCAGCTCCTTCTGTTTTTTGGACTGCGGACGAATCATCACGAAATAAAAAATCGCGATCATCGCCACTATCATCAAGATGCTCGACAGGCCGCTGCTTTGGGACTGCTGGAGCAAGATTGTCGTAAGTGTCATGTTCTCTTCTTGTGTGTTAAAATATGAATGATTATTATTTTTTCAGAAAATTATTTTTCAGGAAAATAATATTTCAGGAAAATTACTTCTTCAAGAGTTTACCCTCCTGCTGCAGGCGTGCGATGACCGATGCGAGCACACCGTTGACAAACGCGCCGCTCTTGGCTGAGGAATAAGACTTGGCAAGCTCGATATACTCATTGATGCTCGCCACAAGGGGGATACCGGGGAAATTCATGATTTCAGCCAAAGCGGTGATAAGAATCACCATATCCATAAAGGCTACACGCTCACTCTCCCACTTGCCATTTTTCAGAGTCTCGTCGATCAGTGACCTGTAAGTATCTTTATTCTTATATACAGATCTCATCAGATTTGCGCCGAAACGCTCATCCTCACTATCCTTGAACTTGTCGAACACAAGTGCGGCTCCACCCTCTTTCTTCTCTGCATTGCGCATGCTCTTGAGCACGAAAGTAGATATGATGTCAAGGTCGTCATTCCAGAACACCGATTTCTCCTCAAGCGCCTCAAGGAAATTGGCATCAGGCAGAATCACCTGTTTCATCAGATTGCGCCAGAGTTCCACATCAGCGTGCATATCAGTGGTGCCGGAAGCCATATAATCGGCATAAACGTCAGACTCCACCACAGCCTTTAGCAAAGCACGGAGAAGCACCGGGTCTTCCTGACGCCATGATATCTTTTTATTATCGATGAAAGCCGTGATTTCCTCATCGTTACGCAGAGTCTCCACAAGCTGGTTCTCCACGAACTTAAGGTCAGGATTCCGGTCTTCTTCGGTCTGCAGGAACTTGAAACGGTTGTCGTCAAGAATCTGCAATTGGAGATCTGTCAGTTCTACCGGGAGTTCAAGGAGCCTGAAATAAAGTTCACGGGCCATATCGAAGCTCTTGGCAAGAGCAGTTTCGACCTCCTTCACATTATCCTGTGAAGCGAGAAAATTGCGGAAGGTACGGTTCATCATATCCTTCATCCGCTCCACACCCTTAAGTGTAAAATTTTGGCGGCGCGACATCAAAGCACTGACCTGCGGATCGGTCATCACAATGAGATTGAATATGTCAGCCCAAAGATTCTCCTCAGGAGCTGAAACTTCGCCCTTCACATCCTTGCAGAAACGCTTATATATGGCAGACTCCTTAACCTTCTCTGCCAGGGCCGGAATGGCGGGAGCCAACTCGAAATCGAGCGACGACTTGGCCAGCAACGACTTCACAGTCTCATCAACGCAAATACGGCTGATAAAACGTGTTGACTCAAGGAGCGAGACACGTTCACGCCCTTCGCGCACCTCGCGCGAGAGCTTCACGAGAAGCGCCAGCATGTCGAGATACAGGCTATATGCAAACCTTTTCTCCTTGGTGGGCTGAGAGGGAGTGCTCTCGAGCGTAAACTGTTTCTCCACAAGGAGGAAAGAATACAACGTCTGAATAACTTTGATTCGAATCAATACTCGGTTTATCATAACTCTTTATGAAATTTTATGCAAATTTACATCTTTCGGTTCAATCTGCCAAATTTAGGCCGCGTTTCATAAAATTTGTACCCCCAGGGGTCGCAGGCTTGAGGCGATTTTTGCGTTTGGCTGTAAGGAGCAACCTTTCGGTTGTGACTGAAAGCCAAGCGCAAAAAGCGTCCAAGCCTGCGAGACATAGGTAACTTTTTCGTTTGTCTTTACAGTAGTCTGAAATTTGATAATCTTTAGAGTTCATTAACATTTTCAGACATAAAAGGTAACTGTTCAGCGGACGCACTGAGGCGGGGAGGCGAAGATGCTCCGATAGCCAA
>CAJTYC010000069.1 GCA_910584185.1 uncultured Muribaculaceae bacterium
AGGAGGCGCCGCCGACGCCCGAAGTCAAAATAAAGGACGTACACCCGACGCCCGAATTCAAAAGAAAGAAATTACCGTTTCATTTAATTTTTTGATATTGATTATTTTTGTTTATATTTGCATTTGATAAGTATTTTTGATTAATTCAAGGCTGAAATTTATTAAAATGTTTATTTTGGCAAATTTTTTTCAACAATAACAATTAGCTTATGAAAAAGAGTCCACTTATTTTGGCTGCCTTTGGGGCGGCGGGACTGTTGTTGTCGGGGGCTGCGGTAACTTTGCCGCAGCACATGGCGCAGTCGGGTGTGAAACGTATGCACGGAGGACCGAAGCAGCAACTTGCTCCGGCCGTGGCCAGCACTCCTGCGCATGCCTGGGTGGTGCGCGACCGTGGCAACATACCTCTCGGTCTTGTGTCGCTAAACTTGCAGCGTCCGCAGATGCTGACTTCGATTGCAGCCATCAAGGATAAGGCTTTTGCCGGTGCAATGACTCCGCAAGGTTACTTCTTCTATCGTTTCCATGATGATGCCGCCAACAGCACCATGGATCCCATTGCCCTCTCTAAAGTGGACCCGAAGACCGGTAAAGTAACCGACATAGCTGATTGGTCGAAAAAGGCTTTTATCTTCAATGATATGGCTTATGACTGGAAGCATGGTGTGTTGTACGGTTTATCGCGCGAGTTTTATACCGACGATTTCCTTACAGCCTTGCAGTTCGAATATTCAGGCCTATATGCAATCGATATGGCCACGGGTGTTGCAACGCAGGTGAAGCAATTCATAGATTGGCCCTCGGGAGCAATCAACAATCCGACATATCTCACGCTCACCGCTGACCTTGATGGTAACCTTTATGTTGTCAATAACGGTGGGACTCTTCTGCGCATTGACCCCGAAAATGAATTTGAGGCAACTGAAATAGGCAGCACCGGACGTACGCCGGCTGCCCGTCTGCAAACTATGGATTATGACCCGATGTCAGGCATGATTTTCTGGGCGGCAGATTATAGCAATTTACTGTCGGATATTTGTGTGATTGACCCTACCACCGCTGCTACAAGCCAAGTTGGTTTTCTCGGCACAGACTCGAGACTCGCCGGCTTGTCGGTTGATTTCAATATACCATCGGCAGGCGCACCGGCAGGAGTATCCGCATTGAAGGCTGTGACCGATGCCTCGGGTGCACCGAAGGCTACAGTATCTTTCGTAAATCCTGACCGCACTTTCGGTGGCAGTGTCTTGACGAGTATCTCCGAGCTTCAGCTTATGCGAGATGGCGAACTTGCCAATTCATGGACGGCACCTGAAGCAGGTGCGGCTCTGAACTTCGTTGATAATGTTGAGCAACCGGGCTATGTGACTTACAGTGTTTTGCCCAAAAATATTCTCGGGGATGGCTTGGTGCGCAACGTGACGATATGGGTGGGACGCGATGTGCCGGAAGCCCCCGGCAATGTGGGCATAGGTTGCAATTCTGACGGAAGCGCTATAATACAATGGGATGCCCCCAAGGAGGGCCTTCACGGCGGTTGGCTCGACATGCAGTCGCTCAAGTATGCCGTGATACGTATGCCCGGCAATGTGCGCGTGGCCAACGACTTGACCGACTGCGAATATACCGACAGGAGCATAACCACAATGTCGAAATATAGCTATATTGTGGTGCCTTATACGGCAGATGGTCAGGGTGAAACTGCACAGAGCGTCGAGATTGCACTCGGTTCGTCGATAGGGGAGTTCCCTTACAACTGCCAGTTTAACGACCAGTCGGAGTTTGATACCTGGAGTGTGCTGAATCCTAACGGTGGTTCCACATGGAGCTGGAAGAAGCGAGGGCTCGCTGATTTCGATGGTTTTGCCATGTATCAATATGACAACAAGCTCGATGGTGACGATTATCTCGTCTCACCGGCCATAGAGATGAAACCGGAAGGCACCTATACGCTCCGTTTCAATTACCGCGGCTCGAATGCCAATTATGAAGAGACAATGGATGTGCGTTTCGGCAATGCTCCGACAGTTGAGGCCCTTACGCAGAACATCAAGGATATAAAGATGAAGTCTGGTGACGGTCAATATGCAGAGGTGACTCTTCCTAAAGTGGAGAAAGCGGGCACATATCATGTGGCTTTCCACGCCACTTCGCCCAAGGGGCGTTACAACATATATGTCACCGATGTGACGATAGATGCAACCGGTGTCACACCCGACATACCGGTGGCGGAACATCCGGCTCCGGCCAACCTCCAAGCAGAGGTGCAAGGCAATGACGTGACTCTGACATGGGATACTCCCGACACACCGGCTAATCCTGTGAATCCGGGTGGCACGAAGTCTGCAATTATTGAAGATTTCGAGTCTTATCCCAATTGGGTGATTCACCCCAAGGGGAAATATGAATGGAGTTACATTGATGGCGACGGTGGTAAACCTTATCGCAACGACTATGCCGATATGCCTTTCCCAACCGACGGCACCCCCTGTGCTGCCAAGATTATCGCTCCTTACGAACTCAGCCAGACTGAATATAAGGCGAATCCTCCTCACAGTGGTGAGCGCATCCTGCTTTTCGAAAGCAACTTTGCTGATGCCGACGGTAATCGTCCGGCTCCCAAGCCCGACGATTGGTTGATATCTCCGGCTCTTGACTTTGATGAAGATTTTGTGTTCAGCTTCTGGTGTAAGGCAGATCCTGACCTCGGTGGAGTGCAGGAGGGTTATACCGGCGATGACATTTGGAATAAGGAGAATTTCCAAGTTGGATACAGCAAGACCGGTAAGGCCAAAGAGGATTTCGTATGGCTCAGCGACGAACTCGAGACTGTGCAGACCACAGGCTCGTCATGGACTGCCAAGGAGTATGCTATTCCCAAGGATGCTAAGTATGTCTGCATACATTATTGCACACCGGAAAATGGCTTCTGGTTTATGGTAGATGATATCTATATCGGCCCGGCTGCCGGCAGACCTGCAATGTTGCCACGCAAGGCTGATGGCGAAACCGCATCTGTGCTTCATTATGAAATTCATCTTGATGGTGTGAATGTGGCCGAGACCACACTGACCTCGCATACGCTCCGCGAGCTTGCCGACGGCAATCACCGTGCGGCTGTTGTGGCCGTGTATGCCGACGGCAAGTCGGAGGCTGTGGAAGTGCCGTTTTCAGTGGGTGCCGGCAGTGGCGTCGATACAATCGTTGCCGACGGGCTGTACAGACTCTATGACCTGCAAGGCAACCGCGTCACCGAGCCCAAGCAGGGTGAAGTCTATATCAGAGTAGACAGCAACGGCTCAAGCAAGATAACATATCAGAAGTAACTGTAACGTAAAATGATATAAAAAGGGTGTATCAACGAATATTGATACACCCTTTTTGCAAAATGGAACGGCGATTTACAAATCGCCATTATTTTGAATATATCTCATAAGCAAGATAATATAGTCTTGTGGGCGATTTCCAAATCACAGTTCCATATTTGCAGTAACTGTTGTCTGTCAGCGTTTCAGCGGTATCATGGCGCGGAAGCCTGAATTGTCGGTGCTGTAGGTAGCCACGATGAAGTCGCGCGAGTAGGTGATACCGTACTGTGGGTACAATGCCCAAGAACCTCCCCTTAGCGAGCGGCATTCCTCTCCATAGAAGTCTTCGGCCAGCGACATATCTGTGCATTTCGGATTCAGACTTTGTCTGCAGGGATATGTTGACTCCGAATACCAGTCTGCACATATCTCCCCTACGTTGCCGGCCATGTCATAAAGACCAAGGAAGTTGGGCTTTTTGCCGGCCACCGGGTGCGTGCCACCCTTCTCCGACATCACCAGTACACCTTCATGATTGGGAAGTCCTGTCTTTATACAAGAGCTGCCTGCGCTCTCGCAGTTCCAGGCGTGCCATGACACTTCGTCCATATCATTGCCTCCCGGAAAAAGGTCGCTAAGTGCCCGTGGGTTCCATTCGCTACCTGTGGCTGCATATTCCCATTGCAGTTCGGAGGGGAGTATCGAGTCGCTACCTTGATCGGGATAGCCGAGCCATTGCTCCACAAGATAGAAGTTATAGGCATTCGCTCCCTGTGGTGTGACTCCAATCATCGGATAGTCAGCATATGAACCTGTGATGTGGCCACCGTTGCCATCATTTATTTTACCCTCTTTGGGCACCCATCGGCCATTCTTGCGCTCTATCTGGAGCCACTCGGGTGCTTCGAAATAAAATGCGGCATTGCTCGCAAGCCATGCCATGAGCTGCACATCCCCCGCGTTGCGGTCGTTCAGGAAGTCGCAGAATTGACTGTTGGTCACCTCAGTGCGTCCTATCCAGAAGGAATCCACCTTGTAGTCTTTATATACAATCGCTTGGATGTCGTCATCTTTCGACTGTGCCAGTGCGCAGATGTTGAGCGATCCTCCCGGCACATATACCATGTCGAACTTCGTATCGACGCGTGTGAAGCCTGTCAGCTCTGTGTGATAGCGCTTGCCGGCCTCAAACTTCGCACCTCTGTTTTTTACTGTCGAATATGTCACGGGTGTGCCATCTGCAAGTTCGCCGGAGACATAGAATGTGATTTTGTCGGCAGTGAGGTCTTGCGGCAGCATCATCATATAGGCTGTAACTTTCTCATCTGCCTGCACGTTGGCGTTGTCGAAGGCCATGGAGAGAGTCCGTGTGGCAGTGCCCCATTTCGAGACGGTCGGATTGGTGGCCGTGAGGTCTACCACCCCTTGGTCATAGAGTTTGGCGGAAGAAGTGGAGAGTGACATAAATCGCACTTTTACATCTTCGGGCAGAGAGAAACTGAACTCCATGAGCGAAGCGAGGTGGCGGAACGAAAGCGTGGAGCTTACCTTGCCGTCGGCAAATGTCACCGGTGTTGCCGCCATATAGTCGAACTTGCCGAGATGTTTGCGTGCGTTGCCGCCGAAGCCATCCTGAGTCTGAGGGTTGAAATATATTTTGGCAGCCTTGGGGTCTATGTCAAGTTCGTAAGGGTCTTCGCGATATGGATATAGCGCACAGAGCATGTCGCCGTTGTCGGCTGCTACGCTTCCTTCGAATTTTGCGTTCTTGGTGCCGGCTCCATCCGAGAGTCTGAACATCTCAGGAGCTTTAGACACGGCAGTGAAAATACCGATTTGGTCTTGCTCCGACCATACGGCAGTAGTGCCATCTATATCGGTGCGTGTCGCATCGGTGTCGGCATAGCCGGCCTCGAGTGTCAGGGCAACTTTGGAGGAGTTGCCGCTGCCGGGTTCGCCAAGCAATGAGTCGTTTGCACAACCACTCAACAGCAGGGTTGTGGCTCCAATATATATAAGGTTCTTTCTTTTCATTTCTATTGTTGTTAGTTATGTTACCATTCGCCGCCTTCTCCGAAGTCAGGCACTGTGCCCCCTCCCTCGCCATCGTTAGGGTCTTTGGGGTCGTCGGGTGTCACCGGTGGTTCTACAGGTGTTGAGCCGTCAAAGTTGATTGCTCCGGTGTAAGTGCCGCTAATCGTGTGGTCGGCATCGTCGCTAAAAGAATATTTTATCGTGTAATCAGAGCCTGAGTGAGTTATCGTGACGTAGCCTGATGTAAACGGTGCCATGCCCGACAGGTTGCCGGCGGTCTGCTGCACGAGCCAACAACCATAGAATGAAGGCTGGCCGTCGATGCTCTTAAGTTCACCGGGCTGTGCCACCCCCACGGAGTAATCAGTTTCGGTGACCCCAATCTTTGATTCGGCCACATATTGACCATCTATGTCGTGAGTGGAAGCTGAGTTTTTGGGAGCATTGAGCAGGAACTGCACCATGTCTTTTGACCCTTGCAGAGTGAGTGTAAGCGGGAGAGATGCAAGCGTGGTATCGCCCCAGCTGCCAAAGACGGCCTTGGCGCTTGTCACCGACGGCGTATAGTCAGATGTTAGTGTGGAAAGTTTTGTGCCGGAATCATCGGTGAAGCCAATCGGTCCGGTGTATTTTGCACGGTAGTCATCGCGGTCGTCAAAGGTGAAGTGCAAGTCGATTGTGTAACTTCCTGCCGCGTAAGCTATGCTTACTGACCCTCCCGTCACATCGTGGCGTGTCATATGGCCCGAAGCATCATAGGAGTTCATATATGTCACACCATCGCAATTGAAGGTGGAGGGATATAGTGGCACAATATCTGTGCAGGGTGTATAGTCACCGGCTATATTGAGTTTCTCAAATTCTTGCGCCTTTACGTTGAGGTCGAGGCTTATGAAGTTACCCGGATATTGCATCTGGCCATCCTTTACCTCAGCATCGGTCATTTCGAGATATACGTCGTTGAGAGTGTTACTCCAGTAGTCGCCTGCCCAAAAGCCGTTGATTGCGCGGATTGTTGCGGTCTCCGGCTCCGGCTCAGCGAAAGGGTCCTTAAACGTGATTTTGCCGATATCATCAACATTCATCGTGGTGATTAGCTTGCCATCTTTACCCACCACATACATTTTGGCGGTTTCTTCGGCATTTGCCGACATGGCGAGCAATGTGCCGGCCACGACGCATGTTAGTGTTTTGCCTATTTTCATGATAAATTGTGCGTTAAAACAATCCCTGCCCGAGTGTTTGAGGACCGGGCAGGGATTATTATGTAAATCTTATTTTACTGCAACTTTTGCTGAAAGTTCGCCCGAAACTACAATATATGTTCCGGCTGCCAGCGAGATTGCCTCTTCTGAAGAACCATTGGTTATCTTGACACCTGCCATGTCAAACACTTCGACCGGCATATTTGAACCATTCACTTTGATGAAGCCCTTGCCGGCTGTGACGTAAACGTGTGAGTCAGATTCAACACCCTCGATGCCCGAACCTGTGGTCCGTTTCATCTCTATATCAACTGTAGGGTGCTGGTCTTCTGCAAATGTGATGTTGGACTCATGGTTATAAGTGTCAAACTTCTCAGATGCCACTGCCGAGAGGGTGTAGGTGCGACCGGGCTGGAATACTTTCATCTCGTAATTACCATCATCGTCGGTGGTGGCAGTGTACCATATGTCTGGGTTCTCCTCGTCTGCGAGAGTCAGCACAGCGTTGACCACCGGGATTTCGGTTGATTCAGCACGCATGGCGGAATTGCTGGTGGCGACGGTCTCAAATACGCGTCCGCTGAGCGTTGCCGCATCATTATGCACGTTGAAGAGAATCACCGGTTGCGATGTGGTGTTGGTGAATTTCACATTGTTGATGTCGGATGATGTGGCCGAATACATGCTTCGGTAACGCGCCTGTGTGTTGGGGATGCCCGACATGGTGCGGAACGTGAAGCTGTTCAAACTGCCCGATGATTTCCCTTTCTGCTTGTGCGAGAAGAATATGCGTATGTTCTTGCCGGCATATTTGAATGGCTCGGCAAATTTGAAGTTGAGTTTCTTGTATTCACTCATGCTGGTGTTGGTGCTGAATACATAGTCCCACCTGTCTTCCTCCTCGCCTTCGGCTGCATGATTGGCGGAGCGGTATACGCGTGTCATGTTCTCCAGCGGGGTCGCGGTAGAGACATCTTCGGTGAAACCTACATCTTCAGTGTTGGCGATATAGATCTCCATATCAGACTGCACGTATTGGTCGGCTCCTGTGTTGAAGTAGAGGAGTGCCAGTCCGGTCAAGTCAGCTCCGGCCTCCAAGTCTATTCTCTCTGCCGGAATCACGAAGTCGCTCATGGAGGCGTAGTTGCCAAGATATAGTGGTATGTATGACGCACTTGAAGTCATGTCGTTGACCTGCTTCTCGAAGTCTTCGAGTTCTTCGAGAATTTCCACCTCAATCGGTGCTGATTCAATCTCATATTCGTCGGCAAAGGCGAGCGCTACCGATACCTGATGTGTGCCGGCGATATGAGGAATGTGGCTGAAGTTGAAAGTTACAGGTGTGCCGAATACGATTTCCTGTGGCTCGGCAGTGGCTACTGTTTCGCCATCTATGCGGAGTTGTGCCTCGTAGTCAGACTCGGCAGACTGCTTGTAGTTGTCGAATGTGGCGGTAGCTGTGAGCGGATAATTCACCTTGGAGGCCGATGCGGAGGCCGATGTCACCGCGAGGTCGTGTGCCACCTCGGTCAGTGTACCACCGAAGAAGTTGTCTACGGCGCAATAGTGGCCGTCTAACCTTATATAGTAATTGCCGGCTTCGGGCATAGCGAATATAAACCGTTTGAGCGTGTATGCCTGGCTGTCGAATGAGTCATCCTTGGTGGAGCCGCTTGTGCTCGACCCGGCAATCAGGTATATGTCGCTCCAGTTGGTGCGGTCTTTCGAATATTGCACACGGAGCTTGGCACTCGATGAACTTCCGTAAGCCATGAAGCCATAGGGTGCTTCGGCTTCGAAGGCCAGCAGCGGGGAGACTATCTGGTAATCAGTTGACGACTGGTTCACGAGCTTCTGCGAATCATTCTTTGTGTCTTTGCTCTCGTGGGTCAACTCCCATTTGTTGACGGCATCTATCTTCACCCAGCCGTCGAGCGAGTTCTCTTCGTCAAATGTGTTGAAATAACAATTGGCAGGTGTCTCGTAGCCTTTGAGGACGAATTTACGTGTGCCGGTTGTCTCCACTGCATTTGAAAGTATATTTACGGTGGCATTGATTTCCGCACCGAAGCCTGCGGATTTCAGTGCCAAAAGCGAAGTCTCGCCTGCCGGAACTGTAATAGGCAGCTCATCTACAAAGGTCACGTTGTCGTTGTCGGTGCCTATTATCACGAGCGGTGCGCCTCCGGTGTTCTGGAATTGCAGGTTAAATTGTTTTTCACCTCTGTATATGCCAAGGTCTTTAGATGATATGCCGTAAGAACTACCTTCATCCTTGATGGTGAGGGCCGCGATGTATGGCACAACGGTGAAATAGCCGACATTTGCGAAAGTGTTTGAGAAATTTTCGTATACTGACAAGTTAGGTCGAGTTTGTGTAGTGGTAAATTCACAAGACACATCCACATCCTCTTTTGTCTCACCGGGTTGCAATGTGAAGTCAAGGGGAACTGAGACGGTAGAGTATACGTTGGTTCCGGTAGCGGTGGCCGATGACGCTATTTTCAGCGTCACCGAGTAATTCTCTGTGCCGGGAGTGAGTGCCACATTTCCGGTGTTGGTCACCTTGATGCGTGCCCCTACCTTGCCCATGTTATTTGTGTTCATGATAATCTTGGGGCCGGAGCTTGGGTAGCGGTTGGCCTCCTCTGCATCAGGCACGTAAAACGATACTTTCTCGACACTCATGCTGCGCACTTCGGGCACATCTGCCGTGTCGGCATAAAAGTCGTCGATAATGGCGTTGCTCAGACGTATCGCCACCATGGTCGGCTCGGTGAGGTTGAAGCTGATAGTGTTCCAAGCTGCCGTGGCAGCCTCTCCCTCATATGTGATGTTTTCACCCACTTCATATTTGCCGGTTTCGGAGTTGAGTGTGGCTTTCTTTACTTCTATTGAACCTTTGTAAGTGGAGAGCTTAATCTTGAAGTCCACGTTGCCGCTGACCAAGGGTGATACTATGTAGTCGTATAGGGTATATGATGAGGGTGTGCCTCCGGTGCTTCCTGACTGCAAGCCGCAGGCAAGCGCTTTGCCGGTATTGCCCGAATTGTTTATGCTGTATTCAGCAGCGACTGTCTCATCATAGTAATCACCCCATGAATACTCTTGATAGTCGAATGTATCGACAATTTGCCCCCATCCGGCTATCTTAACTTGGTTGTTGGTGTAGATACCTGACCCTTTCGACAAGGTCACATTCTCGAAGCCCTCGAAATATCTCGTGGCTTCATCGGCTTGCGCCGTAACGCCACCGGCAAGGAGCAGGGAGGCGATGGTAAGTAACGGTCTATTCATATATGTTGTATTGATGTTTATGCTTCATTAACGCATCACTTTATAGGTCTTTGCCCCTTGGCGTATTATCACCATGCCGTGAGCTTCAGATGCGTCTATGCGGTTGCCGCTTAGGTCAAAGATTTCTGTGTGGTTACCTTCCGATGCTATTGACTTTACCGAAGATGCCCCGTCTACGATGTTCTGGAAGTTTTTCCAACCTTCGGCCTCTTTGTATTTTTCTATACACCCTTTGGGCACAAGCAGCTGCGCCGTGGAGTATACGTTTGCATCAAACACGTTGTGTGTCGGCTCG
Organism: uncultured Muribaculaceae bacterium; assembly: GCA_910584185.1. Lineage (GTDB taxonomy): Bacteria > Bacteroidota > Bacteroidia > Bacteroidales > Muribaculaceae > Lepagella. The sequence continues at coordinate 10,140 of CAJTYC010000069.1, forward strand.
ATTGTGGGGGGGGCTTCGCTGCGAAGGGTAATGTGAGTGAGCGGACAGCTGCGGAAGGCTATGTCGCCAATCTTTGTAACTCCCGAACCGATGCTTACTTTAGCAAGGCTCAGGCAGTGGTCGAATACTTCAGGCCCTATCTCGGTGACGTGGTCGGGTATGTCAAATTCTTTGAACTCTGCGCAATAACCAAACAGGAATTCCGGATAAACGGTGATAGATTGCGGCAAAGTGATGTTTTCAAGTGCGGTGCATGCGCTGAATACGCCATTGCCAATTGAGGTGACGCTTTCAGGAATTTCGATGGATGGCAAATGTTCGCAATATCCGAATGCGTACCCGTCGATTGTCTCTAGTGTGGAGGGGAGTGAGAGGGTCTCAACGTTGGTCAGATAAGCGAATGCCATATGTCCGATGCTCTTGACACCTTCCGGCACCACGACTTCCTTGAGTGCCGAGCAACGCGCGAAGCAGGTGGAGGGTATGGTGGTTATGCCATTGCCGATCACGAGTGTCTCCATTTTCTTGCACTCTTCAAATGCCCATTCATCTATTGTCGTCACTGAGTTGGGTATAACCATAGCTTCAAGGTTGTCGCACTCGAAGAATGCGCATTCACCGATTGTCTCAAGCGATTCGGGGAGGGTGATATTCTTGATGGTGGCACCGGAAAAACCATACTTGCCGATGCTCTTGATGGTGGAGGGAAGTGTGATGGAGGAGCATGTAGCATCGCCAAATGCTACCTTGCCGATGGCTGCTACGGTGTACTCTTTGCCGCCGTGCGACACTGAAGCCGGAACTGTGATAGCGCCCGTGTATACAGGATCAAAATCAAAGATAGTCTCGTCGGGCCATGTTACTTCCACAGTTTTTTCTTCTTCTGAAAGAATGTTATAATAGATGCCGTTTGCTGAGAAGTCTGCATCTCCGGCTTGTGCTGTCATGCCACAGGTAAACACTACGAGAGCTGAAACTAACAGTTTCGGGTAAAAGTTTGTCATAAGCAAAATGATTAGAATGATTTTATTGATTGATATGGCAAATATACAAACAAAATTTAAATAATTAAAATTTTTGAAAATAAAATATAAAATTTTAAGTCTAAAGCAAGTTTGAATATTTTATTAATATAAAAATGATATTTTAATTATATGTAGCAAAAAAATTTTGATAGTAGTCTGACAGCAGCAAGTGATTTGCATGAAGAAATGAAAATATAAAACTTGTCATCGAGTAGCCCTTGGCTTGTCATATCGCACCCTCCGCCACCCGACTTTCTGACTCAGCACGTCGGCGGCGCCTCCTTTCCCCCAGTGCGCGATGCAACGTGTTTTGCCGGGTGTTTACAGTGATAACGGTCCGGTTGCGTTGCATCGCGAACTGGGGGGGGAGGAGGCGCCGCCGACGACAAATCAATGAATAATGAATAATGAATAATGAAAAGATACCATTAAGCAAGAAATATGTTCCGGCGAAGCCGGATATGTGTCGCGAAGCGACCATGTCTGCCAAATCATGAGAAAACAATGCAGTGACAACGGGGAACAAAAGGGACTTTTTTTATTCAAACAGAGTGCGTAATTTTGTGAAAAATTCAGAATGATGGCAAAAGATAAACCAAGGGCATCGGTCGATGAGATAAAGCTTCTTAGGCAGGAGATAGAAAAGTTTCTTGTCCGTCCTATCAGAACTCCCTTTGATTTTACCTTTCTCTCTCAGGAAATCAGACAGCAGACCAGATATACTGCCAGTGAGTCGACTTTGAAACGCGTGTGGGGATATATCACCGACAAGGGTGAAGAATATGTCCCAAGCAATTTTACGCTCAATGCCCTGGCTGCCTTGATTGGTTTTGACAGCTTCGAGAGCTTTATCAGCAAGACCACTGTTGAGAATGAAATTCAGTCGGAGATGTATAAAGGTGAAACCATCAGTTCTGTGTCTCTGCCTACGGGAGCAATTGTGAAACTCTATTGGCGTCCCGGCCGGGAGTGCAGTATCAGGCATATCGATGGCAATAGATTTATTGTTATCGAATCGCTCAACAGCAAATTGATTAAAGGTGATATAGTGGAATGCGGCTCATTCACACAGAATACACCGCTTTATTTCAACCGTGTGGACCGTCAAAGCGAGGAGCTTATGACTTATATCGCGGGTTCTGCGACCGGTGTCAGGTTCGAGGTAATCTTTCCTAAATCATAATAACAATAACACTAAAACTTTAACTTTCATGAAAAAGCAATTCATCGCAATTGCCGCAATGGTAGCTCTTCTTTGCTCCTGCGGTCAGAAAAAATCAGAAACAGCAGTTGACGAGACAATTGACGAAACAACGGTAATGGAGGCCGTGGATCCCGCATCTGATACGCTTGCCGAGTCGGCAGAAGCAGAGGCCGAGCCTTCATCGTCACAAAGCACTAATTGGGATGCCCTTCTCGATGAGTATGAAGATTACATGACTCAGGCCGTAAAGATGGCCAAAAAAGCACAGAGCGGTGACATGAGCGTCATGACCGAGTATGCTTCGCTCTTGGAAAAGGCTGAGAGCCTTCAGAAAAAGCTTGAGAGCGCAGAGGCTGACATGACTCCCGCCCAGGTGGCCCGCCTCAACAAGATTGCTATGAAACTTTCGCAACAGATGATGTAATAAGCTAATGCGACAATCCAAGAGTCCATCTCATAAAAATTTGTCCCTATGGGTAAAACTTTATTAGATGGACTCTAACACTCCGACTTATGTAATTGTCTACAAGATAGAATTATAGAAGCCGGAGTGTGTTTTATAATCAATCTAAGTTATAAATAATTCAACTTTCGCATCCGAAAGTTGAGGTTTATAAGTTTATAAGTTTATGAGTTTAAGAATGCTGCGAAATAAAAAGCTGTCTGTTCTGCCATTGATTCGCTATGAAAAAGATCTAACCCAACTTCAACACGGGTGACAAAATTCGACAAATTTTCAGGGAGTTTG
>CAJTYC010000070.1 GCA_910584185.1 uncultured Muribaculaceae bacterium
CCGCCCCTGGGGGTACAAATTTTATGAAACGCGGCCTAAAAGTGGGGTGTGCCGACCGGCACACCCCAAGGGTTCAGTTGAAAGCTTTATTTATAATCTGTTTGGTTTTTTCTTTGTTTTCAGCTGAGCGAATGATTTAGAAATTGGTCCAGTCGCTGTAGCCGATCACGTTGCGGAGCATCGGGTCCATCTCGGTGCGGAGGTCAGTCAGCATCTCGTTGTTGGTCACGATCACGGTGGTCAGCATCGGGTCGTTGGTCACGTCGAGCGTGATGAGCTGATTGTTGGAGGCGTTGACTCTCTGCAAGAAGTTGAGGTTGGAGAGTGTCAAGGTAACGAGGTCGTTCCACTCTACGTTGACAAAAGCAAGTGCCGGGGCATCACCCACCTCAAGAGAGGTCAAGTCATTGTAAGGAGCCCAGATTTCGTTGATTGCCTTGCAGTTGTTGAATGCCAACGACACCATATGGTTGTCGCTTGCCAAGAGCGTTGTGAGCGAGGGGAGGTTCTGCAGGTAGAGCTTCTGGATCTTATTGCCGGTAAGGTTGAGGTTGGATAGTTTCACCAAGCCGCCGAGTTCGATGTCAGTCAACTCGTTGTAGCCGGCATAAAGGTTCTTAAGGCTCTGACATCCTACCACTTCGAGGCTCTTCAGCCTATTGCTCATGCAATTGAGGTTTTCAAGATTCACAGCGTTGGTCACATCGAGTGCTTCCATCTGGTTGCCCGATATGTTGAGGTTCTTGAGAAATGGCATGGTGCCGAGTTCAATCTCCGCGATGCGGTTGCGGTTGAGACGGAGTGTGTTGATCTGCGGACATCCTGTAGAGGTGAAGTCTGTGATACGGTTGCGCGACACATTTACTTCCAATAGTGCCGGGTTGTTGCTCACATTGACTGTCGCAAGCTTATTGCCCGACACGTCAATCTTCTGGAGAGCTGAGAAGCCGGAGATATCAAGTGCGCCGGCGAGGTCTTTATCTTTCCAGTCGATTTCCGTGATATGGCCGTTCTCTACTTTCACACCCGGAATAGCCGCTAAGTTGTTGGCCTGGGCGCCGAGCTGCACGGCGTTGGTTGTGCCCTTGGCAGAAGTTTGGCTGAGGAATGTCTTAAGCACCTTGGCCTCATTCTTGTTGATGTTCTGTGCAAATGCGCTGCCGCCTAATGCTAAAACGGCTGCGAGCAATAATACAGTTCTTTTCATAACTCTGGTTTATTTAATGGTTCTCAAACTTAACCGGCTCGTTTTGTGTGTTTATTATAGGTGGAATTTCTTACACCGTTCGTGTGCCGGTTTGCTTTATAAACATTCCACAATAAAAATGGTTTGATGCAAATTGAAATTTTTTTTGTTTGACAAAGTGTTAAAATTTTTGTCATGATTGAACAAAGTGCAAAACCATGTGTTGAAATTACAAAACAATATTACGCGCTTATGATTATTCCTATTATAAAAGCCCTCGCGGTTGTGCTCATCTTAGCGGTGATGATCCTGATTTTGGTGTCAGTGAATCATTACATCGGCGGCAGTTTCAATTCGCAGCAAAGCGATGTGGACGAACTCCGCGATGACTTGGGCAGTTATGATGGAGTGATAACCGACAAAAACGTGCTCAGCGAACTTGTAAAGGTGCGTGTGCGCCCGTTGATGAAAGCGCGTGGCAATAAAGAAGAATGACAAGTCTGCATGTCAGATGAGACATGCAGGCTTTCCACATATGTTATACTGGTTCTCATAACTATAATGCCGGGAGCCGTGTCTACTCAGTGAGGCGCGGTTCCCATTCTTTTATTATATCGGCATGCTTCAGGCGCATATAATTTAATTTCAGGTGGTTATGGAATTTGTTGATAGAAACATTATTTTTCCACTTTATATGTGAAACTTTTTTGGCAGGAGCATTGTTAATATTTGTGAAAGGTTTAAAATTTGTTTAATATGAAAAAGTTATTCTTATCATTAATCGCAGTAGTTGCGGCTGTAGTCTTTGCAGTTCCTGCTCAGGCTCAGAAAGTTGGCATTTACGCCACTTATGGAGGTTACACACAGATGGATGCCACCGACATGCACGATGATTGGGACGGTGTCAAGACTGCTTGGGGTGCAGTGAATGTAGGTCTGGATTTCAAGATCGGTTCTCGTTTCCGCCTCGGCCCTTCATACACTATCTCTTCTACCAGCACCAAGGGTGGAAAGTATGCGTCAGACATCTACTACCACGTGATTATGCTCAACGCGAAGTATGACTATTACCGCACAGGCATTTTCTCGCTCTACGCACACCTCGGTCTCGGCGCCGACATCAGCCACATGTGTCCCAAGTATGGCGACTCCTACAACAAGGGTTACTTCGCTTTTCAGGCTTCGCCCATCGGCATGCGCGCCCAGCTCGGCAACGGCTTCAACTTCATGGCCGAACTCGGCTTCGGAGCACAGGGCCTCGTGCAGCTCGGTTTCGGCTACGACTTCTAAAAGAAAACCAAAAGAAAACCCAAAATTTAGACAAAGAAAAAAGTTTCGCACTTTTGGTGCGAAACTTTTTCTTTGTCTATCAACAATCAACAATCAACAATCAACAATCAACTAAAAAATCACTCCATCTGCCGGTAGTCCTTGGCCAGGCCGCCGGTGCCGGTTTCCTTGTAGAGTGAGGGGAGGTCGTGGCCGGTCTCCTTCATCACCTGCACGAGCTTGTCGAAGCTCACGCGATGCACGCCGTCGGTGAAACTTGCATATATGTTGGCATCTAAGGCGCGGGCCGCTGCATAGGCATTGCGCTCTATGCAGGGAATCTGCACAAGCCCGCACACCGGGTCGCATGTCATGCCCAAGTGATGCTCAAGTCCCATCTCGGCGGCATACTCTATCTGCGCCGGACTGCCTCCAAACAGTTGGCTTGCAGCGGCAGCCGCCATAGCGCAAGCCACGCCGACTTCCCCCTGACAGCCCACGTCAGCCCCCGATATACTCGCGTTATGCTTCACGATATTGCCCACAAGACCCGCTGTGGCCAAGGCATGAAGTATCTGTTCTTCCGGAAAATTACGGCTTTTCCACAGATGATAGAGCACACCCGGCACAACACCGCACGACCCGCATGTGGGGGCAGTGACGATAACTCCACCCGACGCATTCTCCTCACTTACTGCCAAAGCGTAGGCAAACACGAGTCCACGGCTTTTCAGATTGTCGCGGTAACCACCGGCTTTGACGTAATAGTTGAGAGCCTTGCGCTTCAGGTTGAGCGGACCCGGCAAACGTCCGTCGCGGTTTATGCCGCGCTCCACGGCAGCTTTCATCGCCTCCCATATCTCATGCAGGAAGTCATAAATATCCTTACCCTCACAATGCTCCACATACTCCCAATAGGTATGGCCTGTGCGCTCGCAATAGTTCATGATCTCAGTCATGGAATTCATATTGTATATCTCGCCGCGACCTTCAGAATAATCCATGCCTTCATATTCCAGGGCACCTCCTCCCACCGAATATACTGTCCACTCCTCTTCAGGCATGCCGGCCGAGTTAAGCGCCGCAAATTTCATGCCGTTAGGATGATAGGGAAGGAATATATCCGGCTCCCACTTGATATTGATTGGAACATCAGCCTCTGATAGAACGTCGGTTATGGCCACGTCGGTCATATGCCCCTTGCCTGTGGCTGCCAAGCTCCCATATAAGGTCACTTCAAAACCTTTCGCACCTTTGTTGCGGGCCATAAACATTTCTGCTGCCTTGCGAGGCCCCATGGTGTGACTTGAACTCGGGCCGGTGCCTATGCGATACAATTCCCTGATTGATTTCATATTACCTTACTTTTAGAAAAACAGATATGCTATTGCCACTGCGGCTATGGCGCCGGTTATGTCGGCGAGCAATGCGTAGCCGGCTGCATAGCGGGTCTTGCTCACACCCACTGAGCCGAAGTAGACAGCGAGGATATAGAATGTGGTGTCGGTGCTTCCGCGCACCAAGGCAGCTAATTTGCTTACGAATGCGTCCGGTCCGCTTGCCTTCATCACATCGAGCATCATGGCGCAGCTGCCGCTGCCGCTCAATGGCTTCATTAGCATAGTGGGCAATGCGCCGACCCATTGTGTGTCAAAGCCCATCCATGCTACCGTGCGCTCCACTCCCGAGGTGAATATGTCGAGTGCTCCCGATGCCCTGAACATCCCGATGGCAACCAATATCGCAACCAAGTATGGAATTATCATGACGGCTGTCTTGAAGCCCTCCTTGGCACCTTCGATAAACACGTCATAGACCCTCAGCTTCTTGCGTATGCCGGCCAAAAGAAAAGCGACAATCACGCAAAATAAAATGAAATTGGCCGCAAATGTGCTGTACACCTGCACCTTGTCGGCAGGTAACGAAGTGAAAAACCAAGTCACGGCCGCCACGAAGAGCGCGATGCCGAGCATCCAGGAGCAAACCACTTTGTCTACCTTGATATGCTGCTTGATGCAGAGTGCCCCAAGACCTACAAGTGTGGCGATGGCAGTGGCTATCAGTATAGGTATGAACACATCAGTCGGATTGGCTGCGCCTCCCTGCGCCCGATACATCATGATGCTGATAGGTATCAGGCAAAGTCCCGAACTGTTGAGCACCAAGAACATAATCATGGCGTCGGTGGCAGTGTCTTTCTGCTTGTTGAGCGACTGCATCTCCTGCATGGCGCGAAGACCCATCGGAGTGGCCGCATTGTCGAGGCCGAGCATATTGGCCGATATGTTCATGAAAATAGCACCCATGGCCGGATGCCCCTTCGGTATTCCGGGGAATAGACGCGAGAAGAACGGGCTGATGAGGCGACCGAAAAATTCAATCACACCGCCTCGTTCGCCTATCTTCATTATGCCCATCCAGAGTGTGAGCACGCCTGTCAGACCAAGCGACACCTCGAAAGCGAATGCCGCTTGGTCGAACGATGCGTTCATCACATCGCTCCACACCTGCAGGTTGCCCGTGCTCAGCGACACGAAAGCCGCCATGACGAACGTCAGCAGGAAGAAAGCGATCCAGATCCAATTAAGAACCATCTAAGAAGTAATTGCTTGGAAATTCCTACTTAGAAGTGCTTGATGCCCATAATCTCGCGAACTTCGCGCAGGGTCTTAGCCGCAGCCTCGCGGGCACGCTCCTGACCCTGGCGCACCACACGGCTCAGATATTCATCGTTGTCGCGGATGTCGAGTATGCGATCGCGTATCGGCAATGTGGTCTTGAGTATATCTTCTGCGAGCTGCTTCTTCAGGTCTCCATATCGTATGCTACAATCGGCATAAGCATTCTTGAAGTGCTCGAGTGTGTCGGGAGTCGAAACAAGCTCCATGAGCGTGAAGAGATTCTTGATAGGTTCTGACACTTCCTGGTTCGGTGTCTTGGGACCTTCATCGGTCACGGCACGCATCACTTTCTTGCGCAATGTCTTCTCATCGTCTATCAGATATATGCAGTTGCCTTCGCTCTTGCCCATCTTGCCTGAGCCGTCAAGTCCGGGCACCTTCACGGCGTGTCCTCCGAAGTTGAAGTTGACCGGCTCGCCGAAGTAGTCAGTCTTGTAGAATGAGTTGAAACGGCGGGCGAAGCGGCGTGTCAGCTCCAAGTGCTGCTCCTGGTCTTTACCCACCGGCACAAAGTCAGCGTGGTGAATCAGTATGTCGACAGCCATAAGGGTGGGGTAGGTGAGCAGACCGGCGTTGACTCGCTGGTTGGTCTGGTTGCCTATTATCTGTTTCTCGATGCCTTCATCATCATTTTCATCTTCCACTGAACCCTCTTCACCGGCCGGCTTGCCTGAGGTGATGCCCAATGCCTTGCGGGCTTTGTCTTTAAATGATGCCGTGCGCATCAGCTCGCCTATGCCAACGTGCATGTTCATAAGCAGATACATCTCCGAAATCTCCGGCACATCGCTCTGCACATATATGGTGTTCTTGTCAGGGTCGAGTCCGGCTGCAAGATATTCGGCAAGAATCTGCTTCACATTCTCATGCAGCATCTTGGGGTCGGGATGCGTGGTCAGCGCATGAAGGTCGGCCACAAAATAGCGGCAGTCGTAATCGTCCTGCATACGCACGAATTTGCTCAACGCACCGTAATAATTGCCTAAGTGCAGGTTGCCGGTGGCCCGTATGCCACTCAATACTATCTTCTTACCGTCGCGTCCGCGAGGGTTGACTTCTTTAGTTTTTTCGCTCATAGTAGATTGTTTCAAACTTCCTAAAATGCAAATTTACCAAAAAAAGTTTAAAGTTGTACACTGGTAAAATAAAGATTCCATTTTTTCCGCTCGTAAATGCAGATTTACTTTGTGTATCCCCCATATTCAGGCAATGCTGAGAGTCTATACGGGTACCCTTGAAGAAGTGCTAATCGTATAATTGTTAATTAAAAGTTGCTAATATTTCAAAAAAAATGATTAAATTGCGTTAATTTTTGATGTTCGGCTCCTTGAACTGATGTGGTGCAGGGGAAGAACAGTTATTTCAAATTATGAATTATTAGTTTGAAACTTATTGATAATTATGGAAAAAGTGAATAGTAAAAGGGTGCAGACATCGCTGCTCAATGCTGCGGAGAAGAAACTTCTCCTGAAGCTTGCGGCGAAACAACCCTCATGGGTTACGTCTGACATGCTTACTTATTTCGGTGTCGTGGCCGCAGTGCTTTATGCATTTTTTTGCTGGATGGCAAATTTTAATGTAAACTATCTGTGGATCGCGTCGCTGTGTCTCGTGCTTAACTGGTATGGCGACAGTCTTGACGGAACGCTTGCACGTGTTCGCCAAACTCAGCGCCCCAAGTATGGTTTCTTTATAGACCATTCGCTCGATGCGCTCACCACGTGTCTTTTCTGCATCGGCCTGGGGCTTGCTCCGGTGATGTATCTCAGCATCTCGCTCTTCATTATGGGTGGGTATCTGTGTATGTCTATATATACATACCTGAGCACGATTGTGATGGACAAGTTCCAGCTGACTTATGCGAGTCTCGGACCCACGGAAGCTCGTCTGATTATAATTGCTGTCTACATACTTTATATATTCAACCCATGGCCTGATGTAAAGGTTGATATTGCCGGAGTACCATGGTCGGTGTTCGATATCACGGGTGCTGTGGTGGCGGTTATTCTTTTCTCCATTTACATCGCTTCGATGGTACGTGACCTCAGGTATCTTTCTAAAATCGATCCTCCAAAAACATTTGTAAAAAAATAAGCGACGAGGCAGGATGATGAAAAAGCAGCTGCATAAAGTTACCGAGCAATTTATACACGACAATGGAGTGGTTTTCACTCTGTTGCGTTCGGGAGCGTCGGCGCAGTTGTGCGGGTGGATCGACATGATTGTGTCATTCGTATTCTTCGCGTTTCTCGACGCGACCCCATGGTTGTCTACAGCGACCGGCGCCTTTGTCGGCGGTGTCTTCAACTGCATTATAAATTACAGGTTTACTTTCCATGCCCACGATGTGGCCTGGCGGGCTGTAATCACAAAGTTCATATTCGTGTGGGTCGGTTCGTTGCTGTTGAATAGTTTCGGCACCCAGATACTCTATTATATGGTGCGCGACTGGCATTGGCTAAAGTTCACTGTCGGGCTTAGCGATGACGGAATCTTCTTGGTGGCACGTTTGTTTGTGTCGCTGGTGGTGTCTTTGGCTTGGAATTTCTTGTTGCAGCGTAATTTTGTATTCCGGCAGTCGCGTATCGACCAATATATTCTGCGCGTTTTAGACGCTATGGGTATAAAAGAAAGAAAACAATGCAAACAAAATTAAATAAGGATGGAGACGAGGTGTTCGTCTTCGACGAGTATCCCGACATCGAGGTTCGCCCCGATGTGATTACTATCGGGGATATAAAGAAACTGGTGCCTAATGCAGGGCGTTTCCCGGGTCTGGTGAAGTGGCTTATGCACCTTCTTGAGATTGACGAGGTTAACCGGGTACATTCGAAATATAGTCGTACTCCGGGTCCGGAGTTCGTCCGCTGTCTGATGGAAGACGAATTTAAGGTTAAATTGCAGGTCGACAATATTGAGGTTCTTGACCGGTTTGCAGAAGGTGCGTTTATCACAGTCAGCAATCATCCGTTCGGGTCGATCGATGGCATAGCCTTGATTTATATCCTGACGCGTATACGTCCGGAATATAAGGTGATGGTCAATATGATTCTGAACCAACTATCTGCCATGCGCCCCAACTTTATCGCAGTGGACCAGTCGGCATCGAGTGATCCTGAGAAACGCCGCGTTTCGGTGGCTGGAGTTCGCGAGTCCATAAAAATGCTAAAGGAGGGGAAACCTGTCGGTTTCTTCCCTGCCGGAGCAATCGGAATGACCAACAAGCAAGGTATTTATATTGACCGCCCATGGCAACCTACCGTTTTGCAGATTATATCAAAGGCTAAAGTCCCGGTTATTCCAATTTATTTCCATGGCACCAATAGCAAACTTTTCAACTGGTTTGGACATCACAGCATATTGATGCGTACCTTATGCTTGCCCCGCGAGCTGTTCAAAAAGCGTGAGAAACCGATGCGTGTGACAATCGGCGATCCGGTCAGTGTGGAGACACAGGCACGATTTGGCCGCGATTACGAAGCCTTAGGCAAGTATCTGCGCCAACAGACTTACAGACTCTCAGGCCTCGACATCCCATCAGAAACCTCGCCCCTCATCGAATTGCCATAACTGCACGTCTATTTGAAATAGTGTAGTTCCCCTACTTGAAATATCGAAAAGGAAATGCCGGCGTCTCACGTTTGGCGCGACCGAAAAGAGAGAGGGTGTATCAATATAAGATACACCCTCTCTTTAGTTTTGAATTACAAGTTTAAGGTAATTTCTTGCCTTATTCCCTTGATTTGCCTAAATTGCCCAAATCAAGTTAATATTAGAGTTCAAGCGGAGTGTAGGGGAGGTCAAATGCCTCAGCCACTGCCTTGAATGTAATCTTGCCGTCCACCACGTTGACACCGTTGGCCAAGCCCGGGTCGCGCTGGCAAGCTGCCTTCCAACCCATGTCTGCCAAACGGAGTGCGTAAGGTGTTGTGGCGTTGGTGAGTGCGAGCGTCGAGGTGTAAGGCACTGCGCCGGGTATATTGGCCACTGCATACTGCACCACGCCATCTACCAAGTAAGTGGGTTCGCTGTGAGTGGTGGGGTGTGTGGTCTCGAAGCAACCGCCCTGGTCCACTGCCACGTCGACCATCACGCAGCCGGGACGCATCAGCTTCACCATGTCGGCTGTGATGAGATGAGGTGTCTTAGCACCGGGCACGAGCACTGAGCCAATCACCAAGTCAGTGGTGGGAAGCTCCTGCTCGATATTGTGGCGTGAAGAGTAGAGTGTCTTCACGTTCTTGGGCATTGTCTCTGCGCAGTGACGCAACACGTTGAGGTTGATATCAGTGATGGTCACTTCTGCACCGAGACCCGCTGCCATGAGGGCTGCGTTACGGCCCACCACGCCCGCACCGAGCACGAGCACCTTGGCCGGCTTCACACCCGGCACTCCGCCCATCAACACTCCGCGTCCTCCCTGGGGTTTCTCCAAGAAGCGTGCGCCTTCCTGAATCGACATGCGGCCAGCAACCTCGCTCATGGGTATCAGCAGCGGCAAGCGGTTCTCGCGGTCGGTCACAGTCTCATAGGCGATACAGATAGCCCCGCTCTCGAGCATAGCGTCGAGTAGTGGACGCTCCGAAGCGAAGTGGAAGTAAGTGAAAAGCACCTGGCCCTTGCGTATCAACTTATATTCAGGTTCAATCGGCTCCTTAACCTTGATGATCATCTCGGCGATGGCATATACATCCTCGATGGTAGGCAGAATCTTGGCTCCCGCATTCACATACTCCTGGTCGCAGAAACCGGAACCGTCACCGGCCGTATGCTGCACATACACCTCATGGCCATGGCCTACAAGTTCCTTAACTCCCGCAGGTGTAGCGCCTACGCGGTTCTCATTGTTCTTGATTTCTTTTGGAATACCGATTTTCATAGTCGTATCAGATTTTAAAGTGTTAGATTTTCGGTTAACTAAACAGCAGACTCCGTCTTGGTTGGCACTTTGTCAGCACGTATGCCTTAAGATGTGGTGCAGCATGTTTAGAACGAGCCAAAATTAGTCAATGATTGTCGCATTGCAAACATTTTTCTATATGTTTTTCAACACATTTTTCATTTTTTTTGCAATGCTGTGCTTCAATTCCTCATAATTTCTCGATTCTTTTTTGCCGTAAGAGCTATTTTACGAGTGTTTTGCGAGTGTTGCATTTTTTTTGTAATTTTGTAAGTTGAAAACAAATGACGTCAAAAATGAACGAATTAGCTACCAAATACAACCCGCATGAGGTTGAAGACAAGTGGTATGAGTGGTGGATGGAGCATGGCATGTTTCATTCGGAGCCGGATGATCGTGAACCATATACGATAGTGATTCCGCCGCCCAATGTCACAGGTGTGCTGCATATGGGCCATATGCTCAACAATACAATCCAGGATATTCTCGTGCGTCGCGCTCGCATGACCGGCAAGAATGCCTGCTGGGTGCCCGGCACAGACCATGCCGCCATTTCTACCGAGGCTAAGGTGGTGGCCAAGCTCGCCAAGGATGGCATCAAGAAGCATGACCTCACCCGCGAGGAGTTCCTGAAGCATGCATGGGATTGGACTGACAAGTATGGCGGCATTATCCTCAAGCAGCTCCGCAAGCTCGGCGCCTCGTGCGACTGGGACCGCACTGCATTCACCATGGATGAACTCCGCAGCAAGTCTGTGATCCGTGTGTTCTGCGACCTCTACAACAAGGGCCTGATATATCGTGGCGTGCGTATGGTAAACTGGGACCCGCAGGCTCTCACGGCCCTCAGCGACGAGGAGGTAATATATAAGGAGGAGCATAGCAAGCTCTTCTACCTGCGTTACAAGGTGGTCGATGACGCGGAAGGTCGTTACATCATAGTGGCTACAACTCGCCCGGAGACAATTCTCGGAGATACCGCCGTTTGCGTAAATCCCAACGACGAGCGCTACACTTGGCTTAAAGGTAAGAAAGTGGTGGTGCCGATGGTGGGACGCGAAGTGCCCATCATCATGGACGACTATGTGGAGATGGAATTCGGCACAGGCTGTCTAAAAGTCACCCCGGCTCACGACGTAAATGACTACATGCTCGGCGAGAAATACAATCTCCCCTCAATCGATATATTCAACGACAACGGCACAATTTCTGAGGCAGGAGGCATGTATGTGGGCATGGACCGTTTCGACGTGCGCAAGCAGATTATGAAAGACCTTATGGAGCGCGACCTTGTGGAGAAGGTGGAAGACTATACCAACAAGGTGGGGCACTCCGAACGCACCGATGCCGTAATCGAGCCGAAGCTCTCCATGCAATGGTTCGTAAAGATGGAGTCGCTCGCCAAACCGGCTCTCGCGGCTGTGGAGCAGGATGATGTGAAGTTCGTGCCTTCAAAGTTCAAGAATATTTACCGCCACTGGATGACCAACATCAAGGACTGGTGTATCTCACGTCAGCTCTGGTGGGGACACCGCATCCCGGCTTACTTCTTGCCTGAAGGTGGCTACGTGGTGGCTGAGAGCGATGAGGAGGCTTTGGTAAAGGCTATCGAAAAATCGGGCAATGCCTCGCTGACACTCGCTGACCTTCGCCGCGACCCGGACTGCCTCGACACCTGGTTCTCCTCGTGGCTATGGCCCATCTCACTCTTCAACGGTATCCTCGACCCTGACAACAAGGATTTCAAATATTATTATCCAACAAGCGACCTCGTTACGGGTCCCGACATTATTTTCTTCTGGGTGGCCCGTATGATTATGGCCGGATATGAGTTTGTGGGCAATAAACCTTTCGGCAACGTATATTTCACCGGTATCGTGCGCGACAAGATAGGTCGTAAGATGTCGAAGTCGCTCGGCAACTCTCCCGACCCGCTCGAGCTTATCGACAAGTTTGGTGCCGATGGTGTGCGAATGGGCATCATGCTCGCAGCACCTGCCGGTCATGATATAATGTATGACGACTCGCTCTGCGAACAGGGCCGTAATTTCTGCAACAAGATATGGAACTCATTCCGTCTCGTGAAGGGATGGCAGGTGGCCGACATAGAGCAGCCCGAGAGCTCTCGCCTTGCTGTGGAATGGTTTGAGGAGCGTCTCAAGGCAACCATTGCCGAGACCGACGACCTCATGGGCAAGTTCCGCATCTCGGAGGCTCTGATGGAGGTGTACCGCCTTTTCTGGGACGAGTTCTCAGCATGGTTGCTCGAGGTGGTGAAACCCGCTTATGGCCAGCCTATGGACCGTGCCACTTACGATGCCGTGATCCGCTTCTTCGACATGCTTCTCCGTCTGTTGCATCCATTCATGCCCTTCATCACCGAAGAGCTTTGGCAGCACCTCAGCGAGCGTGCTGAGGGTGAGAGCATCATGCTCGCCCAGCTCCTCGCCGTGCAGGAGGCCGACAAGAAGATGCTCGAAGACTTCGAACACCTCAAGGAGGTGGTGGCGGGCATCCGCACAGTGCGCAAACAAAAGCAAATCAAGGGCGCAGAGCAGCTCGTGCTCAATGCAGGTCAGGGTCATGACGCTCGCCTCGATGCGATAATCACAAAGATGGGCAACATCAGCGCTATCAACAATGTGGCAGAGAAGGATCCCACAGCTGCGGCATTCATCGTCGGCAAAGTGGAATACTCTATACCCTTGGCCGATAAGGTGAACGTGGAGGAAGAAATTGCAAAACTCGAGAAGGACCTTGATTACTACACAAAGTTCCTCGCCGGAGTAGAGAAGAAACTCTCCAACGAACGATTCGTGGCAAACGCCCCCGAAGCCGTGGTGGCAATGGAGCGCAAGAAGAAAGCGGATGCAGAGGCCAAACTCGCCACAATCCGCACATCGCTCGCAGCGCTGAAGTAAAGATAAAGCAAGAATCAAAAATCAAAAGGTCGGGCTTAAAAAAAGCCCGACCTTTTGATGAGGGCACTGAAAAAGTTGCCAAATCTGAATTTCGCCCTCTCAAACGGCTAAA
>CAJTYC010000071.1 GCA_910584185.1 uncultured Muribaculaceae bacterium
ATCTGTGAATTTTACAATCTGTCAACCGCAAGTTGAACTTGCGAAACTTAAATAATTAAGACAACAATCGAAATGGCAAAAGAACTTAAGAATTTTACAAAAAGGGCTGACAATTATTCACAGTGGTACAATGAACTTGTAGTCAAGGCTGACCTCGCAGAGCAGAGTGCAGTGCGCGGTTGCATGGTGATTAAGCCATATGGATATGCCATATGGGAGAAGATGCAGCATCAGCTTGACAAGATGTTCAAGGAAACCGGACATCAGAATGCATATTTCCCCTTGTTGATTCCGAAGTCTTTCCTCAGTCGCGAGGCCGACCATGTGGAGGGTTTCGCTAAGGAATGTGCTGTGGTGACTCATTATCGTCTTAAAAATGACCCCGATGGCAATGGCGTCGTTGTAGACCCTGCCGCCAAGCTCGAGGAGGAGCTGATTATACGTCCTACCTCAGAGACTATCATATGGAACACTTATAAGAATTGGATTCATTCTTATCGCGACCTTCCCATATTGGTGAACCAGTGGGCCAATGTGTTCCGTTGGGAGATGCGCACGCGCATGTTCTTGCGCACTGCCGAGTTCCTTTGGCAGGAGGGCCATACGGCTCATGCCACCCGCGAGGAGGCTGAGGCTGAGGCTATAAAGATGCTTAACGTATATTCTGACTTCGCTCAGAATTATATGGCTGTGCCAGTCATCAAGGGCGTTAAGACTGCCAACGAACGTTTTGCCGGTGCTCTCGAGACATACACCATAGAGGCAATGATGCAAGATGGCAAGGCCCTGCAGAGTGGCACGTCGCATTTCCTCGGTCAGAATTTCGCCAAGGCTTTCGATGTCACTTTCATGAATAAGAATAATGAGCCTGAATATGTTTGGGCCACTTCATGGGGTGTTTCAACTCGCCTTATGGGTGCTCTTATCATGTCACACTCTGATGATAACGGCCTCGTGCTTCCTCCGGCATTGGCTCCTATTCAGGTGGTTATTGTGCCCATCTATAAGAATGAGGAGGGCCGCCAGGCTATCACCGAGAAGGTGCTTCCTATCGTTGACGAGTTCCGCAAACGTGGAATCAGCGTGAAGTATGATGATGCCGACAACCGTCGTCCAGGTTTCAAGTTTGCCGATTATGAGGTGAAGGGTGTTCCTATCCGCCTCGCCATTGGTCAGCGTGACCTCGAAGAGGGCACAGTTGAGGTGATGCGTCGCGACACCCTGGAGAAGGAGACTTATCCTATTGAGGGTATTGTGGAGCATGTGGTGGCTCAGCTTGACGACATGCAGTCTGCTTTGCTCAAACGTGCTCTCGCCAACCGTGAGGCTCGAACTATCGAGGTGAATACTTACGATGAGTTCAAGGAGAAGATAGAACAGGGTTATTTCATAATGGCTCATTGGGATGGCACTCCCGAAACTGAAGAGCGAATCAAGGAGGAGACTAAGGCAACGATACGTTGCATACCGTTTGAGGGGGATAATACTCCGGGTGTATGTATGGTCACCGGTAAGCCTTCGGCAAGACGTGTGCTCTTCGCTCGCTCCTATTGATTGAATCAGGCATCACATCGGTCTTACCGCTTTGCGAAGAGACCGATGTGATAAATATCTTGACTTCTACGTCAGTAGGTGTATAAATACAGACTTGAGACCGGAAGTTCATAAATATAAACTCGAATAATGAATATTCACAATAATATATTATATGGCCTGCTCACGGCCGGATGTGTATCGCTCAGCTCATCGATGCCGGCGGTTGGTGCTCTGACTGCTGACGACTATTGCAGCCCCACGCTTTCGGCACCTGCGGCTGTCAAGGAGATGCGTCCGCTGGCCGACGGGGAGTCGTTTGCGGCTCTCTCTGAGAATGGCCGAGCTATCGATGTTTTCAGTTACCGCACCGGTGCGAAGACCGGCACTTTATTCTCGCTCGACGCTATTAAGGGAGACCTTAAGATAGACAGCTTCGATGGTTATGAGATAAGTGCAAACGGCAAGAAGATATTATTGTGGAATAATTCGAAGAAGATATATCGTTATTCCTTCACTGCCGACTATTATGTGTATGACATATTGCGCTCCACTCTCGCAAGGGTTTCTGAAAACGGCCCTATGCGTGGTGCCACGATTAGTCATGACGGCAGGATGGTGGCTTATCAACGTGACAATAACCTCTATATATCAAATATTGACTATAAGTCTGACAAACAGGTCACTGAAGATGGAAGACCAAATGAGATAATTTATGGCACGCCTGATTGGTCGTATGAAGAAGAATTCGGGGTATTGAATACGATGCGCTGGAGCGCTGACGATTCTGTGCTCGCGTTTATGCGTTTTGACGAGTCTCAGGTTCCGGTATATTCGTTTGACGAGTATGGGTATTATAAGGGTGATGACAGTGAACCCCCTCTCTATCCGGAGAGTTTCTCATATAAATATCCTTTAGCGGGTTATCCCAACTCTAAGGTAAAGGTGCTCGCTTACAATGTGGACAACCGCACCACCAAGGAGATGAACTTGCCCATTGGCACAGAATACGTGCCGAGTCTCGAGTTCGACGGAGAGGGGAAGAATCTCATGGCCATGATTTTGAATCGTGAGCAAAATCATCTCGACATATATAAGGTGAATCCGGCTTCGACCGTCGCGCATAAGATACTTACTGAGACAAGCGATGCATGGCTCACTCCGGAGACTTATCAAATGGTGAAATATTACGGCACTTCTTTCGTGATTGCGAGTGAGCGTTCGGGTTATCGCCATTTGTATGAGTATAATTATGAGGGTAATCTTCTCCGCACTCTGACTACGGGAGATTGGAATGTCACCGATTATTATGGTAAGGATGAGAAAACCGGTGTGCATTACTTGCAGACCACGAAGAGGGGAGCGATAAATAGAAACGTGGCCTCGGTCGATAGGAGCGGTAAAGTGACACTCCTCAATAATGAGGATGGCACAGAGTCTGCGTCGTTCAGCAGCAATTTCCACTTTTATGTGAGAAAGTACAGTTCGGCAGTTATCCCTCCGCAATATACGATATGTGACAATAAGGGTAAGTGTCTTAAGGATCTTGAACTCAATGCGGAGTATGCTGCAAAATATGCTTCAGCACCTCGCATGGAGTTTATGACTGTGCCAAATGATGCAGGCGAGGACATGAATGCCTATATCATATTGCCAGCAGATTTTGATGCTTCTCGCAAGTATCCGCTTCTTATGTATCAGTATAATGGCCCTGACTCACAGCTTGTGCTCAATGCGTGGAAGATGGATGGCCTTTATTACATCGCTTCTCAGGGATACGTGGTGGCGGCCGTGGATGGCCGAGGCACCGGCAACCGTTCGCGCAAGTGGGCAAATGCGGTGTATAAGCGTCTTGGCCAACTTGAGACAGTAGACCAGATAGCAGGTGCTAAAGCAATTGCTTCGCGTCCATATATCGATGCCTCGAGAGTGGCATGTTTCGGCTGGAGCTACGGTGGATATATGACGCTTATGGAACTCAGCGCGGCCGACAACCCATTTAAAGCAGGTGTAGCGATGGCTGCTGTGACCGACTGGAGATTTTACGATTCTATATACACGGAGAGGTTCATGCTTACTCCGCAACAGAATCAATCGGGCTATGAAGAGGCCTCGACGCTCAATAAGATTCATGATATGAATTCCCGGCTGCTCATAATGTCCGGCACAAGCGACGACAATGTGCATTTCTACAATACACTGCGCTACACTTCCAAATTGAACTACGAGGGAAAAATATTCGACATGTTTGTAATGTCGGGTTTCGAACACAGTCTGCGAATGACAAATGCGAGAACTCAGCTCTATCGTAAGGTGCTCGATTTTCTCAACAAGAACTTATAATCACTACTATCAGCCATGCAAGATCTTAATAAGGTAAACGCCACACAGCTCTTCTACTTCTGGAAGAATTTTTCGATTGGCTTACTGGTCATGATAGTCACTCTTGTGCTGTCTAAGATTTTGCCTTTCTATTTTTCGCCTATTGTCGGTCTGGTAGCAGCTGCGTTTCTCTATACTCTTCTCTACAACAATCGTGTCTCCATTCTCTCCACGTGCATGGTTGTGCCTTACTCTATCTTCTATTGCGTAATCGTATATTCATTCGTATCGATAATATTGAATGTGGTCGATATATGGAATATTATATCGATTCCTAAGGAGTTATCTTTCTTCAATTATCCTTACATACCGGCACTTATACTCGACCCCGTATGTCTTTTTACGTTGCTGGTGTTTTATCTCAGGCGCAACAGGCTTACGATTTGTATAGACTGTAAGGTGTCGAAGGGATTGTCGATGGAGCGTGGTAAACTTGGTGAGATTATCAGCGCTGAGTCGAGGCTCCAGCTCGTCAATATGATTTGGCTTTTCGCCGTGCTGAGTGTAATAATGTGGGTTTATTATTTAATTTGGTATTACCAGAATGCAATCGTAAATGGTAAGGATTGGTATGTTTTTGTATGGCTTAATGTGATTGCGATTATTCTCGATGAGATATATTTTGCAGCGCGTTACTATAATATATACCTTGACCTTAAAGACAGCGGTGAGATAATCACGGAAGAGGAACTCAACGATATGACCACTAAGACGTATATCCGTTATTACGTGATATGCGGCAATAATATATTTCTTAATAACCATGAGGCGGACCCTTTTGTTGAAAACCGCTTCGTTATCGATACGCCGTTCGTCACCAAGCGTAATGTGAATGGTATGACCACTGCTGAGGTGTTGGGTATTATACAGCGCATGTGTGGCATCAAATCAGGAAGTCTAAAGTTTTTCTTCGGTAGAAAAATGGAACTCTCCAAACACCGAGTGCTCAGATATTTCTATTATCTCGATGGAGATGTGGATAATTATCCGGATATGAATGTGAATGGTGAATGGGTAAACTTTGAAGAAGTCAAGATTGTGTATAATGAGATGCCTCAGCTCATGGCTCGCCCTTTGCTGATTGACTTGTCGCGACTTATCACAATTGTATTGACACAAAAACTTTTCGATAGCCGTGGTTATAGGAAGTTAAAACTCAAGAGTTACCAGCCTACCATATCGCTTACGGAGGTGCGCGACGGCGATTATGATTTCCAGGATGATAAGTGGATAAGAATATCTATGTATAATTCTGACACTCGTGGCTTCCAATGGCGCAAGTGGTTTAATAAGTTATCCATGATGACCGGAAGCAAGTCTGGTTCGAAAAAACGGAAGCGAGGCGGATGTTAAATCAATCTGTAACTATAGTAGGCCCAACGGCCTCCGGCAAAACCCATAGGGCTGTCTGCATAGCTAAGGCAATCGGTGGCCAAATCATATCTGCTGATTCAAGACAGGTTTATAGGGGTATGGATTTGGGCACAGGCAAGGATTTGGAGGAATATGAGGATGTTCCTTTCCATTTGATTGATGTGGCTGATGCCGGTGATAAGTATAACCTGCACCGTTATCTGCAAGATTTCCACAAGGTATATGATGGGCTTGTGAAGGCCGGGGTCATGCCGGTGATATGCGGAGGAAGTGGTATGTATGTGGAGAACGCTATCAATGGTGTTCGTCTTCCGGAGGTGCCCGAGAACAATGAATTGAGAGCAGAATTGCAAGATAAGACTCTCGAAGAGTTGACGGCAATACTTGCCGACATGAAGACACTGCATAACACTACCGACGTGGACACGTGTAAACGCGCCATAAGAGCTATTGAGATACAGAAATATTATCTATGTAATCCGGAAGTTGCCTCAAGCTCTGACAAGAATATTTGTAAACCGCTAAATTCGCTTGTAATTGGCGTAGATATACCGCGTGATGTGCGCCGCAGCAGAATCACATCGCGTCTTGATGCTCGTCTTAAAAGTGGCCTGGTAGATGAAGTGAGATCATTGATTAGAGGTGGTGTGAGTCCTGAAAATCTGATATATTATGGCCTTGAATATAAATATGTCACATTGCATGTGCTTGGACAATTGACCTACGATGAGATGTTCAAGCAGCTTGAGACAGCCATACATCAGTTTGCCAAGCGTCAGATGACATGGTTCAGAGGAATGGAAAAGCGCGGCACTAAAATCACTTGGTTGCCATATGACCTGCCCGACGACGATTTCACCCAGCGAGTGTTAGCTCTTCTGCAATAGCAGCAGATTACTTAGGCCCCCTCCACAGCGGCCGCAATTTTTGTGAGAAGGTGCCTTATTTGAACACAATGCGTTCGCCGATATATTTTGACATCTCTTTTCGCATGTTCATAAGCGAATTGAGTTCAGCTTGGATTTTAGTCTGCTGCTCAATGTCTCCGGTGCGGCTTGCTTCGCGAAATTTGTCGAAGAGCGAATTGATATGCTGGTTTATCAGCTCGTTCTTCCATTCGTCCAATGCCCTTACGAGCAATATGCTCAGACGGTCTTCCTCAAGCTCTGTAGTGCCATCCTTGAGATAAATGTTGCTCAGATGATGTTTCTCCATCATCAGCTCCATGGCAAGCCTCCTTATATCCTCCTCTTCATGACTTCCGAGTATCCTGCATGGATAATCCTTACAGATATCCTTAATTGCAGCCTCCTTATCAGCAGTGATGGCTTTTTCGAGTTTTTGCTCCTCTCTTCTTATCTCGTCTATCGACAATGCTTGCTGGCTGATTTTGTCATAGCCCTCTTTGCGCATCGCCGACAATCTTTCTTCAAGTTCGAGGGTGCGTTGTTGCGAATAGGTTTCGAAGCCGCTGCGCATTTCACGAAGCAGATTGAACATACGCATGAATAAGCCGACCGAGAACTGCATCTTCGAATCCCGCAGTTCCTCCTCCACAAAACGCAGCACATCCAATGTCACTATATATGGTTTCCCGGAATCATCAATGTTTGATGTATCCTCATAAGAACAAAATTTCATGAAAGCATATCTAACGCAATATTTAATTACTGCCTTCTCAAGTGGATACATTGGCGATAGAGGCTCTCTTTGCGGGGATTGCCGTTCCGGGGTTCTGATATTACTTGATGCGGCAGCTACTGCGGCTGCACTTTGAACTGGTTGTTGCTGGTTTTGAGTGTAGTTTGTTACTTGTTCCGGCTGATTTTTACGGAGTCTTTCCTGCTTGAGTTTCTGCACTATATGCGCTCTTGCCTGCGCCACAGATTTTGCGATGCTTTCTTCGGGGATGTTAAGAATCATGCTGCATTCCTGCACATATACATCCCTGGCCACGTTATCGGGGATATGTGCTATCGAAGTCACAACGCTATTGATTGCATCTATGCGGTGCTGAGGATCATTCTTGAGCGTGTCGAGCATGACTTGCGCCTTGAAGCGGATTATGTCAGTCTCATGCTCTTCTACATATTTGCGAAACTCTTCAGGTGTATGCTTTCTTGCAAATGAGTCAGGGTCATCACCATCAGGGAGCAGGAGCACTTTTACCTTAAGGTTATGGCTCACCAGCATGTCAATGCCTCGAAGCGAGGCTTTGATTCCTGCCGCGTCACCGTCGTATATTAGTGTGATGTTGTCAGTGAAACGATGTATCATCGCAATCTGGCCATCTGTAAGTGCGGTGCCTGATGACGCGACCACATTCTTCATGCCACTTTGCCACATGCCGATCACATCCATGTAGCCTTCCACAAGAAAGCATTTACGCTCGCTGACTATTGCAGACTTCGCTTGATGTATGCCGTAGAGTTCGTTGCTTTTCTTGTAAAGTTCGGATTCGGGTGAGTTTATATACTTGGCAAGCCCCCCTTTGAGATCTCGTCCACCGAATGCTATGACTTTTCCGGCTGTGTTTAGAATCGGGAATATAACCCGCCCCCTGAAGCGGTCATAGTCGCGGCCCTGTTGAGATGTGCCGATAAGCCCAAGTTTCTTGAACACGTTGATGTCGAATCCCGCCTTGCGCGCAGCATCAACAAGAGCAAAGCCTTTATCGAGCGCATAGCCGAGGTGAAATGCCTTAATGGCAGCATCAGTCACTCCACGCTGGGTCAGGTACGTCAATCCGACATCCCGGCCCTCCTCTGTATCGATAAGGTCCTTTTCCATGTGTTGCATGGCCCATTCGTTGGCCACGAACATGGATTCTCTCTCTGATTGTCTCGCTCGCTCCTCATCGCTGAGTTCGCGCTCCACTACCTCAATGCCATATTTCTTGGCGAGATGAAGCAAGGCCTCATGATAATTGAGGCCTTCCTTCTCCATAATGAAGTTGACCGGCGACCCACCTTTCTTGCATGAAAAGCAATAGCAGAAGTTGCGTTGCTTATTTACAGAAAAAGATGGTGTGCGCTCATTATGAAAAGGACATAGGCCCATGTAGTTTGCACCGCGACGGGTGAGATGCACATAGTCACCAACCACCTCCACGATGTCTGCCACATCCTTAATGCGCTGCACTGTTGCCGGATCTATCATGTCTTTAAGTTAGTAATGTTGATATTTACACGAGGGTTGTTGCCACCAATGGTAGCCGCAGCTCGTTGTGTATCATGCCCATCTTGTGAAGCAGTGCTTTAACACCGGCCGGATTGCCGTCTACAAAAAGTTCGTCATATAGCCTCGAGAAACTATAGTGGATAGGAAGCGCTTCCTTGAATTTGCCGTCAAGACACAATCTCACCATTTCTCCGAATTCATGAGGGTATGCGTTGCCCACCACTGAGATTACACCTTCTGCACCGAGCGTGATGAGAGGATATGTGAGAGCATCATCGCCCGATATCACCTGGAAGTGTTCCGGCTTGCCATTGATTATCTCCTCAATTTGCTTGAAATTGCCCGATGCTTCTTTTATGGCTATGATATTGTCAAACTCTTTAGCGAGTCGTAAGGTGGTGGCGGCAGAGATATTTGTGCCTGTGCGTCCGGGCACATTGTATAGCACCACGGGCACCGGACTGGCCTGCGCTATGGTAGCAAAGTGTTGATATAAACCTTCTTGCGAAGGTTTATTGTAGAATGGCGTGACGGAGAGTATGGCGGAGAAGCCGGTCAAGTCTGTCGCTTTTATTTCATTAACCAGCGACCGCGTGCAATTACCACCCATGCCGAGTACTAAAGGAACACGGCCCGCCACGGCATCGCGCACTGTGTTGCGCACCTGTTCGCGCTCCTCTGGAGAGAGTGTGGGAGTCTCGCCGGTTGTACCCAATACTACTATATAGTCGGCTTTGCCGCTTATGATGTGTTCTACCAGATTGCGCAGTGCCTCGTAGTCGATCTCTTTATCAGGCAGAAAGGGGGTAACAAGTGCCACCCCAAGACCTCTAAGACTGATGTGTCTCATATGGATATTTTATAAGGTATAAGTTTCTAATGCAAATTTAGCAAAAAATTGCCATATTGTTATGTCGTCAAGTAAAATATTTCGGTTGCCGCTCTTATAATGTGATTGGTGCGGTGAACATCCTTGTCTTGTTCACCGCACCAATCACATTATAGTAGATTTATAGTTGTCGTCAGGCCTCGTTATTCCTCATCCTCTTCAGGAGCTATAAGCTTGTAGCCTTTGCCATGAATATTGATGATTTCTATCTGGGGATCATCTTTAAGCAGCTTTCTCAGCTTTGTGATATAGACATCCATGCTCCTTGCGTTGAAGTAGTTGTCGTCTATCCAGATAGACTTGAGCGCATAGTTTCTTTCAAGAATGTCATTGACCTGCTGACATAGCAGCGAAAGAAGTTCGGATTCCTTGGTGGTGAGCTTTTGCGTTTTATTGTCGGCAATGAGGGTCTGCTTCTTGGTGTCGAATGTGTATTTGCCAATTTTGTAGACTGTAATTTCCTTATCCTTCTTCCCCTTGACACGTCGCAATATGGCACTTATGCGAGACACAAGCTCCTCCATTGAGAATGGCTTAGTGATGTAGTCATCCGCTCCGATTTTGAATCCTTGAAGCACATCCTCTTTCATGTTTTTGGCAGTCAGGAATATAATTGGCACTTCGCTGTTTACGTTACGTATCTCTTGAGCGAGTGTGAAGCCATCCTTCTTGGGCATCATGACATCGAGCACACACAGATCGTACTTACCTTTAAGAAATGCCTTGTAGCCCTTGTCTCCGTCAGGGCAGAGGTCAGCATAAAAGCCCTTGGCCTGTAGAAACTCCCTAAGAAGCATGCCAAGGTTTTCATCATCCTCACACAATAGTATTTTCAGTTTGTCATCCATGATTATGTGGTATTAATATTTTCAAAATTATACTATAGTTATATTTATATAGTTATAACAATCTAATTGTTAAAATTCCTGTCAACTCTACAATTATTTGTTAATTTGATATGTCACACATGCTTTCAGCGAGACTTGTCGGTAAGCCGTTAATCGCTGTCCAGTGTGGGCAGGTCTATGATAAACACGCTTCCCTTTCCAATCTCGCTCTCCACGTTGATTGTTCCGTTGAATGCCTCAATCATCTTCTTTACATATGCTAAGCCGAGGCCGAATCCTTTCACGTCATGGCGGTTGCCGGTCGACACGCGATAGAATTTCTCGAATATGAGTTTGAGATGTTCTTTCTTTATGCCTATACCATTGTCGGCTACCTTTATTTCCAGTTTGCCTGTAGAGGTGTTGGTGGTAGTGACTTTTAGCTGCGGCGCTTCATCTTCTTTCATGTATTTGAGGGCATTGTCGAGTAGATTGAAGATGACGTTGGTAAATTGCATCTTGTCCACTTTCACATCAGCATCTTCTGCATCGAGGGCTGCCTCGATTGTGCCCCCTTGCTTTTCCACCTTCAGCTTGAAGGTGTTCACCACGTTGTATATAATCGAGTTGGCATTAACTTCTGTGAACTTCAACGTGCTGCCTGTGCGGTCGAGCACTGAGAGCTGAAGCACCTTGTCGACTTGAAAGCGGAGTCTCTTAGACTCGTCAACTATAACCTCGGAGAGGTGTGACAACGATGACTCCGACTTGCGAATAGATGGTTCGCTGAGCATCTGGCCGGCCAATGATATAGTGGATATTGGCGTCTTCAGCTCATGGGTCATGTTGTTGATGAAGTCAGTTTTCATCTCCGCCAGATTTTTCTGACGGAACGCGAGTATCAGCGTGTAAATGAAGATAACCAACAGTATCACAGTAAACGCCAAGGTGGGAATGATGAAACGTACACTCTTAAATATATAAGTGTCTTTCAACGGGAAATCCACCACAAGAGTATAGTATGAATCCGTATTGCCGAATAGCGGGATAGAATAACTCTCCGAAGCGTTGGGATTAAATCCGGCGGTAGTATAAAGCAGTGAGTTATCAGGCTTGCGCACTGCAAACTCAAATGGCGTATTGACCCCGTTGTTGGCAAGTTCAGTGCCCAGGCAGTTTCGTATCATGGTGGAGTCCGCCCTCTCGAAGGGAGGTCTTGTGCTCGCATCGCGGAGTATGGATAGAATCACCTCGTTGAGAAGCCCCTTTTGATATAAATACTGGCTGCGGATTACTTCCTGGATTGCCCCGTAACGTGAAGCTACATCCTGAACTGCCGATGGAAATCCTATCTGACTTCCCCGGCTATTCTCCTTTTCTGACGATAAGGTGTATGTGGTGCGCGAACCATCCTGGTTTGGCACTGAATATTGTATGTCGGTTGCGCTATTGTCGTAGCTGTCGTAGAGACTCGACTCTATTATATTTACGTCCTGCTCGAGAAAATGCAGAGTCTCTTGCTTCTCCATAAAGTCTGATGTGCTCGATAACGAACGCATCACACCCTCTGCAAATTGCTCCTCGCGCATCTTGACCATGTTTTCAAGATACATAATCTGGAAATAAAGCAATGCAGCAAATGTAATGGCCATAACTGCAGCCAACATCCACATAAGTGACTTCTTCATATTATTTCAACACTTTTGTGAACTTTTAGGTTCGCGATGTGCAAATTTAACACTTTAATGTTAATTTAACAAAAAAATACTATTTTTATTTTCATTATATTGGCAAATTTTAGAACCCATCTCATAAAAATTTTACCCATAGGGGCGGCTTATTTTTATCTCCCATTCGGTCGATGAGCTAAAGGTTGAGCTGATTTGGCTCATGTGGCTTATATCATAGGTATTCGCCGAGCTGAAGGTTCAGTTGCAACCGAAAGGTTGCGCCTTGCAGTCAGGCACTAAACCACGAACCCCGGAGGGCTCAGCGAAGCTAACTGCTCGCGGCTCCAAAAACAACACTCGCCGCAAATCAACTCAACTCTGCGACCCCTATGGGCAAAATTTTTATGAGATGGGCTCTTATTAGCAAGTTTTGCGACTGCGGGTTACCAGTATAAAAAAGTTGATATAAGTAAACATATTTTCACATATTTTTGTTATTTTTGCATGTTATATCCGCACTGATATCGCGAATATGCATTAATCGTTCTTTAATCATTAGTTAAACGACTTATTTCCAACGGATAGAATAAGATGTCTAAAAAACCGTTCTTGTCTCTGTGGTTGCTTATTGCGGTGGCCTTGGCTATAGTATTGTGCGTGGCTTTCAGCAATGATATAACCATAGGAGACTATACTGTAAAGAAAGCTCC
The DNA here is from genome assembly GCA_910584185.1 of uncultured Muribaculaceae bacterium. GTDB lineage: Bacteria > Bacteroidota > Bacteroidia > Bacteroidales > Muribaculaceae > Lepagella. Next base: position 12,566 of record CAJTYC010000071.1, read on the forward strand.
GGTTGCCGATTTGTTTGAAGACAAGTCGGCAAAGGCTGATTCTTTGGCGGCTGATTCTATAAGGCTTGTAGAGAATGCGAAGGCGCAGAGTGTTGAGGTTGATTCTACTTCTCAATCGATATTTATATTTGGAGATTCGATGACTTTCAATCTCGCGCTTCGACTTGCTCAGTATGCCAAGCAGAATGGGCATAAAATCAACTCTGTAAACTGGGATTCCAGCAATACCAAGATTTGGGCAGACCATGACACCCTCGCTTATTATATCGACAAGTTCAAGCCGACGCAAATATTCATTTCTCTCGGCAGCAATGAGCTCTATATACAGAAGCCCGAAACGAG
>CAJTYC010000072.1 GCA_910584185.1 uncultured Muribaculaceae bacterium
CATCCTCGCCCTTTTCTAAGGGCGAATGCCTCAGTGCGTCCGCTGAACAGTTACAAATCAATTGTGAATTGCAAACCGCAGTATTTCCGCAGTGCCACCGCGAGCAATCACTCGCCACGGTTCTCCTTATTGAAGATATGACGCAGTCGCGAGAAAATGCGCTGCGAAGTGGCCTTAGTCGGCACCACGTTGGGCTGGTCTTTAAGGCTCTCGATAGCCGACTTCTCTGCATCGGTCAATGTCTCAGGCACATATACCATCACATTGACGAGCAGGTCGCCGTTGGAGCCGCCATTCATCTCGGGCAAACCCTTGCCTCTGAGGCGGAGCACCTTGCCGGGCTGCGTGCCGGGGGTAATCTTCAGCTTCGCACGTCCCTCCACAGTGGGCACCTCCGCACTGCCGCCGAGAGCCGCCGTGGGGAAGTCGAGCATCAGGTTGTAGATAATATCCTTGCCGTCGCGAATCAGTTCAGAGTCTTTCTCCTCCTGTATCTTGATGAGCAGGTCGCCGTTCACACCACCACCACGCGGGGCATTGCCCTGACCTCGGAGCGTGAGCACCATGCCATCTTCGACGCCGGCCGGAATGTGGAAGCTGACAATCTCATCTTTCTTCTCAACTCCCTGACCGTTGCAATATGTGCATGGCTCGGTGATGACCTTACCCTCACCATTACATTCGGGGCACACAGAACGGCTCTGCATGTCGCCCATGAATGTGTGCTGCACGGTGGTGACATAACCTGTGCCGTGGCAACGGTTGCAGGTGTGGAAAGAGGTGCCATCCTTAGCCCCGGTGCCCTTGCAATGCGGGCAAGCCACGAGCTTTGGAATCTTGAGCTTCTTATCGACACCATTCATGACATCCTTGAGCGTCACCTTGACGGTGATGCGGAGGTCGGTGCCCTTGTTGATATGCTTGTGGGGCTGACGGCCGGCTGCGCCGCCGAAGCCGCCATATTCATCGCCGCCGTGGAAATGGCCGCCGAAAATATCGCCGAAAGCGGAGAAAATATCCTCCATCGACATGCCGCCACCGCCAAAGCCTCCGAAACCGCCGAAGCCACCGGCACCGCCGGCGCCACCGAAGCCTTGCGGACCCATGGAGTGGCCGAACTGGTCATAACGGGCACGCTTGTCGGCATCGCTGAGCACATCGTAGGCCTCGGCAGCCTCCTTGAACTTCTCCTCAGCCTCCTTGTTGCCCGGGTTCTTGTCAGGATGATACTGTATGGCTTTCTTACGGTAAGCCTTCTTTATTTCGTCGGGTGTAGCGTTCTTCGACACGCCAAGCACCTCATAATAGTCTCTTTTCTCTGCCATTTCTCACAACATTAAAATATAACGGACAATCACTGGCCCACAACCACCTTGGCGTGGCGCAGCACCTTGTCGTTGATGGTATAACCCTTCTCCACAGTGTCGATGATCTTACCCTTCTGCGCCTCATCGGGCACAGGCACGGCCGTGATGGCCTCATGCTTGTCAGCATCGAAATCAGTGTCGGCGGGGTCCATCTCCTTGACGCCGTTCTGCTCCATAAACTTACGGAGTTTCTTATATATAAGCTCCATACCCTCGCGGATTGCACCGGCATCCTCAGAACCTTCGGAAGCCTTCAAAGCACGCTCGAAGTCATCCACGATGGGAAGAAGACCCTTGAACACACCCTCAGCGGCATTCTTGACAAGCTCCGACTTCTCGCGCAAGGTGCGCTTGCGGAAATTGTCGAACTCAGCCATCAGGAACATATATTCCTTCTTCTCCTTCTCCACCTGTGCCTTCAGTTCGTCGGCCTCACGTGCGAGCTTCTGCTCGAGCGACTCCTCAGCATCCGAGACCATCTCCTCAGCCGCAGCTTCGGGGTCTTCGCCCTTTACCGTCTCCTCAGCCGCAGCGTCGGCACCCTGTGCCAGCTCATCGGCATCCGCCGGACGGTTATTCTCTTTATCTTGTTTATTCATCTTTTTGAATTTTTGATAATATTTCTTACCATTCATATCGGTCAATGTGGCCATGAGTCACCACGACATTATAATTCACTAAACAAATATCACGCCAAAAAATGTTAAAATAATCATTTTAGGCCGTGAGATTATTAACCTTTAGTCCTTAATCAGGCTCATAGTTGTAACAAATATGAGGATTGAATGGTTGAGTCTGAGCGGAGTGATTCGGCTGCTTGGGCTGCCGCTTGCTCTGAGAGGTATATGCCGAAGAGGCAGCTGCCGCTTCCTGTCAAGGAGGCATAGATGGCACCTGTGGCGTAAAGGTTTTTCTTTATCACCGCGAGCTGCGGGAACTGAGGGAAGATTGAATCCTCGAAATCATTATGCACCAAATACTTCCAAGTATCGATAGAGAAGAGGGGCAAGCCACGGAGGTCGAAGGTGGATTTGCGGGGTGTGACACCGGCAAATGCCTCCTTGGTTGAAATCCTCAGATAGGGGCGCACGAGCAGCAGCCAGTAGCCGGCAAGGTCGAGTGGTACAGGTTCGAGCTTCTCCCCCACCCCTTCGGCATAAGCCGGGGCGTTGAGCAAGAAAAACGGACAGTCGGCCCCTAACTTCAGCGCCATCCCGGCGAGTTCGGCGTCGGTCGCCGCAAAGCCGTTGGCCTCATTAAGCATTCGCAGTGTCAGCGAGGCATCGGCAGAGCCACCACCTATTCCGGCACCATCGGGGATATGCTTCTCGAGGCTTATCCTCATGGCCGGGGCAGAGGGGAAACGGTCGTAATAAGACTTGGCGGCCTTGTAGACGAGGTTTTGCTCAGCCGTGTACGGGGAGGCGGAGAAAAACTCGAAAGTGCCGACCTGGCTGGAAGAGCCGACAGAGCCGGAAGTACCGGAAGAGGGGGTCACTTCGAGTATGTCGCAAAACTCCACCGGATTTTCGGGGGTGCCGGCGTGCAGACCTATGGGGTAGAAAAGAGTTTGCAGATCGTGATAGCCATCATCACGACGCCTCACGATCTGCAAACCCAGGTTTATCTTTGCATTTACGAATTTTATCATCTCTTTCTTATAATATGGCTAATGGGGCCAATAAGCCTAATAGGGCTAATATCAGTTATTAGACTTATTAGACTTATTAGACTTATTGGGCTTATTAGGCTCATTCGAGTTCGAAACCGAACTCCTGACCTTTGCGGAGCATCGGCACTCCCTCCTTCATCCACTTGGGCATCGGGTCGCCCTTCAGGTAGTGGTCGAAGAACTGTTGGAGTCGCTTGGTGATATCCTTGCGGTTCTTGCGGGCGCGGATGTTGTGTGCCTCCCCATTATATTGGAGCATCCACACCGGCTTCTGCAATCTGCGCAACGCCATGAACATCTCTATGCCCTGATACCAAGGCACTGCGCCGTCGGCATCGTTGTGCATTATGAGGAGCGGTGTCCCGCAACGGTTGGCGTAGAACACCGGTGAGTTTGCGATATACTGCTGGGTCTTGCTCCAGAGGTCGCCACCGATACGGCTCTGGCCCTGCTCGTACTGTCCTTGGCGAGAGTCACCCGATTCCCAGCGGATGCCGCCGTAGGCCGAGGTCATGTTGGCCACCGGCGCACCAGAGCCGGCGCAGGCAAACATGTCGGTGCGGGTGACGAGATAAGCTGTCTGGTATCCACCCCAGCTCTGACCATCTATGCCGATACGCTCCTTGTCGATCCAGGGATAACGGCGGCACATCTCCTCCGCGCCGGAGCATACGTAATTGTAGGCATCCTCACCCGGACGGCCTGCATTGTAGTGAATATCCGGCACGAACACCACATAGCCGCGGCTCACATAGAAGGGATAATTCACCCAGCTCCATGAAGGTTCCATGGTGTAATGACGATATAGGTCTTCCGAGCCGGTCTCGTAGAATACGCAGAGCATCGGATATTTCTTGTCGGGGTCGATATCATCGGGCACATATAGCACACCCTCCGACTCGCTGCCGTCATAGGCATGCCATTTGACGAGTTGCGCGGTGCCCCAACGGTAATCCTTCATCTGCGGGTTGGCATCGGTGAGCTGCACCGCCTTGGCAAAGTTTGTGCCTGTGCATTGCCATATGTCGGGCGAGGTGGAGAAATTAGCGCGTTGCCAAGTGTATACCTCTGAATCGCGAGCCTTCAGCACCTGCGTGTAGGCATATTGACTCAGGTTGGTGAGCGAGGGCACAGCGGGCGCACCATACTTGGTGGTGGCGAGCCCCATATACTTGTCGGTATAGCAGAACACGTCGAGGAGCATAGAATCGCCTTTTTTCAGGAAACGTTGCTCCGGGTCGGTGATGCGAAGGCGATATTTGAGATCACGCTTGCGGCCATCGCCGGCGGTGAGGCATACAGGCTTCTTCTCGCCGCGAGGGTCGAAACTCCATATGTCATACTTATCGTATACGAGGAGTGCGTCATCATGTTCGCTCCAGCCGGCCACTCCATAGTTTTGCGACTGCGAGGGGTGGCGGTCGTCGATATCCCAGAGGGGATATTCGAAATTCTCGCTCACGCACACGGTCTTGCCAGTGGCGATTTCGTAGGTATAATAGTTGCGGTCGCGAAACCAGACGATAAACTTATCGTCGGGCGAGAGCTCGGCGCCGAGTTCGCGGAGGAACTCCCCGGCCTCGCGCTTCTCACCGGTGTTGACATTTACCACATACATGCGGGTCGGTGCGAAATAGTCCCACTGATAAGAGACAATATTCTCGGCAGGGTCTTTCACGAGAGCCCAGTCGCCGTCCCAACGATTAGGTGCTTCCACATTGGCAAACGGAGCATCCGTGACAAGAGTCTGCTTGAGAGAAGCAAGGTCAATTACGACCGGAAAATTCTGCTTTCGGAGCTCTTCGAGTTCCTTCTCCTCCATAGGGGGATTATAGGGACGATTCCACACCCAAATGTCAAGTTTTCCTTGCTCGAAGTCCACGATAGTCGTATCGTCGGGTGCGATAATCGGTGCCACACCGGCCACGAGGCGGCGGCCATTGTGAGAGAATTTAAGTTGCGTGTACTGGTTGGGCACCAGTTCGCCGAGTTTATCGCTCTTAAACTTAAGATTCAACACATTGGGCGTGGCCATCGAATTGTCGAGATTGCAGAGCAGCACATCGGTGCGCTTTGTGCCGGTCTCATTGGAGTCGTTGCTGACCATAAAGGCGAGCCTCTTTCCATCTTCGCTGAAGACCGGGGCACCGTAGAAACGGCGGTCGCGGTCGAGCAGAGTGTAAGAGGTGTCGGGAAGCTGGAACACACCCACGCCATCGGTAGCCACAGAGTCCTTCTCGGGCTTGCGCAGATTGAACGCGAGGCGCTTGCCATCGTTAGAGAAATTGAAATCGTTCACCCAGCGAGTCACCTTGCGCGAACCGGTGGAGGGGTTATATATCACCAGCGGACGGCCGGTCTTCTTCTCCTTGAGCTGCTTGGGCGAGATCAGCGTGGTGTCGCACGACTTGAACGCCACCCAATCTCCGGCATCCTTGCCGATTTTGAAATCTGTGACATCGCCTATTTTTGTAACCTTCAACGTGCGCAGGTCAATGATTGCCAGAGAGTCCTGAGGGAGATCGCTATCCTTCTTCTTGTCAATCTTGGCCTTGCGTGTATCGGCAAACAGCGGTTTGATGAGCGCATAGGCATACTTGGAATCGGCAGAAATCTTGGCATTATATCCACGGGCTATTTCCACACGCTTGTGCGTGCGGGTATTATAGAACGTAAGATTGCCGTCACCCTCCTGCGGATTGACTGCGAATGCTGTCCACTCACCGTTGCGGCTCACTACAAGGTTGCGCACAGACTTCCAAGCGTCGAAATCGTCATGACCGAGGGCCTTCTTCTCAGCCGAGAGAGAGCAAGGCATGGCCAACAGCGCGGAGGCCGCGATATATATCAATTTTCTCATAGATTGCGTTTATCAAATTTTGTGGAGGTTGTGGCCCATACGGTTTTTCTTGGTAGCCATATATCGGGCATTATACTCATTCGGCTCCACCTCGATAGGCACAATCTCTGAGATATTCACGCCATAACCTTCGAGACCTATACGCTTCACGGGGTTGTTGGTCATGAGGCGCATATTCTTTATGCCGAGCGAATGGAGTATGTTGGCACCTATGCCATAGTCGCGCTCATCAGCCTTATGGCCCAGATGCAGGTTTGCATCCACAGTGTCGAGGCCATTCTCCTGGAGTTTGTAGGCGCGGATTTTATCCATCAAGCCAATGCCGCGTCCCTCCTGGTTCAGATATATGAGGGCACCTCTACCCTCTTTCTCAATCATCTGCATGGCGAGATGAAGCTGCTCGCCGCACTCACATCTCTGCGAACCGAAAATATCGCCCGTCATGCAAGAAGAGTGTACGCGCACGAGCACCGGCTCGTCGCTTGCCACATCGCCTTTGATAAGAGCCACATGCTCGAGACCATTATCTTTCTGGCGGAAAGGGATAAGGCGGAAATGGCCGTAAGCGGTGGGCATATCCACCTCCTCGCCGCGTTCCACGAGCGAGTCGTTGCGCAGACGGTATTCTATAAGGTCGCGGATGCTGATCAGCTTCAGGCCCCATTCGTCGGCACGGCGGCGGAGTTCGGGGAGGCGGGCCATGGAACCGTCGTCGCTCATAATCTCCATGAGCGCGGCGGCCGGCTGGAGTCCGGCGAGGCGGGCGAGGTCAACTGCCGCTTCAGTGTGGCCGGCACGTTGAAGCACGCCACGGTCCTGGGCATAAAGCGGATTGATATGGCCGGGGCGACCGAAAGTCTCCGGGGTGGAGGCCGGGTCGGCGAGTGCGCGGATTGTGGCTGCACGGTCCTGTATGGAGACACCTGTGGAGCAACCCTCCAACTTATCAACGGTCACAGTGAAGGGTGTGCCGAGCACTGAGGTATTGTCGCTGACCTGCGGGTCAAGGTTGAGTTGCTTGCAACGCTCCATAGTGATCGGGGCACACAGCACACCGCGTGCGTTCTTGAGCATGAAGTTGACATCTTCGGGTGTGATTTTCTCAGCAGCGATGATAAGGTCGCCCTCGTTCTCGCGGTCCTCATCGTCGACCACCACCACAAACTTACCCCGCTTGAAATCTTCAAGCGCATCCTGAATATTATCCAACTTTATCATAGATAAAATTAAAAATTAATGATGAATAATGAATAATCTTTTACCATATCAATCTTTTATGTTTCCTTTTCGATGCGTAAAAGTCCATTATCACTTGTCGTTACTTACTTTGAATAATGAAAAATTGACGGAACCATAGACCAAGTGCCTGAAAAAGCCGGGCAGCGAACTGAAGTCATGGTTCTTGCTGTGCTCCACGATAACGAGCGAGCCGTCGGCCACGAGCGATGAGTTCAGAATCAGCTCCGGAATCTCCGCAAACCTCGGATGGTCGTATGGAGGGTCAGCAAACACAATGTCATAGCTCTCGGCATCGCGGGCTATGAAGCGGAACACGTCACCCCTGAAGAGGCGTAGCGAAGTGTCGCCGAGTTTCTCCTTCACCTCGCGGATAAAGGCGCACTGCACCGGGGCCTGCTCCACGGCGGTCACCGAAGCGGCGCCACGCGAAGCGAACTCCCAGCTCATCGCGCCCGTGCCAGCGAAGAGGTCGCACACGCTCTTCCCCTCCAGGTCCTCGAGATTGTCGAGCACATTGAAGAGGTTCTCGCGGGCAAAGTCGGTGGTGGGGCGGGCGGTTATATTCTTGGGCACGTCGAAACGGCGCCGCCCATACTTGCCTCTTATAATTCTCATTGCTGTAAAAAAAGTCTGATTGTATGATTACTTACGGAGCAACAGCGCCATAGGGAGCGGCATATGGGCTTTGGCGGCGATGTTGGGCATCATCGTCATCACCACATAAGCCAAGTCGTGGCGGAGCTGCTGCACGAGAGGAGTCTTCAGCGCAGCTGGTCCTGACACAGAAACCTGTGTCTTCACCGGGTCAAGGCCGAACACCTGCATTATGTTGAAGAGATGATATCGTATGTCGTCGGGATGATTCCAGCAGTGGGTTGCCGCCATGAGCAGAGTCTGGCAGTCGAAAGCCACAAAATCGACTTCACCGCACTTCAAGTCGTCATCGTCGCCGCCGAATGTACGTATGTCTACATACAGTCTCGGCATGTCGGCACTGCGGTCGCGCAGGCGCTCCGCCATGACAGCGAGATGCGAATGCACACGCGCACCGGAAAAAGTGCGCTGCAGGAAGCCGTTAAGGCCGGGAGTCAACGAATAGAGGGCCGTGGCCTCACCTATGTTTTCCTGCATAAGGTCGGCCGGCGAAGCTGAATACACTTGATTGTAAAGGCGGTCAGCCTCCTCATCGTCGTCGGCCACCACTTGTGAGGGGACCAACAGCGTGCGCGGGGTCATCACCACTATGTCGGCCGAGAAATCATCGAGCACCTGCGGATTGTCATACACTGCATTCTCTATACGGTCAAGCAGGTTTTCGTCGCGAGGATTCCACCTGCAATCAATCACAGGCACAAGGGGCTGGTTAGGTTCGGCATGTTTCAGCCACGCGCACACGCCATATCTCGATATGCCGGCAAGAAGCCGCCAATCGGCAATGTCGCCTATACGCACTGCCCGATAGGTGCCGGGCTGCTGATTGTTGTTGGTCTCGTTCATACCACAAAATTAATCAATTCATTTTAATTTTGCGATATATCAACATCAATAATGCACCTCTGAGAAACAAATAAATTTCAAATCCTGTCCACAGCAAAGCCATCGAGGGAGTGCCGGCGTGCGCCAGGAATATCACGGAGAAAAATATTGCGGTGGCGGCAAGCGTGGTCAGGAAGAGCGGGCGTGTCCTTGCCCAGCCAATATAGATGCCGTCGAATATGAAAGCCATGACCGTAATGGCCGGCAGCAATGTGAGCCACAGGCTCATCCGTGAGACTTCGTCACGCACGCTGACATCATCGGTCAGCAACGACACGATCGGACGGCTGCCAAACAAGTAAATTACAGTAAACGACAAGGCCATCCACACTCCCCAGCGCATCAGGGCTTTCACCGCATCGCGCAGTGCGTCATGGCATTGCGCTCCTACAGCCTTACCCACAAGGGCCTCGCCGGCAAATGCAAAGCCATCCATAAAATAGGAGAAGAACAGGAAAAACTGGGTCATGACAGCATTGGCGGCCAGCGGCAGGTTGCCGAGGCGTGCCGACACCGAGGTCATGGCCATAGAGACCGACATGATGCAGGCCGAGCGCAGGAAGAGGTCGGCACTTACACCGAAAAATTTCCTGTAAGTTATCTTTGCGCCCCTCCCCTTTTGCGTGCACTTTGCGGACTTCCGCAATTTAATTTTCACATGCCTCACACATAGCAATATTGCAATAGCGCCACACCAAGAAGCCATGAGTGTGCCCCATATGATGCCGGCAAATCCGATGTTGAGACCGAATACCAACAGCACGCTCAGCGCTATGTTGAGCACATTCATGCCCACCGACACGAACATCGGGAGCACAGTGTTTTGCCGGCCTATGAACCAGCCGCTGCAAGCCATCACGACGAGCTGTGCCGGCGCACCCCACACTCCAATGTTGAAGTAAGTGGTGGCGAGCGCTTCCACCGTCGGTTCGGGAGAAATTATATAGAGAAAGATTTTAAGCAATGGTGTTTGCAGCAATATGACAGCCAATGCAATACACAAGCCAATCGTAATGGCCTGCCGGAGCACGGCAAACACCTCGTCATTGCTGCCCGAGCCGTAAGCCTGGGCCGTGAGTCCGCTGGTGCCGGCACGCAGGAATCCGCAGAGCCAGAATATGACATTCATCATCATGGCTCCGACTGCCACGGCACCTATGCTGGCTGCATCGCCGAGGTGTCCGGCCACAGCGGTATCGCACAGCCCCAAGAGCGGGACCGTGATATTATTGACTATGGCCGGAAGGGCTAAGGATAGTATGGAACGGTCAATTCTTCTTAACGACATTGCTCATCTCACCTACGAGAGGGGTCTCCATGAGACGTTTCACCTCCTCGATATGGTAATTCTGGCCAAAGAGGAACATCAGCTTGGTGATTGCGGCTTCAGAAGTCAGGTCATGCCCCGGGATTACGCCAACGCCATAGAGGCGCGAGCCGGTTTCATAACGCAGAGGGTCCACCATGCCATTGTCGCATTGCGACACATTCACAATCACTATGCCACGCTCCACAGCCTCCTTTATTGTCTCTATAAAGGGCTTGTCGGTCGGTGCATTTCCTGCACCGTAAGTCTTGAGCACCACACCCTTGAGTCCTGGAGTGTTGAAAGCGTGTTTGAGCATTGTGGTCGTAATGCCGGGGAAAAGGCTGAGGTACATCACGTTGGTATCCATGGCGTAATGCACGCGCAGCGGGCCTTTCTCTATGGGGCGCCAAAGCACATCTGGGCGGAAAGTAATGCCCATGCCTATCTTGGCGAGTCGCGGGAAGTTGCTGCTCTTGAAAGCGTTGAAATTGTCGGCGCTATACTTCGTGGAACGGTTGCCGCGCCACAGATAATTTTCAAAAAGAATAGCCACCTCCTCGAGCATACTGTAGCCCTGCTCATCGGTAGCTGCGGCAATCTGCAAAGCCGTGATGAGATTTTCCTCGCCGTCGGTGCGCACCTCCCCTATCGGGAGCTGGCTGCCGGTGATCACGACCGGTTTGCGAAGATTCTCAAGCATGAAGCTCAGCGCGGAAGCGGTATAGGCCATTGTGTCGGTGCCATGAAGCACCACAAACCCATCATAATCCTCATAGAAAATCTCGATGCAAAAAGCGATATCCTGCCAATGGGCCGGCGTCATGGCCGACGAATCGAGCGGCACCTCAAACTGGAAACTGTCCACGTCGAAATCGAGGCGCTTCACCTTTGGCACATTGTCGATCAGATATTCGAAATCGAAAGGTTCGAGGGCACCGGTATCGGGGTTTTCAATCATACCGATTGTGCCGCCAGTATAAATTATGAGAATCTTTCGGTGTGAGACACCCTCATCAAGAAATTCGGGACGGGTCACAGCCTTGATACGCGAACTCATCACCTGCTTCGGATAAGTTTTGTTCGCGGGGTACGTGTTTTGTGGGTTAGCGGCAGTCATATGAAAGAAATTTGTTGCTTACTAAGATTTAAGGATGCCCCAGAAGAGCCGGCCGGTAGAGGAGAATACCGGATACAAAAATATACAAATAAAAAGAAAAAGCAAAATAAATCTGAAATAATATTAAATTAGTTAAAATTTTTTGTTTTTTGACGTCAATGAAAAAGAAGCGAGAAGAAACTAATCATTTCTTCTCGCTTCATATTATTATTAAATCAACTGAAAGTCGATTCAGTGGACATGCTTACACATGTCACTATATTGTCTTATATTAGAGAACAACCTTGTATTAGAGAACTACCTTGGTAGCCTTGTTGCCCTTAACCTCAATGAATACGCCATTCTCGGGGTTAGCTACGCGCACACCCTGCATGTTGTAGTAAACTGGAACCTCGTCAGCGTCAGCAACGATATCTTCTACACCTGATGCGTCGATTGAAACAAGCTGACCATTTGTGAGCTGATTTGACTTTTTCTTTTCATAAAATTCCAAGTTACCCATTACTATTACATGCATACCAACCTTAATTTGATCCTCCGCTGTGAACTTTTCATTGTTAAGGTATTTGCAACGGAAAACTGTAAGGCCTTCAGTGTCAGTTGCACTATTGCTAAGAGTAAATTCTGCATTTCCATAAGAAGTACTTACTTCCTTAATTGCTGAAATATAACCTATCACATATTTTGTAGCAGATTTTGAGCCTCCATCAGTGATATATTTGATTGCATCTGTTACAGAGTAAGGATCTTCAGCAGTGTCTCCCTTCTCGAGCTTCGGTGTTTCACCCGCTTCACCAACTGTAATAGTAAACGACACGAATTTAAGAGATTCTGGTGCAGTATATACAACTTCACTTTTTACATCTCCTGAATATATTGAAATTTCCTTGTTCTTATCTGTCAAACCTACAACCTTTCCAATTGGCATATCAGAAGGAGCGGAAATTGTCATAGTATTACTTTTGTAAATTCTGACTGTCATAATCTGATTCTGAGAAGTAGACATTGACCAATAATAAGCAGGATCAGTTTGTCCACTGCTTTTCGAGAAAGAGAAGTCAAAATCACCTAACACAAGGCTTTGTAGGGGTTGAATGTGTCTTGCCTGTCCATTTGGATACTTGTCATCTGAACCCTTTGGGATTTCAGCAATTTCAGTACCTTTGATGTCGGTGGCATCGGATACGTTGAGAGTGATAACTTCGGCGTTGGCGAAGTTAGCTAACATGGCGACTGTGGCCATTGAGAGTAAAAACTTTTTCATAAGCTGTTTTTATGGTTAAATTGTTAATAGATTCAGGTTAGTGCGCTTTGCGCATTACTATGCAAAGTTAATTTAAAAAATCAGTAAAAACAATAAAAAACTGAAATAAATTTTTTGTTGTTCTTATTTGTGCTGTAAAATTCTTGTACGTCGTCGCCGGAGGCTCCTCCTTCCCGGTGGCTTCGCGTCTTGGAGCGAGGGCGGTGTTAATTTTAACGTCGGCGGCGCCTCCTTTCCCCCA
>CAJTYC010000073.1 GCA_910584185.1 uncultured Muribaculaceae bacterium
TGAAATTTAATATGTTTATTTGCCTTTGGACACGAGTTGTAAAAAATAAGTTGACTGCTATGATTTGGAAATCGCCGTTCCATATTTGCCAACCGTAATTATATTTAGAATTTTAACTTTTCGACCGTATATTTACATTGACCCCTTTGTGGCACCGCCTACGACCGCAAAAAATAATTCCGAAACATCCTCTCGACGCTTCGGAACCGCTACGAATATCTCGTGTGATATTCAACAATAACCTTAAAATCTAATACCATGAAAAACTCAATGCAAAATTACAAAATAAAATTTAAAAAACATGTTATTCAACACATTTTTATAGCATTTTAACACTTTTTAAACATTCTCTTCGGAATAATTAGTGATGAAAAGTAAGGGTGCGCCATATTGGATTACGGTGCACCACACTGTCATTACAAATAAAACTTTATTTCTTGTCCTTGAAAGTAATTGGGATTGTGAACTTTGACGCTACCGTTTTGCCCTCGTATTGTGCAGGAATCCAGTGACCGCTCGTAAGATTTACTACTCGGATTGCCTCATTGTCGAAGAGCTCGTTTGTTTTGCGCATCACCTTTGCATCGGAGATAGTGCCGTCAGCATTGACAGTGAACTGCACTATCGCCCTGACCGGCTTGTCGGAGACGGGAGCACCGGTGGGCCACTTTACGTTGTCACCAAGAAATATCATCAAAGCCTCCTGACCACCCTTGAAGTCGGCAATCTTAGCGGGTGCCGTAAACACACCATTGTCATCTTTGATACGGCTCTCATCGGCAGGTCCGGTTGTAATCATAATCTTGCCATCAGGATATGCCGGGTCATTCTTCACAACGTCCATCTTGGCAATGGTCTTAGGGTCAATATCGCTAAGATTTCCATCATAGGGTTTACCATCGACGAAGACGTGCATTTGCATCGAACTTTTCTTTTCCTCTTTAGGTTTGGCAGCTTCTTCAGTCACTGCAGGTTGCGCTGTTACGACTTCAGATTCTGAAGTCGCGGGTAGAGCAACATCCTCATTCAACTTCGGGGCAGACTCGTCGACATCTGCTGCAAGGGCATCTTGCGCCACAGTTTGCAAAATCGAAGCGGAATCATTAATTTTGTGGTCCTGAACCGCAGAGGGGAGAGCATCGCGCACATTGCCGATAATTTCGGCAAAAATGGGTTGCGAAAGGGTTAACAACGAAAGTGCTGCAACTGCGGGGAGTGCGATGGCGGCAGTGCGACGCATCGGACTCGTTTTCTTAGTCATCATCATAGTTATACGTTTTTTAATTTGACTGTGATTCAGACTGTCGGCAAAGATTGGCAGACCTGCGCCGGCAGTCTTTCTTATTAACATCAATTGATAGGCGGTGGGATTAGACTTGGACACACGCTCGTCCACTTCATATTCATGCACATCGCGCAATTCACGCATCAAGAGCCATGAAGCCGGAGAGAACCATTGTAGCACAGCGGTGATCCAAGCCGGAATCAGGTCGAGCCAATGGCATAAGCGGAGATGGGTGAGCTCATGTTCGAGCACCATATCATAACCATCATCTAAGTCTTGCTTGCGGAGTACCACATAATTGAGCCAACTGAACGGCCCGGGAGCGCGGTCTGATATAACCTCTATATATCCACGTCTTCGTATCTTCTCACCTCCGTTAATGATTCTCACCATCTGCATTATTCCGACAATTGAAAATAGAGCCACCAATACCACTCCTATATAATATAGACACACAAGGATGCTCCACCAGTTTATAGGGGCCGGTGCATTCTGCACATCATCAGCCATGATAATGCCCTGCATCACCGGCAACTCCACCATGACTTCCGGAGAGTGAGGGTATCCGATATGTATGAACGGGACAAGCACAGGAAGCACCCACGACATTAAATAAATTGAAATAATCACTGCACGGTTCATGCCATGGAAAGTCAATGGAGCGAGCAACCACTTGTATGCAAGATACAAGAAAGTCATCACCACCGCAGACTGAAATATGTATGCTACAAATCCACCCATTATTTTAGGTATTAAGTCAGAGTTATGAGTTATGAAGTATGCTTCGCTTTGGAATAATCAATACTTTGCTTTGCATTTGTATTTTCACATACTCTCATTTTAAAGTCCCAAATATAAGTTTGGCTTTTGCTACTCCTTATTATTGTTTTCGATTTTCTCGATCAGTTCTCGGAGTTCTTCGGTCGAGATTTTCTCATCCTTGACGAGAGCCGATACAAAACCCAAATATGAACGACCGAAAAAACGGTCAATCAGACCCCGCACGCTCTTGTCGCGATACTCATCTGCATCTACAATCGAATAATATCGGTGAGAATTACCAATCTGCTCATGTGCGAGCCAACCCTTAGCCTCCAAACCGCGCACGAAAGTCGACACAGTGTTGAAATGTGGTTTAGGCTCCGGCAACTTCTCCACGACCTCGCGAACGAACATCGGTCCATTTTGCCAGAAGCAACCCATTATTTCTTCCTCTTTAGGTGACAGCTTTTTCATATCAACGTATTTAGATTCTTCTGATGCAAAGCTACAACTAATATTTTAGTTATACAACTAATATTTTAGTTTTTAACATATTTTAATAGTTATTCGACCAATCTTGTTAAAATTTTATCGTTTTAGTTATAAATCGCGTTATAAAGAAGGAAAGATATAAGAAATTATATGAGAGAAAAAGAATTTTTGCCGCTTGTGAAAGAGCGGCTTGGCATAGAGACGCTCAACGACATGCAGCTCAAGATGATGCAGACGTCAACAGAGGCTCACGACATAATGTTGCTCTCCCCTACCGGTTCAGGAAAGACGCTCGCATTCATATTGCCGATGCTCAAGATGCTGAAACCCGCATCGGGGCGCGTGCAGGCGATAGTGATAGCGCCTTCGCGCGAGCTTGTGCTCCAGATATTCGGTATAATAAGGAATATCGCTGCCGGGTTCAAGACGACTGCACTATATGGGGGTCACAAAGTGGAAGATGAAGTCAATTCGCTGCAAGCCGGCACAGACATCATAGTAGCCACACCCGGGCGCCTTCTCGACCATATAAACCGTCGCAACATCGATGTGCTCCCTACACGTATTTTGGTGCTCGACGAGTTTGACAAGTCACTCGAACTCGGTTTTGAGAAAGAGATGAAGAAGATATGCGACCGACTTAAGAACGTGAGCCGCAGGCTGCTGACATCAGCCACACGAGCCGATGTGCTGCCCGATTTTCTTAAGCTCGACAACCCGGTGACAATCAACTATCTGAAAGAGAACAGAGAGTTACGCTCTCGCACACGAGTTCACAGGGTGGACTCAGATGCCAACGACAAGCTCGATACACTTACGCTTCTTTTGGAAAATCTTGCTAACGAGACAAAAGGACATGAGCGGAGCATAGTATTCGTGAATCATCGCGAGAGTGCCGAGCGCACATGCCAGTATCTAAGAAAACGGGGCATACCGGCAGTATTATATCACGGGGCACTTGACCAACGCGACCGCGAGACAGCCGTAGCGCTCTTCAACAACGGGACACGCCCGGTGTTAGTGGCCACCGACTTGGCGGCACGCGGACTCGACATAGAGGGAGTGAAGAATGTGATACACTACCATCAGGCTCTTACACCTGAGTCCTATACCCACCGCAACGGCCGCACAGCGCGTGTGGATGCCGAGGGAGACATATATGTATTGGTAGGGCCTAAAGAGGATGTGAAAGAATACATCGAATTTGACGACACAAGATACCTCGACCCCGAAAAGAGATATAAAGCTGAGAGAAACTACGAGACGCTCTACTTCTCAGCAGGCCGTCGTGAAAAGCTCTCCAAAGGGGATATATTGGGATTTCTCGTAAAAGAGGGAGGATTGGAAGGGAGTGATATAGGCAAAATCGACGTATACGACCACTACGCACTCGCAGCAGTGTGTTGCCGTGATATCAATAAGCTGACAAGCAATATAAAAGGGAAAAAGATAAAAGGCGAGAAACGCCTCATATCGGTGGTGGGATAACAAAAACCGGGACATAAAATATCTCACAAAATAATTGCGGAGTGGAGAAAATTTATTAAATTTGCAGAATTATATGGCCCATACTTTAAAGATGGGCGACCCAAAACGGATTAGGTAATATTATCATATAACATTTTTTGGTAAACAATTCTATGAGCAAGACAAAGAAATTTCTGACATGCGACGGCAATCAGGCCGCAGCGCATATCAGTTACATGTTCAGCGAAGTAGCAGCCATTTACCCCATCACACCGTCGTCGACGATGGCGGAGTATGTGGATGACTGGTCAGCAGCGGGCCGAAAGAACATTTTCGGCGAGACAGTTATGGTGCAGGAAATGCAGAGTGAGGCCGGTGCAGCCGGTGCCGTACACGGCTCTTTGCAGGCAGGCGCCTTGACCACCACATACACTGCATCGCAGGGACTTCTCCTTATGATCCCTAACATGTACAAGATCGCCGGTGAATTACTTCCCTGCGTATTCCATGTATCGGCACGTACACTTGCATCGCACGCATTGAGCATCTTCGGCGACCACCAGGATGTGATGGCCTGCCGTCAGACAGGTTTCGCCATGTTTGCCGAGGGAAGCGTGCAGGAGGTGATGGACCTCGCAGCAGTGGCCCACCTCTCAGCCATCAAAGGCCGTGTGCCGTTCGTCAACTTCTTCGACGGATTCCGCACCAGCCACGAGATACAGAAAATCGAGGTGATGAACGAGGAAGACCTCGTGCCCCTGATTGACCAGAAAGCGTTGGCAGAGTTCCGCGCACGCGCACTCAACCCCGACAAGCCGGTGGCACGCGGCATGGCAGAAAACCCTGACGTCTTCTTCCAGCACCGTGAGGCAAGCAACAAATACTATGAGGCAATCCCCGAGATTGTAGAGGAATATGTAAAGGAGATGAACCGCATCACAGGCCGCAACTACGGCTTGTTCGACTACTACGGAGACCCCGAGGCCGACCGCGTGATCATCGCCATGGGATCTGTGACACAGTGCATCAAGGAGACCATCGACTACCTCCGCGCCAAGGGTGAGAAAGTCGGTCTCGTGAGCGTTCACTTGTACCGTCCGTTCAGCGCAAAGCACTTCCTCAGCGCAGTGCCCGCCACAGCCAAGAAGATTGCGGTGCTCGACCGCACCAAAGAGCCGGGAGCCAACGGCGAACCCCTCTACCTTGACGTCAAAGACTGTTTCTACGGTAAGGAGAACTGCCCCGTCATCGTGGGTGGCCGCTACGGTCTATCATCGAAAGACACCACTCCGGCACAGATGCTCGCCGTGTATGAGAACCTTAAGCTCGACGAGCCCCGCAACCAGTTTACCGTCGGTATCAACGACGACCTCACAGGCTACTCACTCCCCGTGGGCGAGGAAATCAACGTTGGTGACGAGGGTATGTTCCAGGCTAAGTTCTACGGTCTGGGTGCAGACGGTACAGTAGGTGCCAACAAGAACTCCGTGAAGATCATCGGTGACAACACCAATAAATATTGCCAGGCATACTTCGCATACGACTCCAAGAAGTCGGGTGGCTTCACATGTTCACACCTCCGCTTCGGTGACGAACCGATCCGCAGCACATATCTCGTGAACACTCCGAACTTCGTGGCATGTCACGTGCAGGCATACCTCCACATGTATGATGTGACACGCGGACTTATGCCCAACGGCACATTCCTGCTCAACACCATCTGGGAGGGCGAGGAACTTGCAGAGAACCTTCCCAACAAGGTGAAGCGTTACTTCGCAAAGAACAACATCACCGTATACTACATCAACGCGACCAAGATAGCACAGGAGATTGGACTTGGCAACCGTACCAACACAATACTCCAGTCAGCATTCTTCCGCATCACCGAAGTAATCCCGGTAGACCTCGCCATCGAGCAGATGAAGAAATTCATCGTGAAGTCATATGGCAAGAAGGGTGAGAACATTGTCAACATGAACTACGCAGCAGTGGACCGTGGCGGTGAATATCACAAGCTCGAGGTCAAGGCCGAATGGGCTGACCTCGCCGATGATGCACCCAAGGCTACACCGGCTCCCGAATTTATCGAGACAGTGGTCCGTCCGATCAACGCACAGGATGGAGACCTCCTGCCCGTGAGCAAGTTCAAGGACAACGCAGACGGCACATGGGAACAGGGCACCGCAGCATATGAAAAGCGTGGTGTGGCAGCATTCGTGCCCGAATGGGATCCCGCGAACTGTATCCAGTGTAACATGTGTTCATATGTATGTCCTCACGCAGCTATCCGTCCGTTCCTGCTCAATGCAGAGGAGATGGAGAAGGCACCGTTTGGCGAAGAACACAGCAAGCCGGCACTCGGCAAGACCTTGACAGGCCTTCGCTTCGTGCAGCAGGTTGACGTGCTCGACTGTCTCGGTTGCGGCAACTGTGCGGATGTCTGCCCCGGCATGAAGGGCAACAAGGCGCTCACCATGAAGCACCTCGAAGGCCAGCTCAAGGAAGATGCCAACTGGGAATACTGCGTGAAAGAGGTAAGCAACAAGGCAGACCTCGTGGACGTGGCCATGAACGTGAAGAACAGCCAGTTCGCACAGCCCTTGTTTGAGTTCTCAGGCGCTTGTTCAGGTTGCGGTGAGACTCCCTATCTGAAGCTCGTGACCCAGCTCTTCGGCAGCCGTCAGGTGGTGGCCAACGCAACAGGTTGCTCATCAATCTATTCAGGCTCTGTGCCCTCAACACCCTACACTACCAACGAGCATGGACATGGTCCGGCATGGGCTAACTCACTCTTCGAGGACTTCTGCGAGTATGGTCTCGGTATGCACATCGCATATGAGAAGCTCCGCGAACGTGCCAAGATGGCAGCCGAGAACATTGTGGCCAACGTTGACGCACCCGCCAACGTGAAAGAGGCAGCTTCAGCATGGCTCAACGACCGCAACGACTCCAAGGAGTCTCACCTCAAGGGTGTAGCGCTTGTGGCAGCATGTATCGCAGGTGCAGAGGCAGGTTGCCCCGACTGCAAGACAATCGTAGAACTCAAGGGCTACCTCACCAAGCGCAGCCAGTGGATTGTGGGTGGTGACGGGGCAAGCTACGACATCGGCTTCGGCGGTCTTGACCACGTGATTGCATCAGGCAAGAACGTCAACATTCTCGTGCTCGACACAGAGGTATACTCCAACACCGGTGGCCAGTCATCCAAGTCCACACCTATCGGTGCAATCGCCAAGTTTGCCGCAGCCGGCAAGCGCATCCGCAAGAAAGACCTCGGTCTGATTGCCACGACTTACGGCTACGTATATGTGGCACAGATTGCAATGGGCGCAGACAATGCACAGACCCTGAAGGCACTCCGCGAGGCAGAGGCATATGACGGTCCGTCGCTCGTGATTGCATACGCACCCTGTATCAACCACGGTATCAAGAAAGGCATGGGACACAGCCAGCAGGAAGAGAAAGATGCAGTGGCATGTGGCTACTGGCACCTCTGGCGTTACAATCCGGAGCTTGAGGCAGAGGGCAAGAACCCCTTCTCGCTCGACAGCAAAGAGCCCGATTGGAGCAAGTTTGAGGACTTCCTTAAAGGCGAGGTGCGTTTCGCATCACTCTTCAAGATGTATCCCGACCAGGCAGAGGAACTCTTCGCAGCAGCCAAGGCCAACGCACAGTGGCGCTACAACAACTACAAGCGTCTGGCCAACCAGAGCTGGGGAGTAGACCCTGAGCTTACGCCCGAGGAAATCAAACTCCGCAAGAACGACTGATAGAAACAAAACGACTGACATAAAAGAGAACGCGCAGGCATAAAATTTGCGCGATTCGCTGAAATAGACTATATTTGCAAATGGGACTTGCCACAAAAGTCGGCAAGTCCCATTAACTCATTCATAAGATAACTGTCTTTAGAGCAGATATCTGTGTATTACGATAATAGAGATGTACAAGAACATTATAATGGCACTTACAATGTGTGGAAGCATAGTATGCACATCGCAAGGCAAAGAACCATGCACCGTAAATTATGACAACACGGTGACAATCAACATAAAGAATACGAAGGCTAAGAAGGTTAAGGTGAACGGAGCTTTCGGAGCTTCAGACGTGTTGAGCAAGCAAAGTGGAGCGTACGACCAAATGAGGAAGCACGTGATGAAAGAGGATGGCGAAGGCTTGTGGACACTTACCACCAAACCGCTTGATTCGGACCTGTATTGGTACAACATATATGTTGATGACGAGGAGACGCCTGTATATGACTCCCGCAACAGCCAGACAGTGCGTGACATCACTACGGTTTACAACTACTTTATAGTGCCGGGAGCCGTAGGTAATGACTATATGGACCGCAAAGAAGAGAACGGCAAACTCGAATATGTTTGGTATCCGTCAACACTTAACGGCATGACGGAACGGCGAATGGCCGTATATCTCCCTTATGGATATGCAGACAATAAAGATACACGATATCCGGTGCTATACCTGCTGCATGGTTCGGGCGGCGATGAGATGTCATGGGCAGAATGTGGCCGCGCTGCACAGATTTTGGATAATATGATAGCTGAAGGTCGTTGCGAACCGATGATTGTAGTGATGCCTAACGGATGCGTAGAATTGGCGGCAGCTCCCGGCCAAGATCCGAATAAACCGGATATTAAACCTACGGGTGACTACAAAACATCTATGCATGGTGATATCGAGAACGCGTTTTTACCTGAAATTTTGAACTATGTGGATTCACATTACCACACAATTCCCGACAAGGCACACCGGGCCATAGCTGGGCTGTCGCTTGGCGGACTGCATACACTTTTCACTGCCCTAAACAATCCGGATACGTTCGATTATATCGGATTGTTTTCCGCACTTCCTCAGCCAAGAATCGACAATTCTAACATTGGCGAGGAGAAAGAGAATGTCATCAATATTTTAGCAGGTCATGCTGAAATCTATGAGGGCTTCGACTCTAAGCTTGATACATTATACAGCAAAGAACCGAAACTTCTATATATTGCCATCGGCAAGGAAGATTTTTTGAAGAGCCTGAATGATGGTTTCCGCACAAAGCTCCGTAAAAATAATTATGCCTTCCACTACAATGAAACAGAGGGAGGACACTCATGGACAAATTGGAGGAAATATCTTCGCGACTTCTTACCTCGGCTCGACTTCAAAAAGTGAGAGCTATTTTTGAGACAGGGATTGAAGAGAATTGCATCAATGTTTCTCAGGCGAATCTATGTCTTAGAATTATTGCACTCATGCGTATTTTTCATTAATTTTGTAAGTGAGACCCTCGTTGAAGAAGTTAATGCTTTCTCTATTGAGTGGTATCAAGCAACAAATTAAAAGTCTGTCTTATAAGCAATATGGAAATCAGGAATCAGGAGTTTGGTGGGGAACGTCCTTTGTATGCCAGTCATGGGCTTAAGTTGGTGAATGTTACCATTCATCCGGGAGAGTCGAGTATCAAGGAGAGTTCCGACATTGAGGCAGTGGATTGTACTTTCGAGGGGAAGTATGTGTTTTGGGAGACTGATAATTTTACGGTCACTAATTGCTATTTTGCTGAGAGCGCACGTTCGAGCCTCTGGTATTCGCGCAATTGCCGCATGATAGATTGCAAGGTGGATGCTCCGAAGCTGTTCAGGCGCATGGATGGCATTTATGTGGAGAATACTGATTTTCCTAACGGCGAACAGTTTTTGTGGGATTGCCGCAATATTGTGCTTAAAAATGTAAGCATCGATAATTGCGACTATGTGTTCATGCACAGCGAGAACATCGAGATTGAGAATTACCGTCAGGAAGGCAATTATGGCTTCCAGTATGCCAAGAATGTGGTGATTCGCAATGCCGTGATTAACTCCAAGGATGCTTTTTGGGAGTCTGAGAATGTCACGATATATGATTCGGAAATCAACGGTGAGTATCTCGGTTGGTATGGCAAGAACCTGAAGTTTGTGAGATGTAAATTTTCGGGCGAGCAGCTGCTTTGCTATGTCGACGGACTGATTTTGGAGGATTGCACATTTGCCGAAGATGCCAACTTGCTGTTTGAATACAGCAAAGTGGAGGGCACCATAAAGGGCAATGTGACGAGCATCAAGAACCCCACCAGCGGCCACATCCGCATAGAAGGGAAAGTAGGCGAAATCATAATCGACGAAAACCTCAAAGCCCCCGGCGATTGCATTATCGAGGAGCTGTAATGTGAGTAAGTGGGGAACAAAACTTAAATAATTTTGCTTCGCGGCTTTTCTTTATGGTCGTCGCTGGAGGCTCCAAATATCAATGGGCACTGCGTTGGGCAATTGTGCTCTTACCTTTATGTGCACTCATATTTTTGAGATTTTTGGGTCAACTTTCAAGCAAAGACACTGGGCGATCACCTTATATACGGTCACGGTGGAAGTGCTGTATGCGTCACTGCTGCGCCAAAGGCGTGTTCCGCGTTCTATAGAAATTTGTTTCCCCATAGTACTAATTTCTTCCCAATTTATTTTATTTATGCTTCCTAAAACAGCGAACAGCCTTAATATAAATTTTATTGTCGGTTGTTTATGGCACTTACTCACTTTAGGAACCCACCTCACAAAAGAAACGGACTCATTAGTTTTCTCTTAGCTCTTCTATCAGTTCTTCGATGATGTAATCATCACTCATCAGTTGCAGACCATATTTCGGGTCTGTCATTTGCTCATATACCTTTGTGCCGTAATATATATCGAGTGCACGCTCAGGCGACACTCTAAGGGTGTCGGCCAAGAGCATTATTATACGGCTCTGTTTGCGCCACAACACATTGTCTCTCATTTGCTTCAAGTTTTAATCCAGCTTAAACTCCGAATTTCTAAATGATAAATACTTGTCTATGATTTCTTGATTAAGTATGCAAATCTGATGATTAACCTTCTTATATCGCAATTGGCCGAGAGCCTGTTGTGCTGTAATTATCCCGTTCTCATAATCCTCAACAGTGTCAATTACATTGTCGTTGGCAACACCGCCCTCCACTACGTCATACATTTTCTGCATTTCGCCCCCGTGTCTGCAATCTATTACATATTCAAGCCATTCGAGATTATATGACTCAAAAATCTTGACACGAAAACCATCATTTTTTATCGAAGCATAGTCTAATGAATAAGCCGAAACTATCGGTTTAGAATTCTTGCCCTTTCTTTCCGCAATAGTTTCAGCCCACGCTTTAGCTTGCTCATATAGATTGGTTAGGTAGAAACCTTGGCCGAAATCGACTTTCTTTCTACCCAGACCCACCAATGGCGATGATACTTCAATATATGAACCGTGATAAAGTGTTATCATAATCCAGCCTCCCAGTTTAGAAGTGTTTCACTTATGTCATCGGCCACCCAGTCAATGCTTTGGGTATGAAGTTGTTCATACCTTTTGATTAGCCTGTTCCTTATTAAACCTTGCTTGCTCAATCGGTCATGCATCTCCTTGCCGGAGATGCCTAACTTACGGGCACCACTCTCAATTGCCATTACAGCAAAATGTATGCGTCGGTATGTGTCGCTGTCCGTGTTCATGCCATTTGTATTTTATATCGTAATTCCAGAGAGGGACTAAACTCAATTTGCCTATAATAATAGAGCTTGCAAAACTTGAGAATGTTACTGACCCCTTTACAAAATTACGAATTTTTTTTGGATTTGCAATCGGATATGCAGAAAACATATCCGACTGTCGGAGAGTTAAGTATACATTTAAAAAATAACTAGGGACAAAATCAGGACTACAATGGGACATAATCTTTTGAGAGCGCGGAACGCGCCTTTGGCGCAGTGAGAAGCGCGGAACTTTCACGAACCTATTTAGGGAGAATCTGTGCGCGACCTATAATCATTTAGGGGGTTGCCAGAACCAGGCGTCGTTTGAGACGCGGGTTGAGTTTGTGTAGTTGGGGTTGAAGCCTTAGGGCACGTGGATTACGTAGGTTCGCTGGGTGTATGGGTGCAGATTGGTGTCTTCTGCCTAATGCTGCGGCAGCTTGCAGAGAGGCTATGGCAGCTATTGTGTCGCCGCATAGCGATTGATAGCAGGCTATGTCGTAGAGAAGGGTCTTTTCCAAGCCATATGGTTTGATGAAATCTTCATCAAAGAGCGATAGCGATGCGAGCGCCTCCATATTTGCTTTTAGGGCAGCTTTATAGTCCTTTGCTTGGCGCGAAGACTGCGCCTTGTTGAGAAGCGGAACGGTTTCACGCTCCACATCTGCTTGGGTGTTATACATATGTGATTGAGCGAAAGTCAATTTCGGACAGCCACATAATATAATGGAAATCATAAGAAATATTATCTTTTTCATTGCTATGATTTTATAAGTTAAATTTCGGAAGTTGTAAATTACTACCATGTAACACTTTCGTATTAATTTGATTATCAATTGAGTGCAAAAATT
>CAJTYC010000074.1 GCA_910584185.1 uncultured Muribaculaceae bacterium
CGCACTGGGGGAAAGGAGGCGCCGCCTACGTCAAAAAAATTACTTCGGAAAGAAGGTTTCGAAGGTGGAATCGTCGTAATAGACTGTTATATGGGAGACTTTTCGCGGATTCGAACGTAAATTTTCTATTTGCAACTGCAAATCCGACACTTTCTTTTTATACTCAACTACCTCATTTTCCAAACCCTTAAGCGTCGCAATGCGCGATTTTAAGGCTCTGAGATTCGCTTGAAAATTCAAATCCGTACGACTATCGGCAAATTTTTCAGCCATAGAGCCATTTTTCGGAGCATCCGCCGCATTTGCACCGGCGGTTGCACCCAATCCTCCGGAATTGACTGCCGACATCTCCGGAGTCGCCGATTGCCCGGCTCTCTCATTTTCAAACAAAGAGAGCAAAGCCTCATCTTCACCCAAAAAATCTGACAGCTCATCGTCAGATCCAGACTCAGTCGCGCCGAGACCATCAGCATTTGCTGCATTATCCAGCTGAACAGCTACCGCAGGGGAGCTTCCGCCGGAAGAAGCCCCGTCAGCACCTGTAATCATTGCGCCCTCGCCAAACAGAAGCCACATTATAGATAAAGAAGGGAATGCCTTATGTATCTGACCTATGATTACGTCGCTTATTTTCTTATTGCGCCCACTGAGGATCTGCGAGAGACTCGGCCTCGGTATCTGGCAGACATCGGCAAACTGAGAGTGGGTGAGACCCTGCGTGTCGATGAACCCTTTTAGACGAATTGCTACATTTTGCTCATCCATAGGCTTGAATTTTCGTTTGAAACCATAATGCAAATGTAACAATTATTTTGCAAATTTCCAATTGTTATTTACAAAATTTTATCATTTTTATTTGCAA
This sequence comes from uncultured Muribaculaceae bacterium, assembly GCA_910584185.1. GTDB lineage: Bacteria > Bacteroidota > Bacteroidia > Bacteroidales > Muribaculaceae > Lepagella. The sequence goes on from CAJTYC010000074.1 coordinate 863, forward strand.
ATATAGCTATTTAAATTTGCAAATCACATATGCAACAGGCCTCCAAATTACTTGCAACATACTTTAAGTTGAACTCTCAATATACACACATTATAGGGATTACACCATGATACAAATGAAAATTTACCTATCCAGACACTTACTCCACCAAATATGACCATACACTATATATATTGTGGCTATTATGCTATAATATAGCTATTTACAACTAATGTTATAAAATGTTAAACGGTTAAATTTTCATTTCTTAATTTTGCGATTTTGCAAATTTAAACAGTTTAATATTGCATACGATTACATTTACAAATTAAATCTATTTGCAAATGCAAGACATGTCTGCAAATTCAACATTGTAAATATGTAAATTGCAAACAAACCACGGTTTACAAATAAGAATAGGAGAAAGTCATCAGAAGAGGGCGGTTAGAAGGGCAGTGAAGAAAGTGCCTATTTGACCAATTTTGTAAATTTCACTTTTTGATGAATTTTGGGTGAGGACTCCCCTCTCAGCTATCATCGACATGCAGAGTGGAGATTCGGGATTATGAGCGTTGAGATTTCGGTAAACGTGATAAATTATGCGCGAGAAGAATCTCGCGCGAACGTCAGAGGGTTAGAAATGCGTGTTTGCAAGGCTAAATTACGGATAAATATGCAACTTAAGAGATTCCTGATTATCCTGTAGAAATATGATGAAATAGATAAAATCGGGGTAAATTCTATGAATTTAGGGCAAATTGTATAAAATCCGGGGTTATCTTATAATGTAAGGGAATTTTTACGTCGGCGTCGCCTCCTTTCCCCCAGTGCGCGATGCGGAATGCCTGACGGCGCGAAGCCAAGAGGGAGGAGCCTCCGGCGACGACAACAACTCAAAGAATAATGAAAAGTGAATAATTTTGCTTTGCGCTTTGCAGTCGTCGCCGGAGGCTCCTCCCTCCCGGTGGCTTCGCGACATTATCTCATCGCGAAGCCACTATTAACTACTAACTATTCACTAATCAAATTTCCGGCAGCAGAGATATGGCGCCGTTGATTGAGGGTATGCCGAATGCCTCGGTAATCAGGTTGTCGGTGTCGCGACGGCGGAACAGTATCTCGCCGATGTCGCGTTTGGTCATGACATGCGTGTGGCGCATCGGGTTCTCTTGGTCGTCCTGCATTTTCTTGATGGAAAGTTGGCCGTCGCGGACGTTCAACTGCTCGAGTTGGCTGATGCTCTCCCCTTTCACGAGAATCGAATATTTCAGATCGTGCCGTAGGTTGGCCTGGAATTTTAAAATCTCAGCGAAGTTTAAAATCTTGACCATTCCGCACACTTTAGCGTGAGCGGCGAGCGAGTAGACCCGTTCGGTGATGGAGACAGCACCGGCCTGAGGGGCATCCTTCATGAACGAGCCATAAGTGCGCATCCAAAGAGCTGCGCGGTCCATCTCGATCGAAGGGATGACGTGACAAATGCCATGAGTGGGGTTTGACTTTTTAATCAGCGAAAGCACCTTGCACTTACTTGCCATGTCGGAGGCAAAAAGTTTGTTGATGCTGACGGCGGAGTCGGAGAATGTGCAGAACGCCACAGCGGAGATTGCGCCAGACGGATTTTTCACATAATAGATTTGGCCACCGGCCACCATATTATGTTCGATAGCCAAATCCATATCGCGGTCAGAATGTATAATCTGGAGGTCTTGCTGCGAGGACTCTATCTTGCGGATAAGGGCTTTTATATTGTCGCGCACCGCCTGCGCATCGGCATCAGCCACGTCATAAACCCCCACTTTCAGCGACTTGAAAAGGTTGCGTTTCAGGTCGGCCACCTTCTCCTTCTGCTCCTGCAAAATGGATTCATATTCATTATCGAAGTCGTGCAGCGATGTATAATTATCTACTACTCGATAGAAACCGTTTACAAAATCTCGGTCCTTAAAATACTTCCTCAGACCCTCATCGGGGGGTATGAGGAACGAGAAAACGAAGCCTTTTTCGCGTGCCGTGTCATTGATTTTTGAGAGCAGGCGGGTCATAATTCCGCGCGAACGGAAGTGAGATTTTGTGGCGAGGCCAACGAGAAACAGAGCCTTTACGTGGCATTCTGAGTTGCCGAAATCATATGGTATACCCATAACGGCGGCCACAATGTCGCCGCCTGCAGCCTCCTCGTAGGCTACCAAATCGGGGTCTAAATAACCATTCAGGATAAGCGAGATCTTATCGTCAGCGGCATTGAGGGACTCCTTCCAGAGAGCCGCCAATTTCTTTTTAAGTTCGGGAGTATTCATATACGTGGTGCCTGTTTTTTTCTTTGCAAACAGGCATACAAATTTAGCGAAAACGAATCAAAAAAGCAACATTAAGGAAGCATGAAATAATAAGTTGGCTTTAGGGGTTCTTGTGTGCCACATGGCGACTATGGCACCAAATGTAGAGTATGGCACAAGGAACAAAAGGGAATTAAGGAAATTCGCTTCGCGCTTGGTTGGTTTAAGACATATTCGCTTCGCTCAACATATCCGGCTTCGCCGGAACATATTATACACTTTAGTGCATCATCTTGCATATTCAGACTATTAAAATCCCACGCGAAGCAACTGAATCAAACATCCGTAGAGCTACGTTGCATCGCGCACTGGGGGAAAGGAGGCGCCCCCGACGTCATATCTCATTTTGCACGAGGTAGAATATTGTGGCTAATAAGTGTTAATTTTTTTGATAAAAGAAACAAATATTTTATATTTGCGTTACAAATACAAAGAAAGAGAATATGAAACCTGTTCAGAAAAAATCAGGCTCTATGGCATTCAAGACCACAGACGCTGACAATCGCAACTATGTGAATCTCTCGGTTGTCTCCGACGACGAGCGTCAGAGTGTGCGGATACCAACTTATGACTATATATTGCCGTAAGAATGCTTAAATATTACGATGCATCATTTGTAATGCGGAGCAAGGACCCCTCTACGCTCCGCATTGTTGATATATGGACGTTCAAGTCAATCAAAAGCCACAAGCGCTACATCGTAGAGATAGAGCATTTTTCGAGAAAATTTCTTGGATTGAAATTCTATTGGAAAGGTGTAGCTGACAGCAAGGACAGATATTCATTGCTCACCAATGACTATGAACCTCGCACTATTATAATGTCGTGCATACATATCATGCTTGACTATTACAAAAAGATGATTTCTCATCTTTCGGGTTTGTCGCCGCGCCTGACTTGGATAAGGGAAAAGGAGGCATCCCAAACAAGCGTTTTCGTTTCTACCGCAACATGATGCTCAACGTGTTTGGCAAGCAGACATTTATTCAAGCCTACGATGAACAGACATCCGTTTATGTACTTATCAACCGAAAGGCTTTTGACAAGGGTGAAGTTACAATAGAATTGCTGAACATGGAAATATCAAGGCTTTATGAAGGTGATTATTCACTTGCTTTTGATTAAGGACAATCGCTTCGCGCCCAGGGGGGGGGTTATTCGCGGTCGTCGGCGGCGCCTCCTCTCCCCCAGTGCGCGATGCAGCCTGATTCTCTGTGGTCGTCGCCGGAGGCTCCTCCCTCCCGGTGGCTTCGCGACGTTCAAACAACTCCGCATCGCGCGCAGGAGGCTAACCGCCAGATCACGCTGCACCGCGCACTGGGGGAAAGGAGGCGCCGCCGACGTATATTGTTTCACTCGGGCTTCACTTCTGGCCTCATTTCTGATTCATTTCTGATTCATTTTTTGCTTCACTTTAGTGAAGTACTATCGTCTAACTACCCCAAAATAGCCAAAATTTTGGTTAGATTTATAAAAATTTCAGGGATATCTGGGGCCGTATGTAGAAAATACGGCAATAAAAATAGCTCTGAACCAAGCAGCTAAATGCTTGGTTCAGAGCTAAAAGCGTTCTTGATGTTATGTTGTTCAGTTATGTGGAGCATACCGGGATCGAACCGGTCACCTTATGACTGCCAGTCATACGCTCTAGCCAGATGAGCTAATGCCCCCTTTTTATTTGATTGCCTGTGGCTTCAAATTTCTTTCTGACTACCGTTTGCTTTTGCCGTTGAAGGTTTTGCGGTAGATGTAAACACATTGTTTTAATGAACTCTTTGTGTTAAATTTGCTGTTGCTTCTCTAACACGCCACAAAGGTATATTAAAAATTTTTAATTTGCAAGAAAAAGGTGAAAAAGTTTCGAACTTTTTCACCTTTTTCTTGTTTGGGTTTATTTTTTTGGGTCGTCGGCGGCGCCTCCTCTTCCCCAGTGCGCGATGCAACGTCGCTACGGCGGAGCTTAGCATTGTTTGGTCGTCGCCGGAGGCTCCTCCCACCCAGTGGCTTCGCTTCGGGGGTTGTTCTTTGTGTCGTCGCCGGAGGCTCCTCCCTCCCAGTGGCTTCGCGTCGTTTTTCTGTCGCGAAGCTAATTATTCATTATTCATTTTTAATTATTCATTATTTGAAGGTGTCAGGGAGGTCGTTCTCGTAGAGGATGGTGTCGCCTTTGGCGAGCATTCTGCCGAGGATTGTCTGGGCATCGTTGAAGGTCGCGACTTCGTAGAGGTTGTCGGTGTTGAAGCCGGTTTCCTTTATGCCATCCACTATCGCCATGCGGTTATATTCTCCAACCACTATGGCCACGTCTACGTTTTCGCCTACGTGTTTGCCGAACTCTCGGTTGAGGTTATATTGCTCGCTGCCGAGCTCTATCATGCCGGGTGTCACTATTATCCGTTTTCCCTCCTTGAAGTGCGAGAGCACGTCCACTGCCATCTTGGAGCCGGCGGGGTTGGAGTTGAATGCGTCGTCGAGGATTGTCACGCCGCCGGGTGTCTGCTTGATGCTGAGGCGGTGCTCCACCTGGTCGATCGTGGCAACTGCGTATCTTATCTTGTCGGTGCTCACCCCGAGCTGGAGGGCTATCACCACGGCTGCCAATATGTCGGAGATGTTGCACTCGCCGAGCAGGCGTGTCTCGAGGTCGAGTTGTAAGCCGTCAGGCCCGCACACTTTGAACTTTGTGCCTTGCGACGTGTAACGAATGTCGGTGGCTATGTAGTCGCAGCCATCGGTGTTGGTTATGCCGTAACGCAGGGCACGGGTGTTGCTCACCTGACGTTCGGCGCATGGCACGAAGTCATTGTTGATCACTGCGCAGCCGTCGGCGGGCAGGTCGTCCACGAGCTCGAACTTGGTGCGGCACACATTATCTATCGTCTTGAACGACTCGAGGTGCATGGGGCCCACTGCCGTGACGATGCCCATCTTGGGATGCACAATGTCGCAGATTTCCTTGATGTCGCCGAGCTGCTTGGCTCCCATCTCGCACACGAAGATCTGGTTGTATGGCTTCATGTACTCGCGGATTGTCCGCACCACGCCCATCGGCGTATTGAACGAGCCGGGGGTCATCAGCACGTCAAACTGCTCGCTGAGGATGCGCGTCAGGTAATGCTTGGTGCTTGTCTTGCCGTAGCTTCCCGTAATGCCGACTATGGTGAGGTCGGGCATTCCTGCTATGATGCGCTTGGCATCGTTGATATAACGTTGCTGAATTGATTTCTCCACCGGAATCAGCAACACGTGGCAAAGAATCATCACGGCCCAGGAGAATATGCTGATGCAGAGCATATAGCCGATGGTCAGCATCACGCCGTTGTAAGCGCCGATTGTGACGCCCCACGATGTTATGGCGACCGCCACCGCGCCTGCGAGCGAGAGCAGGGAAGTGAGCGAGAATAGACGCCACACGCGCTTGGTCCACACCAGCGGCTTCTTCGACTTGCGGCGGAAGATCAGAAAAATCTTGGAGAGGCAGGCCACGGCCACGAGCAGTGCAGCGGCGCGGTAGTCGAGGAGCTGCGAGGCGAAGAGCAACAGCAGGCAGGCCACGTCTGCGAGACGCCAAGCCGATGCAATGTTGGGCTGGAGCCAACGCCAATAACGGTCCACCCTATAGCTGTTCTGCTGGAACATCTGCAGGTCATACTTGAAATTGAGCACCATATATATGGCGCAGATTACATAGATTACTATAAAGAAAATCATATCCTTTGTGTATTATATTTCACATTTGTTAGATTATCTAAGGTCATTTTTAAAGAATTCGCGCATCACCGCGCGGAAGCCGGCCGGGTTGTCGAGAAAAGAATAGTGGCCTGCTTCGGGGAAAGATACAAGTCCGGCGTCGGATATATGTTTTTCCATATACTTCGCATCAGCGAGGGGTGTCGCGGTATCTTTCTCGCCCCAAATCAGTAATGTGGAGGCCTTTATCCGGGGAAGCACCGGACGCAGGTCCTGGTTTATGCACTTGCTCATCACGGAGCGCATCATGGGCGACGAATTGCGGTAATCGGCCGAGCCGGCACTACCCCGCCACTTGTTGATCATCTTGCCGCCGAGATTCTTGCCGAGCAATATGGGGAGAATCTTCTTAGCGACCTTGAACGAGTACACCTTAATATAATACTTCGGCTTGCGTTTCGGCTTGAGGCCGGCACCATCTACGAGCACCATTCGGCTTATGGGGTTGCGCGATGAGATGACCAGACTTATGCGTCCGCCGAAAGAGTGGCCTATCAGCACCGGGTCATGTATGCCGAGGCGCTTGCAGAACTCCTCTATGAAATCGGCATATTCATATACGCCCCAGGGTGTGGGTGGTTCCTGGCTGCTGCCATGGCCGGGGAGATCGAGGTTGAAAACTCGCATGCCGGGTTCGAGGACGGCGGCAATGCTGCGCACAGTGGTATGGTTGCAGCCCCAGCCATGCATCAGCACCACCGGGTTGCCATTTTCAGGTCCGGTGACCTCATAATGCATGCGCAGGCCATTGATTTCTATATCTTTTTCCATGCTCAGAAAGTTGGGTATTGTCCCAACTTGCAAAGTTAGCATAAAAAAATCGGAAACTTGGCAGTTTTCAGCATAAAAATTAATGGCTACGCAAGCATATTTTGCTTTGCGTAGCCATTATTCATTATTCTTTATTCATTATTCTTTATTCATTATTCATTATTCATTATTCTTTGGCGTGGTTTGTTTCACTTGTGAATCAAGTCGTGCCAGTAGGCCCGGTGGAGCGAGACAACTGAGTCGGTGGGGAGATATAGCACCGGGTTGCCGGTGTCGGGGGCATCGGTGGCGAGCACCAGCTCGTTGCCCTTGCTGTCGGCGAAGTGGTAGGTTTCGGTTTCGGCCGTGCCTTCAGTTTCGCGGTCGCCTTCGAGCAGCGCCTGGGGCACCTCGTGCAGGTGCGCCACGCCATCGTAAACCGCCATTCTGAAAGGCTTTGCAGAAGCGTCTGACGGGCTTTCGCGCTTGTCGATGCGGTATATCCTGCCGTCGGCATCATTGCGCAGGCATAGTACCGGCTTCCAGCCTTGACGTATTGACTCGGGGAGGCTGTTGATTTCCTCGCGGGTCAGGCTATCGATCAGCACACGTTCCCGGCACGACACATAAGGCACGTCATACAGTGCCACGTCTACCCAAACATAGCGGCCATCGTCGAGACTCCATCCGCGCCAACCGCTCTCCTGCCAGTTTGACGACCTTGAGCTTGTGATGGCACGGCGCAACGAATCGTCGACGAGCTGGCTGTAATAGCCGCGCATCTGCTCCGCATTGTCGATATCGTGGAGCGGATAAGGGCGCTGCAGCGGGTAGCTGACGAGTCCGGCGAAAGAGTCACTGTCGTTATCGGAGATAGCCTGCACCAGTTTCTTGACCGGAGTGGGGAGAGAGTCATTAGACTCGGCGGCTGAATCGGCAGAACCGTTACCTTTACCGCCGCAGGCGGGCGTCAGGCAAAGCAAGCCGAGCGTGAAAGAATATATGATCGTTTGGATTTTGATAAGCATGCCAATTGATAGTGTGTTTTTTCAGGAAATTGAGAACGCTTGTTTTCGGGCAAAGCAAAGTCTAAATAAACAGCGGCGCTGATGGGGTCGGACGGTTTCTTGGAGTCGGGGGCGGCCTTTTGGCTTGAAGCGGCCTTGGAATCGTCGGCCTTGGAATCGTCGGCCTTGGAATCGTCGGCCTTGGAATCGGACTGACCGGTAGAGGCTACCAACTCCTCTTCCGTAATGAAAAGCTGCTCAAACTCCTCTATGCGGCGGCTCTTGATTTGCTTATGAGTCTTGCCGCGATACTTGGAATGTGCCACATAGCTATCGAAGATATCGCGGTCGCCGGCCCTGAGCTTGCGGGCCACGGCACTTCTCAGAGCTGCACCGCTACCTATATTATAGGCGAGCACGCCGAGCAACAGAGAGTCGGCACCAAAAGAGCGGAACACAGCACAATTCTTGAGAAGATCCTTGCGCAGCAGCGCGTCAGCCTCCTTCTCGCTGAGCACCTTGCCGCGCCTGTACTTCTCACCCGGGAGCACCTTGTGGCCATAACCTATCAGAGGCCAATGGCGGGCACTGTGGAGCGTCTCGTACTTCTTGATAATTTCAACAGCCTTCTCGAAATCGGAGACTTCGGAGACTGCAACTTGCTGTTGGGCAGCCGGCTCGTTCACGGCGATTTTCTGATAGCCGCGTCCGGCGATAAGGCTGCTTGAGAAAAGTAATGCAATAGAAATAGCTGAAAAAAGTTTCATTCGGAGATAATTTTCACCTGATCACTCGCACAGGGGGGCACAGCTACGCCGCTCGTGGGATATATCGGAGATTCAGGCCTCTGCCCGCTGACGCGAAGGGTGGACACGCCGAGAAAACTCTCCCCGATAGATGAGGTGGTTACAAATCGGTTCGTGCAGCCCATAAAGTTACTCTTTCTGCACGGACCTGTTGAAACAAACAGGGATTTCATACGCTGATAAAACGCGGAGTCGGCCCCATTGTTCATGTAGATTAACGCTTATTGAGGAATATTATTTTATTTTTGAATTAATTTTGTGTTAAAAAGCATATTTTTATAACATTTTAGATAAGGCAACGACAAAACTTCCGGGCATTCTAACACTACATAGAGAGTATTCCGCGGGCACGCAAACGGCACTCAAACGGCACGCAAACGGCACTCAAACGGCACGCAGACGGCAATAAAACGGCGCTCAAACGCGTGTTCAAATTTTGTCGGGTTAGATTTTTTTGCTAATTTTGCATATTGGAGGAAAAAATGCGTTTTTGAGTTCGCACTTTACCAGGAAGGGGAATAAATTCAACGGTCGGCCTCGGCAAAGGGCTACCGACAACATCAAGTGAGAGACAACAATTTATGATCAAGAAATGGAATTATCAGCCGCTGACACTTCAGCAGAAAGAAGAGGCCGACCGGCTTCTCGACAATTGCGGGGGCACCTCCGCGATAGCCGAGCTGCTGGTGCGCCGCGGAGTGTCGACGCCGGCAGAGGCAGACTCCTTTTTCGCCCCCTCACTCAAGGAACTACACGACCCCTTCCTCATGCCCGATATGGACAAGGCTGTGGAACGCCTGAACCGTGCCATGGGAGCAAAAGAGCGCATCATGATATATGGAGACTACGATGTGGACGGCACCACAGCCGTTGCGCTCGTGTATAAATATCTGCAAAACTACTACTCCAACGTGGAGTACTATATACCCACGCGCGACGACGAGGGCTACGGCATATCGCAGAAGAGCATCGACTATGCCGCCGAGAACGGCGTGAAACTTATAATAGTGCTCGACTGCGGCATAAAGGCCATCGACGAGATAGCGTATGCCAAGAGCAAGGGAATCGACTTCATAATCTGCGACCACCACATGCCCGACGATACGCTTCCTGACGCGGTGGCGATACTCAACCCCAAGATGCCGGGGAGCACATATCCGTGCGAGCATCTGAGCGGGTGCGGCGTCGGCTTCAAGTTTATGCAGGGCTTCGCGCTGAGCAACGGCCTCGGCAACCACAACGAGCTCGAGTCGATGCTCGACTTGGTGGCCGTGTCGATAGCCTCCGACCTTGTGCCGCTTGTGGGCGAGAACCGCATCATGGCCTATCATGGCCTGCGCCGGCTCAACTCCAACCCCAACCTGGGTCTGCGCAGCATCATAAGGCTCTGCAAGCTGACCAACAAAGACATCACCATAAGCGAGGTGATATTCAAGATCGGACCCCGCATCAACGCCTCAGGGCGTATGCAGAGCGGCATGGAGACAGTGGACCTGCTGGTGAGCCGCGACCTGCACGAAGCCTTCGAGAAAGGTAAGGACATAGACCAATACAACCGCGAGCGCAAGGAGATAGACAAGAAAATCACCGAAGAGGCCAACGCACTGATAGAGAAAAACGTGGGGATAGTCAACGGCAAACGCTCCATAGTGATATACAACCGCGACTGGCACAAGGGTGTGATAGGCATAGTGGCCTCGCGCCTCACCGAGCTTTATTACAAGCCGGCGGTGGTGCTCTCGCAGAGCAACGGCCTGGCCACCGGCTCAGCCCGCTCCGTGCAGGGCTTCGACATCTACTCCGCAGTCAACGCCAACCGCGACCTGCTCGAGAACTTCGGCGGCCACCCATATGCCGTGGGTCTCTCGATGAAAGAGGAGAACATCAAAGAATTTACCGAACGGTTTGAGGAATATGTGGCCGACCACATACTCCCCAACCAGCTCGAACCGCACCTCGACATCGACGCCGAGATAGACTTTGCCGACATCACGCTCGAGCTGGTCAACATGCTCAAGAAATTCAACCCCTTCGGGCCTAACAACCAAAAGCCGGTGTTCATGAGCCGCAACGTGTTTGACTTCGGCACGAGCAAGCTCGTGGGCAAGAACCTCGAGCATATAAAGTTAGAGCTCGAGGACGACAGCACGAGCCACGTGATCAACGCCATAGCGTTCAACATGTCGCAATATTTCGAGCACATCCACGCCCACAAGCCTATCGACATCTGCTACACCATAGAGCAGAGCAAGCGCGGGTCGAGCCTCGACACCATCCAGCTGATGATACGCGACATCAGACCATCTGAGACAAAGAAATAAGGAGCTTACCACATATGTTAGGGGGAGGATTTGGCAAGGATCCGGTGGCGGTGCTGAAACGCTACTGGGGTTACAACGGCTTCAGGCCGTTGCAGCGCGACATCGTGGACTCCGTGCTGTCGGGTCATGACACATTGGGGCTTATGCCCACCGGTGGCGGCAAATCGATAACATTTCAGGTGCCCGCCATGATGCTCGACGGCGTCACCATAGTGGTGACACCACTCATCTCACTTATGAAAGACCAGGTGGACAACCTGAAGCGGCGCCGCATCAAGGCTGTCTTCATACATTCGGGCATGAGCATGCGCGAACGCAACGCCGTTCGCGAGAAGCTGCTCAACGGCGGCGCAAAATTTCTATACATATCGCCCGAACGCCTGCGCAACGACAACTTCATCAACGAGCTGCGGAGACTTACCGTAAACCTCATAGTGGTCGACGAAGCGCACTGCATATCGCAGTGGGGCTACGACTTCCGGCCGGCCTACCTCAACATAAAGCGGCTGCGCAAAGAGA
>CAJTYC010000075.1 GCA_910584185.1 uncultured Muribaculaceae bacterium
CGAGGCGGCGTAGTCTGACGTTGCTTGCGCACTGGGGGAGAGGAGGCGCCGCCGACGACCATAATAAGAAAGGTGACGACCATAATAATAAAGAAGAGTCCGGAAGTCCGGACTCTTCTTATAGTAGGTGATGTTTTTGCTTTTGTTACTTCTTCTCGAGAGTGAGGGTGTAGGGGTATGCGCTGAAGTTTACAGACACATTATACTTGCCCTTCTCTACATTCATGTTGGTTGAACCGTTGAATTGGAGTTCGTACACATGCTTGCCGGTCACGTCGCCGAGATCCTTGCCTAGACCCCAGTTTACGCCCCAGTCAGAGCCTGCGTTGATCTTGAATTCGCCGTCGAGTTCAACACCTTCGGCTGTCCAAGTAGCATAGTCCTTAGACTTGGTGAGCTGTACAGATGCTTCCGGTTTCCACTCGTTGTGGGCACCGGTGAGACCGAGGGTGAGGATACCGGTCACCTTGTAGGTGCGCTGCACGAGGTTGACGTCAATCCAGTAGAGGTTCTTTCTCTTGACGGGGGCCTCGAGTTTATTGCCATCGCGACCTTGCACGAGACCACCTTCGCGAGAGAGGCCATCTTTGCTATCCTTCACCTCGACATCGGGGCTCTGGCTGAATACTGTGCCTGTCTCGTAAGAGGGCTGACCGCAGAGATACCAGAGACCCGAGAGTACTGATACACCGCCATAGTTGATATAGTTGTCAGTGTAGAGGAGAAGAGCCTCGTTGGGACGAGTGAGTGTAGTACTTGAGAGCGGGTAGAGGGCATCGAATGCGTAGCTTACGCCGTAAGAATCGGCCTCCACGTTGACAGTGATTAGCACCGGGCCGCTGAGTGTGATAACGCCGGGTTCGGTGTCGGTGAGCTTGCCTGCGAAGTCATTGTTGGCGAGACAGCCGAGCACACCGGTCATGTTCTGAGCGCGTACGGCAGACTCGGGAGCGAGCATCCACTTGTAGCCGGCTTCACCCTGCTCCTCTGTGATATCAATCTTGAGGGCGAATTCAGGGTTGTCGTAAACGCTAATGCCCTCACCGCTGGTGTTGTTCATCTTGATTGCAGATGACCATACGGGTGCGCCTGCGGCGTTGCAGGGGAGCACATAGTAAGACTGTTCCATCACCTTGGCCGGGTCAAGAGTTGTGATCTTGAGGGATTCGGTGCAGTAAGTGGTGGTCATGTCGCCAAGGCGGAGCTTGGTTGTGCCCTTGACTGCATAGGCGACGAAGCGTGCGTACATGTCATAGACACCGGGCTGTTTGGTCTTGATAGTCTGGATAGCACCGTTGAAGAGGTCAGGGTTGACACCGATCTGGTTATCCTTGATTGTTGTGGCCACAATGGTTGAGGGGTCGAAATTGTTGTTGTCAGCGAGTTCCATCTCCACAACGAAATTATAGTCAGCGGGGAAGTTCTCGAGCTTGCCGATGGTGGCGACCACAACATCCTTGTTGGCAGCGTTAGCGTCCTTGAGGTTGACGGTGGTCTCACCGGGATTGATAACGAGGTCAGCACCTGTGAAGAATCCGGTGGGATTGCCATTGGTCTGGCCCGGAGGATTGGGCAGGTCGAAGTCATCGCACGATGCCATCAACATGGTCAGAGCAATAGCTGATATGAATTTGAATTTTTTCATAAGTCTTGATTACTATTTAAAGATTGTTGATTATAGCCGGAGGGGCGATTTGTGGGCGCCCCTCCGAGCGGCATCATTTGAATTCGGGGTCGCGTCCTACGAACTCGACAGTGTGTTCACCTTCCTTGACGAATATCTTGAGCTGGTCGGTGTCGACAACGATAGTGACAGGCTGGACAGTGGGAGTATGGATACCCCAGTTGCCAAGACCCTTTTTGACGACATCGCCGGAGAATCCTGCAACCCACTTGTCGGTGATAGGAAGCGTGAAGAAGTCTGCTTCGTTAGAGCCGAGAGAGAAGTCTACAACCCAACCACCGAGTTCGGTGAAGAAACGGAATGCAGAAGTGTCATCGGGGTTACCGGGGTCGGGGTTATCTTTCTTGGGTGTCAGCCAGAAAGTACCTACGAAGAGCTTCTTGCCGATGAGGTCTTTGGGCTCGTAGAGGCGGAAGTTTTCGTATTTATCGTAGTTGGATGCGGCGGGAGCCAAGAAGCCGTTGGCAACGCCATCCTTGGTCTGCACGTCACCGCAGATGTAGATCCATGCCGGTTTCTTCTCTGCGTAGCGGACATATACCTTGTTGTAAGATACGGTGTTTGAGCTGACGATGCGGCTACCTTCAATGTTAGGAATCTCGCAAACAGCCTTCAGATAACACTTGTATGCGTTGTTGTAGATATTCTTCGCGTCGAAGTCTGCCTGGTCGGTTATGCCGAGGAGCTTGTTGACGGCAGCGCCGAGTTCGAAAGTCTTGATTGCCATCGCAGCCTGAGCGGGAGTTGAGTTCTCGAGCTCAATCCACTTGGTGGGGTCGATGTCCTTGCCATCTTTCTTAGCCTCATTCTCATCGAGAGTCACGAGGGCAGAGTATGAGCAAATGGCAGAGTAGCCATAGTCGGGCTGTGTGCAGAAAAGGTTGAAAGTCTCGGGGTTGGTCATTTCAGCGGAAGTGCGGAATGCATTGTCCTTGAAAGCCGGCTCGGCAACGGTGAAGGTTGTCGGGTTCTTGTATTGGGGCTCATCCTCCTGCTTGCAGGAAGTGAAGCTCAGGCCGACAGCCGCCATAGCCAATATAATTGATAGTTTTTTCATTTTCTGATTCAATTTTTTGATTAATAGCCTGTGGTCTGTTCGAAGTTGGACGAGCTCATGACGCGGCTCGGGATAGGATAGAGCTTGGTGTATTCAGGCAGGTTTGTGCCGTTTGCCACGCCACCTTTCCATTCCCAGGTATAGCCGGTGCACCAGAGGTTCCAGCGGATGAGGTCGGTGCGGCGCACATTCTCCTGATAGAGCTCGCGGCAACGTTCCTCGCGGAGGTCGTTCATAGTGAGCGAAGTCCAGTCGTGGTCGTGGTCGCCATATGCACGGCGGCGGATGTAGTTGACATACTTGAGAGCCTCAGCCTCAGAACCTCCGCCACCCTTGAGGGCAGCCTCGGCAGCCGTGAGATAAATCTCTGCGAGACGGATCACAGCGTAGTCGCCGCCCACCTGCTCAGTGGGTTCGGGAGAACCTGCATAGTTGATGGTGCCATCCTCGTTGTAAGCCCAGTTGGTGTATTTGGGGGTGAGGTAACCGTTGCCGCCCCAGTCGTCACCCAGGAGAGAGGGATTCTCTGCGGTGAAGCCGTGGCTTGAAGTCTGCCAGTTGGAGACGCGCACGTCGTCGCTGATAGACATCTCGGGGTCATTCCATTCGAACTTGCGCACGAAGCTCTTGCGGGCCACCATACACTTCCACACACCGCCGGCGTTGTACCACTGCTGAGAGATCCAGCCCTTGGCAGAGGGGTCGAAAGAGTAGTGGATATTGTTGATCGTCTCGGTGATGTTCTTCTGCCAGTCCTTAAGATCATTGTCCCACTTCTTCTTGGCGTCGTCGTATTCCTTCTTATCTGCGATATACTTGTAGTAACGGAGGTTCTTGCCATCCTCGAAAGTCTTGCCATCGAGAGTCTGGTCCTGGGTAGGCATCGGTGTTGTCACCTCAACACCGTTGGTACCGATCCAACCTGCGATGAGGAATGAAGCGCCTGACCAAGAGAGGAGGTTCTCCTTATCCTGAGCGAGAGTCCAGATGATCTCGTTGCAAGCGTTCTTGGAGTTACCGAGCACATACTTGTCGTTGTCGAAGCCGAAGAGGCCGTTGTAAGAGGGAGCGAGACCGGTGTTCTCGAAACCACCCTTGCCGAGACGCTTGATGATGTTGTCGCAGTGAGCGTAGCACTTGTCGTAGTCAGCGCGACCTGCGAATACCTCACCGTTGAGGTAGATCTTGGCGAGGATAGCCTCAGCGGCGTCGAGACCCACGAAACCGTAGGCCGGCACCTGGTTGGGGGCGTAAGAAGCCACGATTTCCTCAAGTTGAGAAGTCACGTTGGCGTAAACTTCAGCACGGGGGAGCTGAGCGGGAAGTGAACCGATGGGGGTGTTCTCGTCGGCATAGGGAATCTTGTCGTAGAACGAAAGCATGTAGTAGTAGCAACCGCCCCAGAGAATCTTGGCCTGACGCTTGTATTCAGCCTTGCGAGCTTCGAAAGCCTCTGCGCTCTCACCCTCGGCAGCCTTGTAAGTGCCGTTGTCGACAGACTGGATGAACTGGTTGCAGAGGGTGATGTTGATCATCAGACGAGAGTAGAAACCGAACACGGCGTCGATGGTGGGAACCACCACGCCATAGTTAATTGTGCCGTAAGAGCTGGGGTCCCAGAGCCATGAAGCCTCGTCGGTGGGGAGTTCCTCAGCGATGAAGAGGGCACGCTGGAAAGATGCCATACCGCCGTCGAAGCCTGACACGGGCGAGTTGCCGGCTGCTCCGAAGGTGGAGAAGTTGAGGTAGATGTCGGCGAACACACGGTCCATGGAGTTGGTGACATCCGTGATCTCGTTGGGGTTGGTCGGTTCGCGGTCGAGGTCGTCCACACAAGCGGAGAACCCGAGGGCAGTAGCGGCCACACCCAGAGACATTATGATTTTATTGAATGTTTTCATATTGAAATCTCTATTCAGTTTATGTGAAAATGATTAGAAAGTGGCCACGATACCTAGAGAAGTTGTGATGGGACGCGGATAGGGGCTACCCTGCACACCGCCCGACTCCTCGGGGTCGATACCTGTGAATTTGGTGATCACGAACGGATTCTGCACAGCTGCGAAGAGACGGAGCGTGAGGTTGCCGTTGATGAGGTCGTGGAATGTGTAACCGAGTGAGATGTTGTCGCAACGCAAGAATGATGCGTTCTCCACGAAATAGCTTGAGAGCGGCAGGAGGTCAGCACCTGCAGAGTTCTTGAACAGGTAAGTGTCAGAGAGGAGGTTGCTGAGCTGATACTGGGCTGCAGAAGTATTGTAGATGCGGCTGTTTTCATACTTGAGCTGGTTGTAAACGTAGTTGCCGAAGCTTGCACGCAGCGAGATACCGAGGTCCCAGTTCTTCCACTGGAAGTTGTTGTTCCAAGTGAGTGTCACCTTCGGGTCTTTGCTGTGGTACATGATGAGGTCGTCCTCGTTGATTGTGCCGTCGGCGTTCTGGTCAACATACTTGCCTTCGATGGGGTCGCCATGCTTGTCGTAAACCTGCTCGTAAACCATGAATGTGAATGCGGGCTGGCCCACGATGTGCCATGCGAGACCTGCACCACCCTTACCTGAAGGAAGGCCGATAGCCTGTGTGCGTGAAGTTTCGCCGTCGCCCTGGAGCTCGGTAATCTTGTTCTTGTTCCAAGCCACGTTGACGCTGGTGTTCCAAGTGAAGTTGTCGGTAACGACGGGTTTAGCACCTACAGTGACCTCGACACCGATGTTCTCCATCGAACCGATGTTACGCCACATCATGTTGGCAGTGTTGGTTGCGCCTGTGGGCACGTAAGAGAGAAGGTCGGTGGTCTTGCGGAGATACCAGTCAGCAGCGAGCGTGATGCGGTTGTTGAGGAATCCCATGTCGAGACCTACGTTCCATGTGGTAGTGGTTTCCCACTTCAGGTCGGGGTTGTAAGCCTGCGGATAGAGGGGGTTAAGCCATGTGCCGTCGCCGTTGGGGTTGAGGTACTGGTAGGGCTGCTGAGAGTTGACGTAGATCGGGAGGTAGGGGAAGTACATGTCCATTTCCTGCTGACCTGTCTTACCCCAGCCGAGGCGGAGCTTGAAGTCGTTGAGCCAACCTGCAGAGCGGGCCATGAAAGGCATGTTGTTGATCTTCCAACCGAGGGCGAGAGCGGGGAAGAGACCCCAGCGGTTGTCCTTGGAGAAGCGAGAAGAACCGTCGTCGCGGAGAGTGAATGTGAGCAGGTAGGTGTCGTCGAACATGTAGTTGATACGACCGAAGAACGACACGAGCTGGTTGATGTTACCCCATCTTGATTCGGGAGAGTTGTTGTAGCTCTTGCCGATGTGGTCGGCGGTGGCGGGATCTTCCATGAGGTTGTAAGTGCCACCCTGATAGATCTCCTTCCACTCCTTATTATAACCGAGAGTGTTGATCAGAGTCTGGCTGTGACCGGAGTAGTCGAAACGCTGCCAGTCGTAACCGAGAGTCACGTCGAGGTCAGACTTCGCAGCCTCAAAGAACTTCTTGTAGTTGATGAAGAAAGAGAGGTTGGTGTTGCGCTGGAGCTCATACCAGTCATATTTGGTGCCTGCACCGTCCTGGTAGTTGCCGCGCCATGCCATGATGGAGTTCTGCTCAGTGACGGTCTTGCTGGTGTTTTTTGACACCTGATAACCGAGGTTGAGGTTGAAGTGGAGCTCGGGCACCCAGTAGAGGGCGTAGTCGATCTGGAGGTTACCGGTAGAAGAGAGAGTCTTGCCGACAGACTTCTGGTCCATGAGTTCCTGCACGGGGTTCTGCGAGCCGTTGGTCTCGGGGTCACCGGTGGTGCGGAGTATGTTGTAGTAACCGTTGAACATCTGGGGCATGCCCTCGGCGGCCATGTTGTATGTCTTGTATACGGGGTTGACCGGAGCCATGCCGACAGCGTTACCCATCACGCCGGCAGCGTTGCCTGTGCGGACGTAAGAACCCTGAGCGTTGGCGATGATAGAGAGCTGGTCGTTGAAGAACTTCGGAGTCAGGTTGAAGCCGACAGTGGTACGCTGCATCGAAGAGGTCTTCATGATACCCTGGTTGTCGGTGAACGAAGCATTCACGCGGTAAGGCACCACGCCTGCGCTACCACCCACTGAGAGGGAGTAGTCGTGAGAGAAAGTGGTGCGGAGCACTTCCTTCTGCCAGTTGGTGTTGTAGAGGGCACCGGTGTTTATGGTGCCATCCTCATTGTATGCAGAAGTGTAGCCGGGACGGAGGTTCTCCACGAGGAAACCTTTGGCGCGGTCGTTACCATACTGGCTGATGATGCCTACGTATTCGTCGGTCTTCATCATGTTCATGGTCTTGCGGGCAGTGTTAACGTGGAAGTTAGCTGCGAAGTTGACCTGCGGACGACCCTTCTTACCCTTCTTGGTGGTGATGATGATCACACCGTTAGATGCACGTGAACCGTAGATTGCGGTTGCAGAGGCATCCTTGAGGATAGTCATAGACTCGATGTTCTGGGGGTTGAGCATGGTGAGGGCGTTTGTGCCGCCTGCGTTGCTCTGGTTGGTCTGGGGTACACCGTCGATGACGATGAGCGGGTTGTTGGAAGCCGACAGAGAAGAGCCACCGCGGATGCGGATCTGAGCGTTGCCTGTCGGGTCACCACCTGAAGTGGTAACGACCACACCGGGGCTTGCACCCACGAGGAGGTCCTGTGCGGAGGTTGAGATACCGGCCTCGATGTCGTCGGGGGTGACGACAGCCACAGAACCGGTTGCGTCAGACTTCTTGACCGAACCGTAACCGATCACGACGGTCTCGGCGAGCATCTGAGCGTTCTCTTTCATTACGATGTTGAGGTTAGTCTGTCCGTTGACAGCCACGTCCATCGGGTCATAGCCCACGTAGCTCACAACGAGGGTGGCATTTGCCGGGACGGTGATGGTGAAGTTACCGTCGATGTCGGCAGAAGTACCGTTTGTGGTGCCCTTTTCCATAATGGTTGCACCAATCAGATCATCTCCGAGCTCATCGGCCACGTGTCCGGTGACAGTGATCTTCTGAGCCAGAGAGGGGAAAGCAAGCGTGAGCAGCAAAAGGGCTGTCACCCATAATTTCCCGTTCAGATGAAAACAAAAGTTCTTCATGCAAGAATGTGATTAAGTTTTACATTGGGTTTATTTGATTTTTATTTTTGCGGCTTTGGGTGCATGTGTGCCTTTGGTGCATATATGTGCATATATGCTGAGGGGCGGCAGACATAGGTCGGTCGCCTTTTATCCGGTCGTGAGCATGGCTTGTGGCCGGAAAATCATGTAAGGTAATAAACATACAATCTTAGCTTTTAAGGTATTGTAAAACAAGCATCAGCATTATGGCTTGGCTGCCTTGTCCGGAGGCCGTGAGGCCTCGGGAGAGGGGAATTTCATTGGCTTTGCGGCAGTCAGCGAGGCCGACTCCGAGGGGCCGGCATGAGCTTCCATGGCTAATAACCGATACATATTTTGCAAATCAGTTGCAAAAGTAGGCAATTTGACTGAAATTAAGAGAGCGTAACACTTCTTTAACTATGTTAATTAACAATTTTAACAATTGTTAATTCGAAAGTTTTGGCTTTGGGTTGGTCTGCTTGGTCAGACAGGTCCTTCGTGTCTGACTTGTCTGACGTGTCTGACGTGTCTGACTTGTCTGACTGGTCCGACTGGTCTGACTTGTCCGACTTGTCTGATTTGTCCGACTTGTCTGACTTGTCTGATTTGTCCGACTTGTCTGACTGGTCTTATTGCTCTGACTGGTCTGACTGGTCTGATTGCTCTGATTGCTCTGACTGGTCTGATTGGTTGGACTTGCTTTGCTATTAGCGGAAGGATTTCTTTACTCTTCTTTTTATCAGGGCTATGTTGGTTATGATTATTGCGGTGGTCAGTATCAGGGCTGTCAGGAGCATTGTCAGGGTGCCTCCTGACGTTGCCCCGAGGGCTTTCAGGGGTGGCAGGTAGTAGGCCCGGAGCATGAATGTCGTTGCTATTGCGAGCAGCAGGGCTGCCGCTGCGGCTGCGGTGACGAGCGTGGAGTAGGGGCGCTGCACTGTGCGCACCGGGTAGCCGAGCATGAGGAGGGCGTGGAGCTTGTCGCGGTTTTTCTCCATTATCAGCGACATGGATAGTATGAGTATGAAGAGCGAGAGGAGGGTGATTACTATGCCTATGGCGAGCACAATAGCCACGATAATCTTCAGCAGGAATGCGGCGGAGCTTGCTGACTTGTCGCCGGCGAGTTCGAGGTCATGGCTTTCGAGATATTGCTTTATGGCCACGTCGCCCGGGCTGCTGACGTCGATTATGAGGCGCTTGGGAGCCGGGGCTCTTGTGCCGAAACGTGCGTTTGCCTCCTGCATGAATGCTTCGGGCACGAGTATGGTGTTGAGGCGGTTGGAGAATCCCGCCACGCGGCCCGTGAGGGTGGCTGTGCGGGTGTCGTCGTCAGATGTGAGGGTGAGGGTGAGGGGTATGCTCGACATCAGGCCTTCGGAGAGCTGGGGTAGCCCCGCCGACGATGCGAAGCCGAAATTATAGAGGGTGAGGTAGTCTTTGGAGAGGATTATGGGCACTTCGCCCGAACCGGGGCGGTATTGCCATTGGGCGCGTGGCACGTCTATGAAATCGTCGGGGATTGATTCGAAGAACATGTAGGTGGACATGCCGCGCGAGCCGGTCTGCACGGATGCGTTGACGCGGAAATCGTTGGCGGTGAAGCGGCCCACGGAGCGTGTCCAGGGCTGGGCCTCGATGTCGGCTATCTCGGCTTCGGAGAAGCCCATGTCAGACTGGCCGAGGGTGCTGGCCGAGGTGACTTTCTTATTGACCACGAGGTAGTCGGTGCGGATGAACGAGTCGGTGTCGGACCATATGGAGCTTGCGTCGCTGTAGAACTGCAGGCCTCCGAGCACAATGGCGAGGCCGATGAAATTGGAGAGGATGAAGCCGATGATGCGTCCGGGCGAGGTGTTCTTGCGCAGAATCTTGGAGATCATAGGTGCAGGCGGTGGGTGTAGTTGAGGTCTATGTGGTTTCCTACTGATGTGGATATTATGGCGGCACCCTGGCGTTGTGCCTCCTCGGTGATGAGGTGGGCGGCAGTGCGGTTGTTGTCGGCGTCGAGGTGGCTCACGGGTTCGTCGAGGAGCAGGAAGTCGAATGGCTGGCATATGGCGCGGATTATCGCCACGCGCTGCTGCTGGCCTATGGAGAGCCGGGAGGCGGGGTAGTCGCGGCGTGAGGCTATGCCGAGCTGTTCGAGCCAGTGGGCCACCATCTTGTCGGAGGCGTAGCCGGTGAGGCGGTTCTTTAGCTGTATGTTTTCCCAGGCTGTGAGTTCGGGGAAGAGTGACAGCTCCTGGGGGAGGTAGGCTATGTGACGGCGCCGGAGTTCGAGCCAGCGGCCGATTGAGAGGGTGGAGATGTTGGTGTCGTCGAAGAGGATGCGGCCCTCATAGTCGGTGCGCGCGCCGAAGATGTAGGCGCAGAGCGAGGACTTGCCCCCGCCGCTGGCAGCCTCCACGAGGTAGAGGTTGCCGCGGCTGAAGGATAATGTGGTCTTCCACACCTCGGAGTGGGGTATCTGCTCAGATGCGAATACCCTTGGGAGGGTGTTCTCGAGGGTTATGGTGTTCATTTCTTGTCGGCGGAGCGCAGTAGGGTCAGGAGGAAGTTTTGGTCAGCTTGGAGAGACTTTGCGTTGAGGTGCAGCTCGATGCTCGATGATGCCGGCTTCAGGGTCAGGGCGAAGCTCTTGAGCTGGGCTTCGAAGCCCGTTGATGAGCCGGGCTTGGGGTTGGCGGCGGCGAGTCCTGCCACTGCGCCCTTGAGGTCGGCGGCGAGTTCGGTCACAGGCGTGTTGCCGGTGAGCTGGCCCTTGCTGATCTGGAGCATGTTGCCGTCGAGTTTGACGGATAGGCCGAGACCGTCGAGAAATGAGGTGAGCTGGCCGGTGCTCTGGCCGTTGGTGGTCACGGTGCCTCTGATTGCATTGCCGTCGGTGTCGGAGGCGATGGCCACGGTGCCGTCGATTGCCCCGAGGGCCTGGAGGTATACGCCGAGCAGTGATGCCGACTTAGACTGTGTGTCCTTCTGGAGCTGCTCTATGAGCTTGTGGGGTATGCCTATGGCCAAGAGGATATCGGCATTGCCGCCTATCGACTCCATGGTCTTCATGTCGAGAGCCTGGGAGGCGAGGAGGAACTTGGCTGGTTTCCCCTTGGAGTTGAGGATGCCCATGGAGCCGGTCATCTCACCCTTGTTGAAAGTAAGCTGGAAAGTGGCGTCGGCAGCGTCGTTGAAGGTGGTCTGCAGGGCCACCTGGAGCATGGCCCGTTGCTGGAAGTCGACCGACGATGCATTGAGCGCGCCGGCGATGTTGGCCCAGCCCACTATGTCGGAGTCGAACGTGGAGAGTCGTTCGGCGGCAGCGTTAGAGAGGAAAGACTGCTCCTTGGAGAGGGTGGCGAAGTGCTTTGCCTCGCGCGGGTCTATGGAGTTTGCGTCGAGGTTAACCCAGAACTGGTTGCCCTTGAGGGCCACGTTGGCGCAGATGTCGATGTCATCCTTTACGGCAAACTGCTGTTTGGTGATGGAGGTGACGGTCTGCTTGAACTTGTCGGGGTCGGCGGCTATGCCGGTTACATACTTATAGTAACCCTCGGCGAATATTAGCGCCACGGAAGGGTCGATGTCGCTCTTGCCGTTGAAGAAAGCCTCGGCGATGGCTTTGGCCTGAGGCGACTTGAAAGAGGCGATGAGCGAGGTGATTTCGTCGGAGGGGGTGATTTGGTCGTCGCTGACCTTGCATCCGGCCTTTTCGAGCATGGCCTGCACATTGGCGACGGCTACTATTGATGCGTCGGAGGGGACGGTGGCTAGGAGGTCGGAGGCGTCGGCGCTCTCTGAGCGCTGACAGGATGTGGAGGCCCCTAATATAATAAGGAGGGCGGTGATGAGTGAAAGGAAACGGGTCATGGTTTCTAAATTTTGGTTTATATATATGATAACGCTGAAATGGATTGAAAAGTCTATTGGGCAGGCGAGGATAGGCGAGGATAGGTGAGGTGAGGTAAGGTGAGAAGAGTCAAATAGAAAGTCGGGGCCGACTTTTTGGTCGGCCCCTTGGGGAGTGTTGAGTTGTTATTGTTGTTGAGTGGGTGGAGATGGATTCGAACCACCGAAGGCGTAAGCCAGCAGATTTACAGTCTGCCCCATTTGGCCACTCTGGTATCCACCCGAAAGTGCTGCAAAGTTAATAAAAATTTTTGTACCGGCCAAATAAAAACTGGATAAAAGTGCATAAGAGGGGTTAAAAAAATGAGATGAGGGTAAAAACTAAATGAAACATGATGAAAAACGGCAAAAAATTTGGATAAAAGAAAAAAAAGTATTAATTTTGCACTGCAAATGGCGCTAAGGCCTGCGAGCGAGCGGCTCGGACATTTGACAGGAGAGATGGCAGAGTGGTCGATTGCGGCGGTCTTGAAAACCGTTGAGGGTC
>CAJTYC010000076.1 GCA_910584185.1 uncultured Muribaculaceae bacterium
AACCTGTACTAAATTCTGATACATCTTTCCCTTAGCATTGTTGCAGCAGTCTGAAATAAATTCTTCATTGAAGAATCAGCCTTATGAGGTTAGGAAGCATGAAAAAATAACTTGGGACACCTTGCTTGGCCTTTACCTCACGTGGTATATTGCAGAGGTGTTCGGTGAGCACTTCGCGGTTTCGGCGGGTTTGGTTCTCCCAAACAGTTACATAGTCCACTATGCGTCTTTATTGGGAAAACCAAATTCGCTCGAAAAATCCTAAGCAAGGTGTCCCAACTTATTTTTTCATGCTTCCTTAAAAAAGCCTACGTTCAAGCCTACGTTAATGGCTGCATGAATGGAACAATAGAGAGTCTGAGTTTGCTGCTGATTAATTCCCTATATGACAAATGGGATAAGGAATGTATAAAAGAGTATGGATAGAAAGCATATGATATGCTAACAAAAAGTTATTCTTAAATTTCAAGCGAACTGA
Organism: uncultured Muribaculaceae bacterium; assembly: GCA_910584185.1. Taxonomy (GTDB): domain Bacteria; phylum Bacteroidota; class Bacteroidia; order Bacteroidales; family Muribaculaceae; genus Lepagella. The sequence goes on from CAJTYC010000076.1 coordinate 479, forward strand.
AATCCGTCAATCCACGTTGCATCGCGCACTGGGCGGAAAGGAGGCGCTGCTGACGTCACGAGGAAAAACTTACTATAGCGTAAGCGGTTTCAGAACCGAAGGCCGACGAATAGCTCGAAGTTTATGCCGGGCATGGGGTGGGAGAGTACTGACAGGTAGTCTTCGTCGAAGAGGTTGTTTATGGCGAGCTTGAAGTCGAGCGTCACTTTCTTTATAGGCAGGCCGTAGCTCAAGGTTACGTTGCTCATGTAGTATTCAGGGAGTTTGCCGGTCAGGGTCGTCTCGTTGCTCGACATGGTGTATCGCTTCGAATAGTAGGCCCATTTGTATAGGAAACTGAATGCTCGCCAGGAAAGCCTTCCGGTCACGTTGGCCGAATGGCGAGGCACATACGGCAATTGTTTCCCTATCGACTTGTCGTTGACACTCATCGCATCTCCCTGATTGATAGAGGGTGTCCATGAATACGTGCCATGCAGGTCCATGAGCCATCCTTTCGGTAGTTGCCACGACAACGATGCTGTGGCCTCGATGCCGTAACTGTGCACTTTCTTTACATTGCGGGGTGAGAAGAAGCCGCGTGTGGTTGGAAGCCAGAGTATCCAGTTGTCGATATATGAATCAAACCATGTCGCGCCGCAGCCCACCGTGATGTTGTCTCCGCGTACAGGGTCAAGGCTGAAGCCGCAGTCGTAAGTGATACCCTCCTCGCTCTTGAGGTCAGGATTGCCCCCGGGCTGCAGGTATAGCTCGTTGAGATTAGGAAACTTGTAGTTGCGCGACACTGAGGCCTTCGCCATAAGGTTGAGCGAGGCGAGTATCACCCCGTCGGCAAAAAATGCCGGAATCACAGGCGTGAACTTCGAGCCATAAGTATCCTCCCGTATCACCAGAGATAACCCGAGCCGGTCAGTAGGCTGCCATTTGGCTGTTATGGTGCCCGAAAGCTCAAGACGCCGTTTGTCATACCCGAGGCGAGTGTCGCCCCCATTGGCGTTTGCCACCTTGCGGTCGGTCGATTTCACCGCATGGAGGTGTGCCGACAGGTTGGCGCTGAAGAGCCATTTACGGTTGGGCGCGAAGTAAGAGCCTTCGCCCTGGGCATAAAAGGTGTTGATGAGGCTGCGCGAGCGAGTCAGCGTGGACATCCCGCCTCCTCCCCCCACATCGCGCTTATAATCATAGGCCATCCATGTGTGTACATAACCGGCCTTCACGTCTGTGCTCCAACCGTCGCCGCTGTGAAGCCACGACAATATCCCCCTGAATGTCTCCTCGCGCTGGCGATTCTCAAATTTTGTACCATCGCGATAGTCCGTGGTGAGCAATGGCAATTCCCTGTTGCTTCCCATATACCAAGCGTTCATACCAAATCTATCACCTTTAAGTGTATTATAATACACTTCTTGCAGGGCGTGGAAGTCGTTGTATGCACCGTTGCGGTTTTTCTCTTTCGGATGATACTGGCCTATGATCTGGTGATTGTCGTCATATATGTTGAGCTTCTTGTCGTGATTGATATAGGAGTAGTCGTTGGGCGAGGATGCAAACACAAGCCTTGTGGATGTGGTCCAATGGTTGTCGTGCCATGTGAGTCTGAGAAACTCGTCGAATGTGCTGAACGAGCCGACACCCTGCACATATTGCAGGTGAAAGCCGTCGGGTGCATCGGGAGCGGTGGCCAAGCGCACGAGCCCTCCGAGTCCGCCGCCTGACTCGTTGACCGACGATGTGCCGTGCAGCAATGTGGTGCGGTCTATAAAGTATGACGGAATTGTGGAGAAATCGGTCATGCCCATCATCGGGTTATTGATTTTCATGCCGTTCCACGTCACCTGGGTGTGGCTGGGGGAGGTGCCGCGAAATGCCACGGTCGAGAGTGTGGCACGTCCGTAACTTTTCACGAACACCGGTGTGTTGAATGTCAGCACGTCAGCCATCGAAAGCGCTATGTTCTCCTTTAATGCTGCGGAGTCCACGGTGGTCTTTTGCACCCCGATCTCTTTCATCGGTCTGCGTGTCGTCACCACCACCTCTTTCAGATGATGCTCTTTTTGTGCATTGGCAGCTGTAGGTGCTGTGGAAGCTGCAACGATTGCGGCCAGCAAGGCTGTGTCATAAATTTTGTGGCGGATGTTCATGTTGTCTGTCTCGCTAATCGCGGCTCGTTTTCCATGCAAATGCGCCGGGGTTCACACCGGTGGAGAAGTGCGACTGCAGTTCGCCGTGCATATTATAACGGTATATTGTGCCGAGTTGCTGATAGTCTATCGCATCGGCCACATAAATGTCTCCCGTGTCAGGACTTACCGTTAGTCCGTAATATATCGTGCCTCTTGATTCAATAATCGGCCTTTCGGGCAGTTCACCGGAGTCTACGCTCATCGACCAGACATCATCGTCAATCCAATATAGCCGGTCGCCGGTGCCGTTGGTCTGCAATTCTCTCGGCTCGGCATATTGGTCGAATTTCCATGTCCGTTCTATGGCAAGCCGCTCGGGGTCAATCCTCAACAGCCTCGGCTCTTCGCTGCCGTACGGACTCCCTTCAAGTCCGCCGTCGGTCATTACCCAGAGTTTGCCGTGGCTGTCAGTCGTAATGCTGCGCGGTTGCCTGCCCACTTCGAGTGTGCCCTCTATCTTGTCGGTTTCGGTGTCTATTTTCAGTATCCGGTTCTGATAGCTCCAGCATGTCACATATACATATTTACCTTGCTGCACCATCTGTTCGGTGGAGCCGGTTTCCATAGTCATATCCGGCACTTCGATGTAGCCGGTGATGCTGTAGCTGCGTGGGTCTATGATGAAGATGCGGTTGTCCCACAGTTGTGTCACATATGCTTTCGTGTCGTTCACGAAATGTATATAGCGCGGTGAGGTCAGGTCGATTATGCGTCCCTTCTCCTTAAATGTGTTGCAATCTATGGCAAATATCACATGGCTGTTGTTGACCACTATCCATCCGGTGTTGTCGTGGATTGTCATCGATTGGGCCACGTCGCCGAGCTTGAAGCCGTTGGCTTTTATGAAAACTTCGTTGAGTATTTCTTCGTTTGCCGGATTATAGAAGCTGAGCGAGGCGTTGCCATATTGGAAGTTACCTTCGTTTATGATAAACAGGCCCGGAGCCGGCTCATTAAATTCCTCAGAGATTTCGTAATCCCATTTCATGCAACCACACAGCGATGCTGTCAGCACCGCCGTGTGGAATGTATTTGTCAGTATGCGCAGGGTCTTTATCAAAGCTCCTTTATGCTGAGTATTTCACAGGAGTTCTCACCGAGCCAACCCGACTGCGCCATCACCCCTTGCTGCACTTTCACGAAGTCGATGAAGGGGAGTTTGATGCTGTTGCCCGAATTGTCAATGGCATCCGAAATCTTGAATCCCACCCATTCCTTGGCGTCGCCATATGAGTCGCTGCCACGGTTGTCGGCATAGCCATAGTCGTAGGGTTTGTTGTCCCAGTTGCCGCTTTGGCTGTCCTGTATGTTGCGGGCTTTCAGTTTTGTGCCGCTCAGTGTGTAGCTCCCGGCTGTTATCCAAGCGGGGTAGTAGGAGTCCTGCTTGTGTTGCGATTTTATGTAATCCACTTCGCCGCTTGTGCCATCAGATGCTGTCCACTTCACGGGCTTGCCTATGCCGTCGGGTTTGGAGTATGTCACGGTGTATCGCTCCATGGTTTCCGGTTTCCCGGTCTCTGACCCACGCAGCTGGTACCATGTGTCATCGGGCAGGCCGTTGCGGTTTTCGTCGCGCATCACCCACACTATGCCGGGTTCGTTTGATGTGTCGGTGGCGTTCCCTTTTATCGCGAAGTCGTAGCCGTCGTAGCCGGCGGAGATGCTATGGTCAAATCCGACCACTATGTAGCCTCCGAATGCGCCGAGCGACACGAATTTCTCTTCGGCGAGCCGCTTTTCTGCCCAGGTTGCGGCCAGTTCCGGCGTGGTCTCTTTGCCGGTGAAGCCTCCGGTGCGCGTGTCGTTGATAAACTGTCCCGGTGCCGGAGTGTAGTCATACACTTTATTGGCATAGGCCGACGATGAGGATGTGGGCTTGCGGAAGCCGTCGCTATCCACCGGGTTTTGCGGCCCATCATCGCTGTCGGTGCTGCACGAGGCAAGCACCGACAGTGTGAGCAGGGGCAATATATTGCTTATCTTGAAAATAAATTTCATAACTGTCTAAAGCTCCGGGGTTATTTCTTGAATCTCACGGCCACATCATCGTAAGCGAAATAGCCGGGCAGATTCAGACCATATTCACCCATCATCGAGCTTGTGATGTTAAAGTCGAGACGCGTCACCTCTCCGAGTTCGGCGAGATCCCAGCGCACCCAGTCGGTCTCGAACTTGCCGTTCTCGCACATGGTGATTGCGCTCTCGTGAGTCTGGCCATTCTTGTCGGTGCCGATGGCCACGAGCTTCACCCAGTCGGTTTCGGTAGCCTTGGGTGTGAAGGCGTTGCCGAGTATGCCTACCGAGAGTGCATATGATGTGAGCGATACATACATATGGTCAATCACGCGGGCCTGACCGTCGGCAAACCATATGCCTCCCGCTGGCTCAAACTTTGTGACACCATCGAAGTTGCCATTGTGAACGCAGAAGTTCTTCGAGCCGGCGTGGCCTCCTGTGGGAGTGGCGAGCTGTTCGGTATATGCCACCTCTTTAGTAGCGTAAGTGCCGTCAACATAATTGGAGATAGCCTCGCCGCCGCTCCAATACACAAGTCCTTCACCTTTGGGGTCGATGGCTGCGCACAGGCCGGTGTTGTTATCGTCATGCCATTTATATGGGGTTGTGGTCATGTCGCCATATAGTAGCTTGCCGCCATATTGTGCGTCGTCGATTAGCGAAGTCCAGTCTTTTTTGCCAAGGTAATTGCCGGCTCCTTTGTAATCGGCATCCTCAAATGTCAGGACGCGGAGTTCATAGTCCTTGTCGGGTTCATCGTCTGATGTACATGATGCGAAAATTGCAGCCGGGAGCATCGCGGCCATTAGCAGATGTTTTGCTCTCATTATGATTTTATGGTTTTGGTTTGTTGGTTTTGTGGTTACAAAAAAGCTGCCTGTGTATTAATGCACCGGCAGCCGTTGTTCTGGTCTACGTCATGGTGAGTAACTTGAATGGTGTCTCACCCTCTGTTCACGAACACGTTGTAATCCCGCAAGCGCAGATGTTCTTATGTATGGTGTGCAGCAGGTCTTCTGACTTGTCACCGCAGTCTCGCCTTCCCGGTCTTATCCAGTGGCAATTGAGATAGCGTATAGTGACTTACAGCAGCGGGTACTGTTCCGGATTCTCACCGGATTCCACGAGACATCGTTTCGACACTCTCACCACATCGCTTTGTCGTGTTGTGCCATATGCCTCTTGCTGCGACTCTGCAAAGATAGAAAAATTTTTTCGAAAAAAAAATATTGCTTTTTCTTTTGCAATTTAAAAAAATTGTTATACCTTTGCGGTGTATTAGTACAGTGGTACACTAATACACAAGATTAGCTCCGGGTTGTCGATGCCTAAAATGCTTGAAAATAAACGCTATAGAAGGAGTAGCCAATAAGTGCAAGCAAAAAAGCAAAGCAACCAACTAAAAACAAAATACAAAAAACTAAAAACTAAAAACTAAAAAATATGCTAACAATCAAAAATCTCGAGTTCTCATACTCGCGCAGCGGAAAACTGATACAGGATTTCTCGATGCAGCTCAACAGGGGAGTGGTTTGTGGTCTTTTAGGTCGTAACGGTGCCGGTAAAAGCACGTTGATATATCTTATCTGCGGTTTGCTAAAGCCGAAAAGCGGCACCATCACAATGGATGGTTGCGTCCCCTTTGACCGCCAGATTGAATTTCTCGAGGATATATTTCTCGTGCCGGAGGAGTTCTCGCTTCCGTCAATCGCGCTCGACGATTACATCAAGATCAACGCGCCGTTCTATCCTCATTTCGACCGCGAGGCAATGCACCGCTATCTCGAGATTTTCGAGCTCACCCCCGACCTCAACCTCGGTGCCCTCTCTATGGGCCAGAAGAAGAAGGCCTTCATCAGCTTTGCCATGGCATGCAACACCTCGCTGCTTATCCTCGACGAACCGACCAACGGTCTCGACATAACGGCCAAGCGCAACTTCCGCCGCGCTGTGGCGCAGTGCATGAGCGACGAGAAGAGCATCCTGATCAGCACGCATCAGGTGTATGATATCGACAAGGTGCTCGACCATGTGCTTATCACCGACCGCAACGGTGTGCTGCTGAATGCTTCGATGGCCGAGGTGATGAGCCGCTATCGTTTCAACTTCACCACCGACCGCGAACGTGCAGAGAAGGCCCTTGTGAGCCTGCCGGTGCCCGGAGGTTACAACATAGCTGAGTATCTCGACTCCCCGGCCAATGAGACAGAGGTGAATCTCGAGACCCTATTCGAGATGTCACAGCTCCCCGGCTTCAATTTCAATATCCCAAATCCCAACCTCTAAAACTTCCTCAATTATGAAAACTTCAACAATATTGGCATCTGCAGCAATATCGATTCTCTCAATGTCCTCGCTCACTTCATGTGGCAATATAATCACCATACAGTCAAAGGCCGACGATGTGAAACGTACCATCAATGTGAGCGGTCAGTTCAACGCTATCGAGACCAACGACATCACCGATGTGAAATATACCGACGGACCTCTCTCCATAACTCTCTCTGCCCCCGAAGAGATAATAGGTCTTATAGATGTGAAATTGGTCAACGGCACGCTCGTGGTGGATATGGAAGATGACAGCCATAAGCTCAATGGCAATTACCATGCTGAGTTGACGGTGTCTGCTCCAGGTGTAACAAATTTCCGCACAAACGGCACAGGCGATTTCGATCTGAGTAATATCAACGGCAAGGAGATCGTGTTCGAGAGCAACGGCACAGGCGACTTTGAAGCCCATTCGCTCAATTGCACCACCTTCAAGCTCAACACCAGGGGCACCGGAGATGCAGTGATAAAGTACATTCAAGCTGAAAATATGGAGGTCTTCACCTCCGGCACCGGCGACATAGAGATCACCGAGATTAAGGTGAACAATCTTGTGGCTTCGGCCAGCGGCACCGGCGACATTGACTTCTCCCGCGGCTCTGCCGTCAAGGCAATGCTTACCAACAGTTCAACCGGCGACATAAACATGCGCAACGTCGAAATCGGCTCTGTGCAGCAAAGCAACTCCGGCGTAGGCGACATTAATCTCTAATGTATTCATCTTCAAATAAGTATAAAACTATAAAGATATGGAAACTACACTGAATAAAAATATCTCAAAAGAAACTTCACGTCGTTCAAGCAGCTTCATGATGCTCGCCAAAAAGATGTTTATAGAAAACCGCAAGACCCTGCTCATGCTATGTGGCGGTTATCTCGGAGCCCTCGCCGTGGTGGGGATATGGTCAGGATTTAACGGCGTCTACTCATCAAGCACCGTCGTAATCATCTACTCTGTGTTGGCTTCGCTCCTTTGCGCCGTGTTGGCCTCACTTATGTTTCATGATTTCACCACCAAGGAGGGGCGTATCAACGCTCTCATGACCCCGGCTTCACGCACTGAGAAGTTCTGGCTGCGCCTCATCGCAGTAATTCCCGGTGCCGTTCTCCTCACCATTGCAGGCTATTACGTGCTTGCCGGATTCATGAACCTCACCGCCGGTATATCTCACGACGTATGGGTACCCATATATGGTATCACAGATTTCTTCAGATGGTTCGGTGATGACGGCATCTTCCCTTTCCTCTCCTCCTTCATCCTCAGCGAAGGTCTTTTCATCTTCGGCGCAATAGCCTGGCCCCACAAGTCGTTCCTCAAGACTCTCCTCGTGCAGGCCGGCATAAGTTTCGTATGCTCCATTTTTATGGTCTTTGCCGCGAGATTCATTATACGCAATTACACCGTGATTGTGAATGACCCTGAAGCCCTGCTTTGGATTGCCACTTCAGTGATCGCTGCAATCGGCCTGGCGCTTATATATGCTGCCTATGTGGTGTTCAAGCGCAAAACCATCATCTAATGACTAAAAACTCGACTAAATATGGATTTTCACGATAACAAACCGATTTATCTCCAGCTTGCCGACCAGGTGATGGATGATGTGCAGTCGGGCGCGGTGAACGGCGGCGACCGTCTCCCCTCGGTGAGGGAGTATGCAGCCAAGACCGGCGTCAATGCCAACACGGTGATGCGCACTTACACACATCTGCAGCAGGAGGGGGTAATCTTCAACCGGCGCGGCATAGGTTATTTCTATGCCGAAGATGCCCGGGCCAAGGTCAGGGAGATGCGCCTCAACGAACTTCTCGATAAGGAGATTTACAGCTTCATGGATCGCCTCTTGGCCTCTGGTATCACTCCCGAACGCTTCAACGAGATTTATACCGAATATGCCGCTAACCACACTGCGGCTGCCGGAAAGTAGCTATGAACACCTCCAAGAGATGTGAAGGTAAAAATCAATAGAAGGTTAAAAACAATTGAATGTAGAAAGGATTGAACTATGAACTTTAGGTTTCTGACAATAGCGGCATTGGCCGCGACAATGTTCCCTGTTCCTGCGCTGATGGCGCAGGAACAGCAGGAACTCCCTGACTCTCTCTCTTCACAATATGACGACCTCGACGAACTCGTGGTAGTGGCCAAGAAGGATATAATAAAGAGCGACGGCGCCAACCTTACTTACGACATGAGCGGTGATGCCTCTTCCAAGGGTCAGACGCTCCTCGACGCTCTCCGCAAGGTCCCTTTGGTGACTGTCGACGGTCAGGATAATGTATATATCAAAGGTAATTCAAATTTCAAGGTGTATACCAACGGTAAGGAAGACCCTATGCTGACTGCCAATTACAAGACGGTGTTCAAGGCCATGCCGGCCTCGTCGGTCGTCAAGATTGAGGTTATCACCGAGCCGGGTGCAAAGTATGATGCAGAGGGCACCGGAGGTATCCTGAACCTTGTCACCGAGACCAAGCAGACTCGCGACGGCTATGCTGGCTCGGCATCGCTCTCCGCGAGCAACCAGAATCTGTCGGCTTCGCTTTATGGACGCATGAAGCAAAATGAGGTGACGGCCGATGTAAATGCCACCTACGCTACCTCGATTTTCGGCTGCTCCGAAAATTTGCAGCATTCCACGCAAGTCAACACTCGCGACGACAATAATTATCTTCAGAATTCGCATATGGTGCAGAAGTTCGGCTTCCAGTTTGCTAACGGTGCCCTTAATCTATCATGGGAACCCTCGGCCAACGACCTCATCTCTGCCGGCGCCGACATTTCTTGGACTGATATGAAAAGCGGCGACATGAAGATCACCAACAGCATGTTCAACCGCAGCGGTTCGATGCTCTGGAGTGTGTTTCAGGATGGCAACGCCAAGGTCAACAATCTCGATGCTTCCGGCAATTTGGCCTACCGCCATAATTTCGGTCGCCCCGAAAATTCGCTCTCGTTTGCCTACCGTTTCAATTTCGGCAAGAGCCATATGGGTGTCAATTATCTCAACAGTGTGCTTGAGGGCGACATATTTCGCGCTCCTTATGAGAGGAGTGATGCCGACAATTATCAGCGACAGCACACCGTCAATGCCGATTATGAGAATCAGTTTGGCGGCAAGCATACGCTCCAGGCCGGCGTGAAGGGAATATTCCGCCGCAACACCGGGCTCAACACTTCACTCGCCGGACTCGACGAGGAGAATCTCTTCCCGACCGACGCTGCCGACGGCCACATCACGCAAGTGCAGGATGTTTATGCAGTATATGCGGCTTACCGCGCCATTTTCGGCAACATCTCGGCCAATGCCGGACTCCGCTATGAACACACCCACATGGGCCTCGACTTCCGCGACCCATCGTTCACCAACTTCCGCCGCGACCTCGACGACGTGGTGCCTGATGCCGCCGTAGCTTATATGTTCGGTCCGGCCAATTCACTGCGCCTCGCTTACCAGATGCGCATTTGGCGCCCGTCGGCCAACCAGATGAATCCTGCCGTCTTCAAGATCACCGACACATATGCCCAAGTCGGTAACCCCGACCTCGAGAGCGAGCACTTCAACTCCGTGTCGCTCACATACTCAAATTTCGGCACGCTGCTCGGCGGAAATATCTCGGCCACATATCGGCAGTCGAACAATAGCATAGAGAGCTACCAGTATGTGGAAGATGGCGTAAATTATACCACCTACGACAACTTCGGCACGAACCGCACGTTCGACCTCTCCGGCTTCCTCAACTGGAACATCACGCAGAAGATGTCGGCATCGGTGAGCGGCTCGCTCATATATACCGACATAAAGGCTTCGCGGCGCGGACTTCAGAACTATGGCTGGAATGGCAACTACAACATCTCCTGGAACTACTCAGGCCCCTGGCGAATGAACTACAGCCTATATGGCGGCCAAAGCACCGGCAATGTAAACCTGCAAGGCAAATTTCACGGCTGGAATTACTACGGAGTGTCAATCAAGAAAAGTTTCCTAAAGGACGACGCCCTCTCAGTGACCCTCAACGCAGGCAATTTCTTCACAAAATATCAAGTCTACAAATCCGAAAGCGTTATGGATGGCTACAGGCAGACCAGCCGAAACCGCTCGCGCAACTGGAACGTAGGCCTGAGCATAAGCTGGAACTTCGGCCACCTGAAAGACCAAGTGAAGAAAGCCGACAAAAACCTCGACACCGACGACACCAAACAATCTGGCAAATCCGGCGCCGGCATGGGCCTCTAACCCGTCCCAACCCAGCTAACCCAACCAAACCAACCCTCAAAAAAGGCCGCAAGCACCAAAAGAATGCCTGCGGCCTTTATCTCTGTTTGCTATAATGATATAGCTGTTTTACGCAATTTGCTATATCATTATAGCTGATTGAGTCCCAAACAAACATCGGTATTTTTTTCAGTTGGTTGGCGTAACCTGCGACTTATGGGTTGGTGTTAAAAATGCGGGTGTGAAAATCCTATGCGCTTGATCTTTATGGTGCATTCTAATTTCGGATTAGTCAGTCTGCACAAGGTCTCTGATAATCACATTCAAGCGTTTTTAAAACCGAACTCAATATCTCTTTTAGCGAAGTGTATGTACTGTCGTGATCCCAATGGTGCAGCTTAACACCCTCTAATATGACATATTTGGAATTGGTTTCCTTAATTTTGCTCTTCTCAAATTTCTCTATTAGTGCAAGGGCATCTTCTTCCGATTTGCATTCCAACTGTATTGAGAGTTCATGTTTAGAAAGAAATCCTACCCAAAGAATACAGTCCTCAATGTACTTACGTAACCAGAAGTCTTTGCCGAATACGTTTTTGAATTTGATGTTCATCTCCTTTTGATTTTCGTCAAGATATTCAAATCCGTAATCTTTGACCAACATCTTCCCTGTGGAGGGCACTGAAAAAGTTGCCAAATCTGAATTTCGCCCTCTCAAACGGCTAAAA
>CAJTYC010000077.1 GCA_910584185.1 uncultured Muribaculaceae bacterium
GGCCCCAGCTGAGGTCTGTGATGTGCACGAGTCCGTCTACGCCACCGAGGTCAACAAACACACCGTAAGGAGTGATGTTCTTGACTTTGCCTTCGAGCACCTGACCCTTCTCGAGCTTCGAGATGATCTCTTTCTTCTGCTGCTCGAGCTCTGCCTCGATGAGTGCCTTGTGGCTCACCACCACGTTCTTGTATTCCTGGTTGATCTTGACTACCTTGAACTCCATGGTCTTGCCCACGAACACATCGTAGTCGCGGATCGGACGTACGTCGATCTGTGAACCCGGAAGGAATGCCTCGATGCCGAACACGTCGACGATCATACCACCCTTGGTGCGGCTCTTTACGTAGCCCTTGATGATCTCGTCGTTCTGCAGTGCCTCGTTCACACGGTCCCAGCTGCGGGTCTGGCATGCCTTCTTGTGGCTCAGACGAAGCTGGCCGTTCTTATCTTCGAGTGTCTCGATGTAAACCTCCACTTCATCGCCTTCCTTGAGGTCGGGATTGTAGCGGAATTCGCTCACCGGGATGATGGCGTCCGACTTCATGCCGATATCAACGCGCACCTCGCGCTTGTTGATCGATTTCACGATGCCGGTTACAACTTCGTTCTCTTTTGCTGTCTTCAGTGACTCGTCGTAGGTGTTTACCAACTCCTCACGGCTCTTCTCTGAAGTGTTCGAACCACTTTCGTAGCCCTCCCAATCGAAATCCTCGATCGGGCTTTGAATCTTTGATTCAGTCATTAATTACGTTAATAATTGGGTTAATATTCTCTCCTTATGGCACACTGCGCCATAAGCACCGCAAAATTAGACATTTATTTCCACATTTCCAAATTTTTAACCCTTTGTTGTTAAAATTTTCTTTTTATATTTACCATTTCCTCGGGGTGTTGCGTACGCACTCGAAAGCGTTCACGAGTCCGTAACCGTATTCCTTGTCCCACTTTAGTTTGAATTCCTTAGTCACGCGCTTGTCGTCAGGATTTATGTCGGTAGTGTTCTTGGCGATGATTTCCCTGACTTGTTTCATAGTGAGGGTTGAGTCACGTTCCAATATAAGGGCAGCGACTCCTGCCACGTGCGGGGCCGCCATGGAGGTTCCAGAGGCTACCTCATTTTTGTTGCCGGGAGCTGTCGATATAATTTCGTAGCCCGGAGCGCATACAAACATGTAGTTGCCATAGGATGAGGTGGACAATCTTTTTCCCCGTTGTGTTATAGCCCCCACGGTGATTACATCACGGTTGAAATTGCCGGGAAAACTTATGTCACCGCTGCTGTTGCCATTGTTGCCCGCTGATGTTACTACCACGCATCCTTTACCACCGCGTCCTTTTGTCAAAGCATAGTCTATTGCCTTGATTATCAAAGAATCCTTAGGACATCCCCATGAAAGGGACATGACATCCACACCATTATTGCTTGCCCATTCTATCGCTCGTCCTGCGTGTGTGGCAAACTTATTTGAATTAATATCCACTCTTATAGGAACGTTTACGGCATCAGGTGCAACACCGCAAATATGAAGATTGTTGTTGCGGACGGCACCGGCAATGCCCGCACACAAGGTGCCGTGAGAATTGTCAATCTTAAATGTCTCCACTTTTTTATCTAAAGTCGCGTCATATCTATCCTTGGATATGTTGTCTTTGAGATCTTCGTGATTGATATCTATGCCACAGTCGATGATGCCGACCCGGACCCCTCTTCCGGTGGCATAGCCCCATGCCTTGCTCGCCGAGATGTCGGTATCGGTGTATTCGGAATTATATAGACCCCATTGTTCCAAGACCTTTGGGTCGTATGAAATTTCCCAGGGGTTAAATGTGAAGCTTGGTGAGGCATTTTGAAATTGTTGGGTCTCATAGAGCTTATTTGCAACTTCAATCGGATTGCATTTAGTATCTTTGGTTATTTCTAAAACGCACCATAATAAATCATCATCAACGAATTCTGAGAATTTTAAATTAAAGTCTGACATATATTTCTCCAATATCGGATAATCCGATGACTTTTTCATGCCAACATATATGCACCCGTCGGGCTGAACTTGCATACCATCGTCAAGATAATAACAATCATATTTTTGGAGATTATCGTTGTCTTTGTCTGTGGTTCTGATGGAATTGTCGACATTGTATATCAGAACGCGAGTTTCCTTGCCGCCTTTAATTTCCGGTGAAATATTTAGGTGTCTATAATATTTGAGATTTTTATATTGATGGGCTACCTTGGCTTTGCTTTCTTCAATATCGGAAGGCCCGTCGAAATCAAATATCACGACAGTAGAGGGATCATAATGAAGTTTAATTTTTTCACTGCCCGTGTAGTAGAAAGTGTCCTTGTTTCCGGAATCTGAATCCGCTCCAAAGTCATTGCCCAGTGCATGCAGCATGGAGAAACAGATGCATATCATTATAACGGTTATTATATTTTTCATAATCAGATGTTTTTATAAAGGTGAATATGTAGAAATTAATGGTAAATGTTAGCGAATCATAAGTTTGCTTGAATACTTGCTTCCGTCCTCGGCAACGATTGAAATGATATAAATTCCTCCATGCGTCAGTCTGCCGGCACCTATCGTGACGGAATAATCTTCCGGGGCAAGATGTAGAATCTCCGCGCCATCCACGGAAGTTACCGAGACCAACCTCATTAATTTGTTGGAGTTAATCATGAGAATATCCTCAGAATTGAAGATTTCAGGTTGGTATGGGTTGCTGTATGCTTCAAGCTCGCCTAAAGACGAATGGGCTTTCGGAGGAGTCTTGCCGATATGTTTTATCATGGTGTCGGACTCGCCTACAGTTACGGCTCAGGTCTTGTCAGGATCTATCGAGCTGTAGTTGGTAATATCTATACATGAGGTCTCTATAAGATATTTACGCGAGAGGCACGCATCGAGCGGGCCGAGTCCGAATTGCTTTTTGTCAGGCTCCGAGGTGTCGTCATTGAAACCCACAAGCCTGTCGGCATCAGCTCCTCGTACAAAAAGCATTGCATCGCCATAGTAATAATTGGATGAGGCAGTGACAGTATAGCTTTTCCCGTTGGAAAGCATATTGCAATAGTACTCAGAAACGGATACAGGCACATCATCGTAAAATTCTTCCGTTCCGATACTGATGTCGGCGATAGCTTCATACATGTCATCGGTGGCTCGTAGCCTTATCAGATAGAAACCGTCCTGCGTAATCTTGACTTTCCCTAAAGCCTTGAAGTTGTTTCTTGTGATTTTCTCGGCAGGGAAATACCAACCGAGCCCTTGGCCCTCTTCAGGAGTGGTTGCGGAGCAAAATATGTGCACCTTTGCAGTGTGTATCGGGTCTGTGGTTATTGGAGGATACACACCGATACCGCTTTCGACATTATTCCCTTCCCTTTCTGTGACATCGGAGTTCTTCATTATAACCCCGGTTGGCGGATTTCCATAAATCTCCACATCAATTATATGAGGTATAGTACTTGCTGAGGTTATGGTAACATCGTCTCCTTTCTTAAACGACTTGATTGTGAAAAATGAATATTTTAGGGGCAGTTCGGCAGATAGAACGGTTCCTGCATTTATGGTGTTTTTCGTTTTGTTTTTCAGTTTAGACTCTTGCCTTAACGCGCATTCTATCTCCTTATCTGCAAACTCGGCTGACCTTTTTAGTGCATTATCAAGATAAGAATCATAGTCAGCCGAGAATTCATCGATATCAATTGTCTCAGTTGTCAATTTTATTGTCTCCACCATTGGAGTCACACGTTCTTTTGAACATATTTCTATAACGTGGCTTCCTGATTTCAACTCGACGGGCTTGTCTTCGTCAAGTCCAATCATTTGCCAGTTACCTCGCTGTGGAGAGATTGTTCCAACCGTATGGCCATCCACAGTGACCTCATAATCGTAGTAAGAGCCTCAGATTTGCGGATGCCGAATATCCATGCATATAGAAGATAATCACCGGACTTACCAACGGCAATCTCTGCCCTGACTGAGTTGTCGGTTATGCCGCTCAATTGAATTTTGCCGGCGTCGATGCCTATCTTGTCAACATTGGCAGTCTGCGCAGCGGCGTGCGATGCAATGGCAAATGCAATGGCAAATGCAATGGCTGCTGCAATGCTCATCGTGAATTTTATTTTTTCCATGCTCTTAGTTTTGGGTTATTGTTGTTTAGGAAATTGGCGTGCAATGTCGTAAGTCGGGCTGGCAATCGTAACCCATTGGACACGTCGTTTCGTTGTGGTTTGCAAGATAATAATAAAATTTCAAAATGACAAGTATTTCTAAAATATGATTGCAAAAATATTAATAATCGTGTTTGGGGAATAAATTGCTGTAATAAAAGCGAGGGCGCGACATAATCGTGCCCTCGGTAGATAGTTCGATAGTTCAGTAGTTCAGTAGTTCAGTAGCTCAGGAGTCAGTGGCTCAGTGGCTCATTGCCTCGGCTGCCGTTAGCTGGTCGGCTTATTTGTAGCGTGCCCATTTAATTATCTCGGTCAGCGTGGGCTTCTTGCCGTACATGAAGATACCCACTCGGTATATTTTTGCACAGAGCCATATCATGAAGACAAATGTGGCGTAGAGCAGCACTATGGAGAGTGCCAGTTCCCATACGGGCACTCCGTAGGGCACGCGGGCCATCATAGCCATGGGTGACGTGAGCGGGATTATGCTCAGCCAGAAGGCGAGTCCTCCGTCGGGGTTGTTCATTATCGACATCGAGCCGACGATGCCGATGATGATCGGCAGTGTGGCTATCGTGGAGAGCTGGCTCGCATCTTGCACGTTGCTCACCGCCGAACCGATAGCTGCGTATATTGAAGCGTAAAGCAGGAAGCCACCGATGAAGAATAGCACTGTGGTGATGAAAAGCTCAATCAGGAAGCCGGCATCTGTAACCTGTGTCATGGCTGCCACAAGCTCCTGGGGCGCATCGGCGCCCAATGTGTCGGGTGTGAGGAATGGCACGGCGACTGCCGACCCTGCGCCTATGATGAGCGCCCATATCAATATCTGAGTGATGGCTGTAAGGCCTACGCCCGCTATCTTGCCCATCATCAGCTGGAATGGACTCACCGACGACACGACTATCTCGAGCACGCGGTTGTTTTTCTCTTCAATAATCGAGGTCATTACCATCTGGCCATATATCAATATGAACATGTAGAGCATCAGGTCCATTATCATGGACATTACATATGACAGTCCCGATGATGTCTCGGTGGCTTCCTCTTTGTCTATGCGTACAGTGGAGAGAGTCACGTTGGCCTTGATGGAGTCGAGTATCTCGTGTATACCCTCGATATTGTATGATTCGAGACGTATGTCCTCTATGGCTTTCTTAATTTGGTCGGTGATATAGGTGTCGGTCATCAATGGCACCGAGCCTCGGCTGAGAAGCGTGGAGCTCTTGCCCGGATTGGTTATCGCGTCGGCGTTGATTATCAATATCGCCTCGATGTCGTCATTGGCACGCAGGGTGTCGACCGGCGCAGTGGAGGCGACAAACTTTATCTCTTCATTGCCTTGCAGACGAGATGCTATCTGCCCGGTGTTGTCGACCACTTGCACGACCTTCTCGTCCGATTTTCCGAATATCATGAAGAGTGTCGGGGCCGCCATCAGGGCAATCATTACTATTGGCACTACAAGGGTGGTGATGATGAAACTCTTGCGTTTCACCCGCTCCAGATATTCGCGTTCTATTACAAGTCCTAAATTATTCATGCTAAATATCGATTTTCAAATATCAAATATGGAAGTGAAATGTAAAACTTCAGTTATTCAGATATTCATTAATAATTATCCATTGTTCTTCACCGCCGATATGAAAATGTTATCCATCGAGGGGAGCACGCGCTCGAAGCCCACGATATCGACAGTCTCGTTCAGGCCGCTGATGAGCCGTCGCTTTTCGGCGGTGTCGAGTATTATCGCTGCTGTGCGGTTACCGAATTTGTCGTCAGGAAGAATCTCCGCCTTGGCACCGAGGGCGTCGGTTGTCTCGAAGAGTCGCGCCGGGTCTCCTTTGTAAATGAGTCGGTACTCTTTGTCGGCATACTGTTCGCGAATGTCGCTGACGGCGCCTGAGAGTATGTTGCGCGATTTGTTGATCAGCGTGATGTTGTCGCAAAGTTCCTCTACACTCTCCATATTGTGGGTGGAGAAGATAATGGTGCTCCCTTCATCGCGGAGTTTAAGTATCTCGCGTTTGAGTATGCCGGCGTTGATGGGGTCGAAGCCGGAAAATGGCTCATCGAATATCAGGAGCTCCGGGCGATGGAGCACGGTGACGATAAACTGCACCTTCTGGGCCATGCCCTTGGAGAGTTCCTCCACCTTCTTGTCCCACCAGTCGGATATTTCCATCCGTTCGAACCACTCCTTGAGCCGGCTTGTGGCCTCAGCGCGCGAAAGCCCCTTGAGGCGTGCGAAAAACAATGCCTGCTCACCCACTTTCATCTTCTTGTAGAGTCCTCGTTCCTCTGGCAGGTAGCCTATGTTGACCACATCGGCGGCCGTGAGGCGATGGCCGTTGAATGTCACTGTGCCTAAGTCGGGGGCGGTAATATGGTTGATGATTCGTATCAGTGTGGTCTTGCCGGCCCCGTTGGGACCGAGAAGCCCGTACACCTTGCCGCGGGGCACCTCGATGCTCACGTCGTCGAGCGCAGTGTGGTTGGCGAAGCGTTTGGTGATATGCTCTGCTGTTAAGATTGTGTCATTCATCTTGCGATATTCTTTTTATTAGTTCCTGTGTGCTGATGCCGAGCCGTTGCATCTCTGATTTCAAGGCCGGTATCGTAACGTTGAAAAATTCTCTTTGTCTCTCCGCGCGCACCGTGTCGGCTGCGTCAGCTTTGAGTATAAAGCCCATGCCCCGACGTGGCTCTATCACGGCCAATGCCTGCAGTTCCTCCATAGCCTTGAGCACGGTGCGCGTGTTCACACCCAAGTCGCCTGCAAGCTCACGTACCGACGGGATGCGGCTTCCTGGAGGCCACATCCCATCTATGATGCAGTTGAATGCGTATTCAACTATCTGCTTGTATATCGGTTTGTTGTCGTTAAATTCCATCATCTCCCTACAGGTTCTTGCGTTTCAATGTGACGTAAATCCGCCATATCATGATGCCCGCTATCGCTATCAGCAATATATACATGAATGTCATATAGCTCGGCGAGCACGTTATCTCCTCTATCATTTTTTGGGTGATGGCGTGTGGATTTTCCGGGTCTATGCCGGCTTTGCCGGCCTTGATGCCTTCCTGAAATACATAGACAAATCCCCGAACTGCACCGAGCAGCCCTAAGAGGAAGTCGAAGGCGATCACTGTTATGATACCCTTGAATATCTTGTTGCTGCGTGCGTTCTCCACCACAAGCAGGCAGGCAAGCACTAAGGCGACGCTTCTCAATGTGTTGAACAGCTGGAGCACTGTGGGCGAACTTGCCCTGAGGTCGAGCAGCTCCATCATTTCATGTGTCTGCACAGAAGGTATCTGGCTGTATAACCACATGGCCGCGACGGGTAGCGCGTATACTGCGATAGGAAGCACCACTAAAAGATAGGAGAGGAAGAACGCGAGCTTCTCCGAAGCGCGTGCCGGGATAAGCCTCTCCACAATGGGGGAGGCTGATTGCTGGCCGAATGCGCATGGGGCGAGTGTGTACATCAGTGGCAGCACTGTCCATATCAATGTGAAGAAGCTCACCTGAATCATTTCATGCACCGGCAGGAGTGTCAATACGGCGCACAAGGCCGAGACGATGAAGTATATCAAAGTCTGCTTGTTGACGATTGTGCCGTAATATCGGTAGAGGAGGCCCACTCTATGCCATGAGAACCCTTCTTGAGGGGTCACGGTGTGTTGATTGTCTATGTCGTTGTTGTTGATAACCATATTTGTATCGGTTTGGTTAATCTTCATCATTAGCAGTTGCAGGTGTGTCTTGCATGAGCACGCGTGCTATCTCAGAGCGCTTGGGCGAGTGAAGTGCGGAGTAGAAGAGTCGCCAGTCCACGCGCGTCTCCTCTGAGTCGTTGGCAGGGCATATACTGAGTACTCGGCCCGGCTGTATCTCAGTGTATATTGCCTCTTGCAGCGGGGCACGGCTAACCCTGAAGGCAAGCCGTGTGGCCACGGCCTCTTCGGTGCCTGCGAATACGAGCCGCGAGCGTGAGAGTATAAGACCGCCGTCAAACATATTCTCAAGTTCCAGCACAGTATGTGTGGAGATAATCAGAGTCTGCGTTTCGGTGATGTTGGAGGCTATGAGCTTGCGCAGTGTGGCCTTGCTCTCTATGTCGAGTGCGTTGGTGGGTTCGTCGAGCAGCAGCACTTCAACTCCCAATGCCAATGCGTAGGCAAGCTGTGCTTTCTTGCGGTTGCCCAAGGATTGCGATTTCATCGGTTCGTCGCCCGAAAGGCCGAACGCCGCGAGGTTGGCCGTGAAGGCTTCTGCCGAGAAGTTGGGGTAGAAGGCCGAGTGCAGATGCGCGAACCCGCGTATCGTCTTGCCCGGAAGCTGCATCCCTTCTTCTATGAGAAATGTGCGCCCCATGTCGTGGGGCATGCCTCCGGCTGGTGACGTGCCGTCGATCAGCACTTCTCCGGCTTGCGGTCGCGACAGCCCTGCTATCAGATGCAGCAATGTGGTCTTGCCGGCCCCGTTCTCGCCTGCCAAAAGGTGCACGCCCGGCCCTATGACCGCACTCACTGCGGTGAGGGCGGGCGCACCTTTCTTGCGGTAGGAAAACTCTATATCTTTAAGTTCAATCATTACTTCAATGTGTAGGTTATACAGTTGGTTCTACTGTTGTACATTACTACAACGGTGCAAAAGTAGAAATAATCAGCGACATATCAAAATGTGTTAACAATTCTTAACATCGTGAACCCAAAAATTTGCCTATGTGGCTATTTTTCGTTAATTTTGCAGCCTGTCGCATTGGCTTGCACATATGGCTCTTGCGATGTAATATATTGAGGTAAAAGTACAAAGGTAATAGGTTTAAGATATGTTTAAGATCAGGAGTATTGACTTCCACCCCGCTTCGGCGGCTTTGTGGAAAGGATATTCGATGTCGCGCTTCAAGCAAGACATCATTGCGGGTATTGTGGTTGGCATAATTGCCATTCCGTTGGCTATCGCGTTTGCTATAGCGAGTGGCGTGACACCGGCGGTGGGTCTCATCACGGCCATAGTAGGTGGTTTCATGGTGTCGGCTTTCGGCGGTAACTCGGTGCAGATAGGCGGACCCACAGGCGCTTTCATCGTCATCATATATAATATCATAGCCATGTATGGCCTCGAGGGGCTGTCCATGGCGACGTTTATGGCCGGATGTATTCTTGTGCTTCTCGGTTTGTTCAGGCTCGGGTCGGTGATTAAGTTCATACCGTATCCCATCGTGGTGGGTTTCACGGCCGGTATCGCGGTCACGATTTTCTCCACTCAGATGCCTGATTTCTTCGGTCTGACCATTTCGGAGCCGGTGTCCGGCGACTTTTTAGGCAAGTGGGGTGTATATCTGCGTCATTTCGGCACGGTGAATCTCGCCACCCTCTTGGTGGGTCTCGCTTCGCTGGCTATCATCATTGTCATGCCTAAGATATCGAAGCGCATACCGGGGCCGTTGTCGGCAATTGTGCTGGTTACGCTGCTCCTTTATGTGGCGCGCGAATATTTCGGTGTGACGGGTGTGCAGACCATCGGCGACCGTTTTGGCTCTATCGATGGTGCGCTGCCTGCGCCGCATGTCATTGGTTTTGACATGGCGTCGATAAACCTGTTGCTCCCCTCAGCCTTCACGATTGCAATGTTGGGCGCAATCGAGTCGCTGCTTTCTGCCACTGTGGCAGACGGTGTGACGGGTTCGCGCACAAATTCCAACACGGAGCTGATAGGCCAGGGCATAGCCAACATCACCGTGCCGCTCTTCGGTGGCATACCGGTGACGGGTGCAATAGCCCGCACCATGGCCAATATCACCAACGGTGGCCGCACTCCGGTGGCCGGCATGGTTCATGCGCTGGTGCTGCTGTTGATATTTCTTTTCGCGATGCCGCTCATCAACCAGGTGCCGATGGCTTGCCTCGCTGCCGTGCTTATCATGGTGGCCTACAATATGAGCGGTTGGCGCACCATTCGCGGCATGGTCAACAATCCCAAGGGTGATGTGTGGGTGCTCGTGGTGACTTTCCTGCTCACTGTGATTTTCGACCTTACCATAGCCATAGAGATAGGCATGCTGCTCGCCGTGATTGTGTTCTTGCGCCGTGTGTCGGAAAACACCACCATCAAGGTCTATGGCGAACAGCTTGATGCCGCCGATGCCGACATGACCACCCATGAGGTGCTTGACCTGCAGCCCGGTGTGTCGGTCTATGAGATTGACGGCCCGTTCTTCTTCGGGGCGGCCACGAAGTTTGATGAGATGATGCGTTCGGGCACGAGCGAGACTCCTCTCGTGCGCATCATACGTATGCGCCGTGTGCCCTTTATCGATTCAACCGGTATCCATAATCTCCAGATATTGATTGAGTCGTCGCACGAGGAGGGTATCATGATAGTGCTGTCGGGGGTGCGAGAGAGTGTGCGCGAGGCTTTGCATAAGTCGCATATCGATTCGCTGATTGCTCCGGAGCATATATGCAATCATATCTCGAGTGCGGTGGTGGTGGCCAATGAGCTGGCACGTATGCGGCGCCACGAACTTTCGGGCGCGATGAACGTAATGGATGTTTGATTTGTTAATCTGTAGGGTGGAGATATTCTCCGCCCTAAAAATTATAGTTATGAGAAATCTGATATTGTCGCTTATGGCTCTGCTCACGGTGTTTATGATGCCGGCGCAGACAGAGGAGGCGGCTGACAAGCGGCCTGTGGCCCGCAATGTGCTTTTCATCGGCGACTCGATGACCGGTTGGCTCGCTGAGCGTCTGCATGCCTATGGCAAGCAGAATGGCTTCGACGTGTCGACTGTGGTGTGGGATGGCTCGACCATCAAGAAGTGGGGGAGCACTCCGAAGCTCCCTACGCTTGTCAAGACTTACAGCCCGGACTTGATATTGGTGAGCCTCGGCATGAATGAACTTTTTGAGCCGAAGCCTTCAAGGTTCGAGGCCCAGGTGGATGCAATAAAGGCTGCTGCCGGCGATGTGCCGGTGATATGGGTAGGCCCTCCGTCGTGGCCGGGCCATAGCAAGGGTGAGACTCTAAATGCTTGGCTTGCCGATGAGATGGGCGATGGCCACTTCTTCCGCAGTTTCGACTTGAAGTTGCCGCGCCAGAGCAAGACGAACCCGCACCCCACTCGCCAAGGCATGATAGAATGGACAGACGCGCTGGTAGACTGGATTCAGAAGGATGGCGCAGTGAAGCTACCCGGCATAGAGCAGCCAAAGGGCGATAAGATGTCGCGAGGCAAAAACTTTATCTACAAGCGCATGAAAGAATCGCTCTGACTATAATGTAGCGATGGGCTCTAAGGGCATCGCGAAGCCACCGGGAGAGAGTAGCCTCCGGCGACGACCACTAAGAATCTATACAGTTGATTATGGTCGTCGCCGGAGGCTCCTC
>CAJTYC010000078.1 GCA_910584185.1 uncultured Muribaculaceae bacterium
CCAGAACGCTCAACAAAGCGAGTTAATTTTGGAACACGAAACTGAACACCCTAATAAATAAATATATTTTGCTCGGGCCAGAGTTTTTTATGACAATGAAATTGTCATAAAATCATATTGACGATTGGGCCGGCGAGAAAAGCAGTCATTATGCCGTTAAGGATCAGGCCCAATGTGGCGTAAGCTCCATAACGGTCGCCATATTGGCTTATTCGGTTTGTGCCCATCACGTGCGCCGCCGTGCCCATGCTAAGGCTCTTTGACACCGGGCTTTTTATTCTCCCCCACTCCATTGTCTTCACACCCGCCATGGCGCCCAACATGCCGACAATCACAACTATTGCGGAGGTCAATGCCGGTATGCCCCCTATCTGGTTGGCTATCTCGATGGCGATAGGTGTGGAGACCGACTTCGGGGCGAGCGAGCGGATCACATCAGGGCTTGCACCGAGCCAATAGGCTATGAGCACCACCGAAACTATGCCGATGACGCACCCGGCCAACTCAGTGAGGAAGAGAGTCAGAAACTGGCTCCGGATATGCTTCAATTCATTATAGAGCGGCAGGGCGAGGGCCACGATGGCCGGCTTCAGCCAGAACTCAATCATGCGGCCACCCTCATAATACTGTTCGAAAGATATGCCGGTGAACTTCAGGAAGCAAATCAGGAAAGCTATGGTCAGCACGAGCGGATTGAGCAGGGCAGACTTGGTGCGGCGCTGCAAAGCTGTGGCGAGGCCAAACACTATGAATGTCAGGGTGATAGTGGAGAGAGGATTTTTGGCTATTTCGAAGAACGACATGATGCTACTTGTGACGATTTTTGAAACGTGAATGGAGATACTGATGCAGGTGGCCTGTGACGAGGAGCACGATGATTATGCTGACCACGGTAGCCACTGTGATAGGCACGAGCTCACGGCCTATGAGGTCGAAATAGAGCATGAGGGCCACTCCCGGTGGGATGAAGAAGAAAGCCATGTTGTCGATAAGGAAACGGCAGATAGGCTTGATGGAATCAGCGCGGACTACACCGCGTTTCAACAAGAACGTAAGAATCAGCATGCCCCATATGCTGCCGGGAATCGTCATGCCGGGCACGAGGGCAAGGAGTTCGCCTAATAACAGACAACCGAAAATAATACCGAATTGTTTTGCCATACTAACGAAAAACTTTTCGGCTGCAAAGTTAATAAATAATTTGGGAGACAAGGTCGCTTTGCGACACATATCCGGCTATGCCGGTGCAGATTTTTTTGGGGAGGGTTAATACATCATATGTTTTTTGTCGTTTTTCTTCCAGCCGGCTTTGTATTCGCGGTCGGTGAAGTATATCACGAGGTCGGCCTGATATTCGTGGTCCACGAAATATATCTTCTTGTCGGCATCATAATGATGGTTGGTGAAATACCATATGCCCTTGTTTTCGTTGGCTTTTGCATTATAAGAATGCTTTGTCTTATACACCACCAGGTCCGCCTTATATTCGCGATCGGTTACGAATACATTTACGTCGGCCTGATACTTATAGTTGGTGGAATAGACCTTCTGGGCAGAGGCGTTAATAGAAGTGCCGAGGGCTGTGGCGGCTAAAGCTGCTGAAAGTATAAAATTTCTCATAATGTGGAGTGTCTTAAGATTACGAGCGTAAAGATAATATATTGAGTTGTTAAAACCAAATTATTGATGAACCTGTATGCTTACTTCTTTGAAATATCATTGTTGTCGTCACCGGAGGCTCCTCACCCCCGGTGGCTTCGCATCGATTTTCTTATTGAATAGGCATTATTCATTTTTCATTGTTAGTTTCTCGTTACTTTAGGATTGCGCTTCCTACTCCTCCACCGGCTCCTGACTCATTGTTGTTGGATACTTTCTTGCCGTAGTTGAATGTGTAGGAGAGCGTCAGGGCGAGCGAGCGGGATATCGAGCCGTCCCACGCCACTGCATGTTCGGAATAGCGGTCAGAATTGAACTTCGAGGTGACGAAGCCGTCTTTGTTGAACCAGTTGCGGAACTGAAGGCTCGCCTTGAAATTGCCTACGCCATAGTTTACATATAAGCCGTAGGTGCTCTTGAAGCTGTAAAGCGAGCCTGCAGTCCAGGCATTTAGCTGCTTGCGCGGAGAGTTGTAATAGAGCATCACGGACCAGTTCTTGTTGGAATATTGCACGCTCGCATTCGCAAATAGCAGATTGGTTGACTGCGCGTCCCTGCCCGTAAGCACCATACGTTGTGCTTGCCCCATAGCCCTCAGGCTCAAGGCATTATTGAAGAGTTTCAACTGTGCCGAAATATAGCCCGAATAAGAGTGTGCGTCGCCGCTGTTGACCACCTGACGCACAAGGCCGTCATAGCCGGGCAATTCATAATACATGTAAGCCTGCTTGTCGGGATTGCCCTCATATTCGAATACGGCGGAGAGCGAGAAATTGTTGGTGGGTATAAAGGTATATGACGCGCTGGCCGAGGCGAAGAGCGTGTTCTTCAGATCAGGATTGCCCTGGAGCCACATCAATTCATTCTGGCGCACCAAAGCTTCATTGGCCGTCGAAGCCTCCGGATGCGAATTTCCCCACCAGCCCTCCATGCTTACCGAATGCTTGTCGTTGATATTATACTCCAACTGCAAGCCGAGTCGCGGGTTCCACTGCTCAAGAGTGGTGTTTCCATTCACACGTCCCACCACATACGAAGCGCCGACACGGGTGTAGAGGCTCAGCTTCTTCCAGCTCTGGGTATAAATGAGGAAGAGCATGTTTTCAGACGATAGCAGTTTCTGGCGGCTATTGTCCGAACCGAAATAACGGGTATCATAGATTGTATTGTAAGTCATCAGGTCAACGCGCAACGCATTGTTGTGGCCGAACTTCTTGGCATATTGCAAAGATGCAGTGGGCGAATATACTTTCTCTCGGTTGTCGTTGATGATCGGAGCAAAATCGGCAAGAGCATAAAGAGAGCTGCGCTTTGTGGCACCATAGGTGAAATTCCACGAGGCGGAAAGCAAATTGCCCTTGGGGAGGTCGAAAAAATAATATCCACGCACAGCGGGATAAAGCGACATCAGCTTTTCGCGATTGAGCGAAGTTGCGTCGTCAGCAATATTGTCGGAAAGCGACACGGTGGAATTATAATGCGAACTCGGGGTGTGAGAGCGGCCGAAGGATACGGCATGCTGGATAAACATATCATCACGCCTGTAACTGGCCAACAACGAATAATATTGCTGATTGGAGCGTGAGGAATAATCATCGACGTTAGACTTTCTTACAATCTCATCATAATGGTTGCCATCGAAATAAACATTGCGGAAAGTTGAGGACTGTTCAGAAGGATTTCTGCCCATATGCGACCATGCGGCATAGGCGAAAGCATCGAAAGTCCACTTGCCGTAAACGAACCTCGAGAAAACGCTTGGGCTTACATTATCGACAGCGAGCAGCTTACCTTCCGCTGTCAGTTTGGTGTAACCGCCCCACTCATAATGTTGCATTATGAAATTCACTACATGGGCGGCATCCTTGAAACGCGGGTCATCGGGATAATTTAGCACCTCCACCCTGATTACATCTTCGGGACGTAGAGACTTCACATCCTGGTCGGTGGCCGGCACATAATCGATAAAGATGGAGACGCCCTTGCCAGACACGGTGGTCACGGCATTAGACACAGGGTCAATGTTGATAGTAGGAATCTGCATATTGTTGAGCAGATGCGTTGCATCGATCGAGGTCTTCTTGGTTTTCTTGGCCGGGATATACTCGACACCATTCTTGATGACACGCTGCGTGCGCCCTTGCACCACAAACTCGTCGAGAGTGTATGAGGCTATCGAATCGGCTGCGACAGAGTCGCCGGCCACCTGACCGTTCGCTATTGAGTCGTTGGCAAGTTGAGCAAATGCATGCGGACAAATAGACAACAGAGCCAATAATGAGAATTGTTTCAGCATAATGTAACCTTTTATAAGAATTCAATATAGTTTGTATAGAGGAGTCATTACATAAACTGTAATATATATATAACAACGCGATTCGGTTTTTGTGACAACAGAGAGCAAAAAAGTTAAGTAACGATTAAAAAATTTTGCAAATCATGGTAAATTTTGTAATTTAGCGGTTGCAATGGTGCCGGCTGCATCTGAGAAATGATGGTGCCGGCTGCAAGAGGGAATCCGGTGTGAATCCGGAACAGTACCCGCTGCTGTAATTTCCACACGGCTAAAAGCCGTTAAGGTCATCGCAATAAGTCATTGGAGCCAAGCTCTGAGAAGGCGCGGTGAGCAAAGGAAAAAGTCAGAAGACCTGCCATGCAAAGACACGAAAACCTGCGGGAAAATGGGTTTGTCGGTAGCTGCCACCACATATGGCGGCTATGCATATGGCTCATCACGACTTCATTGAGAAGTTCTCATTCCCGCTTAATCACCAATTGGTGTCGCAAGATGCCACGGGAAAATGGAGACTCGAATGAGGTCATTTTTATTTATAACAGCGGTTGTGGCAGGGAGTATGACACTCCAGGCCAAACAACACGCAGACAGCACACAATCGCTTAGCGAACTTGTGGTGACGGCAAGCCGCAGGCCGCTCGCCACTGCGCAGACACTCGAAGGGCCGCAGCTGCAGGCCTTATCATCCACCTCTATAGCGGACGCACTGAAATATTTCGCCGGTGTGCAAATAAAGGACTACGGCGGACTCGGCGGACTGAAGACTATAAACGTCCGGTCGTTGGGAGCACAGCACGTGGGGGTATATATCGACGGCATAAGGATAACCAACGCACAGAACGGCACCGTAGACCTCGGCAAATTCTCACTCTCCACCTTGGAGTCAGTGTCACTATACAACGCCAACAAACTCGACCGCTGCCAGTCGCCATCGGAGTTCGCCTCAGGTGCCACAGTATACCTGCGCACACGCCGCCCCGACACTGACTCGCTCTCAGTGTTGGGATCAATCGGTTCGTTTCACACCTATAAAGGGAAATTAAATGCACAATTTAATCATCGAGGCTGGTCCGGCTTTATAGATGGAGAATATCTCAACTCCAAGGGTGATTATAAATTCAGATACAAATCGCAATATGAAGACACGATAGGGAGGCGCAAGAACTCCGACATCGAATATTACCGCATAGAGGGAGCTGCATTTCATAAAGGTTTCTCCACACACTTATACTGCTACGTGTCGGAGCGCGGAGTGCCGGGAGGCATAGTGCGCCGGCTCTCTGACAAATATATAAACGTAGGCCGCGAATGGGACGTGGACTGGTTCGGACAAGCCTCCTGGACGCACAGGTTCGCCCACGGCCACCAAGTGCTCTTCAACGCCAAATACACACAAGAATATCTTAGATACTGCACCGACTATCCTGAAAACCAAAACACAGCACGCGTCAACAACCACTACCACCAGAAAGATATATACGCCTCCGCCTCGTACTCCTACACGCCGTTTGACTGGCTATCGGTCAACGCCGGCTACGACCTGCGCCAATCATGGCTCAAGGCCGACCTTCGCAACTTCCGCACAGTGCGCCGTCTGGACCAGAAAGCCGTGTTAGCGATACAGGCGGAGCAATGGGGAGTGCGGCTCGCAGCCTCAATGCTCTATCAGCACTATCGGGACCATACACGCACCCACGCCGGGGCCGCCGACCCGCTCAGCCGGTTCACTCCCTCCGTGACACTGGGCTACTCCATAAAAGGCTTCTCCGTGCGCGCCTGGTATAAGAAGATATTCCGCGTGCCCACGCTCAACGACCTCTACTACACACAAGTTGGCAACCGCAACCTCAAGCCGGAATATACCCGCCAATGGGACCTCGGACTCGAGTATCACTACGACACACCGCTCTGGTCGGCCTCGGCCCAGGTAGACGGCTACATCAACCGGATAGACAACCGTATAGTCTGTCTTCCGCTCAAAGGCACATACTCCTGGTCGATGATGAACTACGGCAAGACACACTGCCGCGGACTCAACGCCAACGTGAGCGGACGCTTCACGCCACACGAATGGACATTCTCGCTCACCGGCTCGCTGACATGGCAGAAAGACCTCAACAAGACCAACCCCGAGAGCCAATCATACAACAAGCCAATATGCTACTCGCCCACCCTCTCTTACGGCATAACCGGTATAGTGGGCTGGCGTTGGATATCATTGACCGTGTCTGACCTGCATGTGGGCGAACGCATGTGGTCATATGCAGACCCCGAGGATGTGCTGAAGCCATACAATAATATAGACCTTAAGCTCACCGGCCGATGGAAGATGCTCATGGCCTCACTTGAGATAAACGACCTGCTCGACGAGCAATACGAGCATGTGCCGCGCTACCCTATGCCCGGCCGCAGCTTCACATTCTCCCTGACTGTCTCCATATAAGCAAATTTTGTATGGCTTATAGACAAATAAGTCTAATAGGGCTAATAGGGCTAATTAAAACTAATAATAATCAATATCAAAATCACAACATATGAAAAAAGAGTACAACAGCATGTTGGTTTGTGCTGTCGCTTTGTCAACTTCAATTGGTGTCAATGCGCAGGAGAAACTGATAGTACTAAACGAAGGAAACTGGCAGTCAGACAACGGCAAAGTGAGCTACTTTGAGAATGGCAAGATTGTCAGTAACCAATGGTTTCGCGATGTGAATGGCTACAAAATCGGAGACACGCCCAACGACATCATCCAGGTGCGCCCTGACCTGATAGCCATCACCGTGAACTGGTCGAACATCGTGCAATTTATCAATGCTCAAGGGAAAGCGGTAGCGGCCACCGAAGATATTCCCAACAACCGGCGACTCGCCACCGACGGCAACTACGTATATGTCACCTCATACGGTCATGAATGCGGCACCATAAACGGCACCAAAGAATTCGAAAAAGGTTTCGTGGCCAAGATAGATGCCAATACATTCAAGGTAATCGATGCGACCGAGGTCGGATATGAGCCGGAGGGTATAGCCTACTACCGAGGGAAGCTCTTTGTAGCGAATAGCGGGGGCTACGCATTCCAGGAAGGTCACGACTACGAGACTACATTAAGCGTGCTCGATGCTGAAACATTGAAATTGGAAAGAACGGTAGATACCGGCCAAATAAACATGTGCAGCAAGATGTCGCAGAGCGGTCAATACCTCTGCCTCAATTCGCCCGGCGACTACTACGATATACCAGGTGCAACAATCATAATAGACAGCGATGCAGTGCTCGCCGGTTTACCCGATGACAATTGTTTTGTGAGCCTGACGTGCTCCTCAACCTACAACTGCACCGCTTTGGATGGAAGCTTCTATGCAGTGGGAGCCGGCTATTCATACAACAGCGGTGATTATACCTTCAACTATGTCACCATCGACCCCCAAAAAGCATTTGACACAGATGGCGAGGAAGGAATCGAAGAAGAGCTTCCCGGCAGCATAGTAGAAGATATCAAGAAAATGGTAATGCCATACGGAATATATGTGAACCCGTACACCGGCTATATCTACGCCACCGACGCGGCAGGCTTCGTTGAGGGAGGTACACTCTATCAATGGTCACCCCAGGGAAAACTGCTCGGCAAGCATGGTGTATACATCAACCCCGGTCACTTCCTTGCACTAAACCCCAAGGGAGAATCCGGCATTACCGACCCTCATCAAGACACTACAGATGAGAATGCCGATATATATAATCTCCAAGGCATAAAAGTTTCCAATGTGAATAGTGGAGAAATATATATAAAGAACGGTGTGAAATATATTGCATATTAATTACAAACAATTTAATCAATCACTATAAATCATCATGAAAAAAATCAACATCTTCATGGTGCTTGCAGCACTCGGCACACTCTGCATGAACGCAGAGGCCACCGGAGTAAGCACCAAAACTGCAGCGAAGGTATCGGCGGAGGGTGATTATACCATCACCTTGCCGGCGGAGGCAGAGTTGGAAATCGGCACGAAGAAAACACACTTCACCGACTTCAACATCGTGACACCTTCCAGCACAATAACCACGGATGGCACCAAGGAAGTCACCTACTCCCTGACCCAAGGACAAGTCTACTCCTACCGCACATGGAAGGCAGGAGGGCTTACGCAAG
Organism: uncultured Muribaculaceae bacterium; assembly: GCA_910584185.1. GTDB lineage: Bacteria > Bacteroidota > Bacteroidia > Bacteroidales > Muribaculaceae > Lepagella. Next base: position 8,109 of record CAJTYC010000078.1, read on the forward strand.
CAGGATATTTCACTTTTGCCGCAAATGAGACAAAACGTCCTGTCCTTAACTTCTCGGAAGAAGACTACAGGGTCTTTGCACCGGAAACCATAGTACACGATGTGATGCACAACCAAGGCTATGAAACCGGCAATCTCTTTGTAAATGTGAACGAACAAGGACACCTTAAACTGAACGTAGGCGACACATTCAAGGCTCACGCCATGCGCACATGGGAGCTAACAGACAATACCGTCAACAACTACTTCTTCGAGCCGGACTTTCATTACACAGTGATAGGGATTGACGGCACACCCGACAACGAAGTGCTTGAGATAAACACGCGTCAGGGTTCGGCATGGGCGGACATAAAGGCTAAAGCACGCGGCACAGTGATAGTGCTTGTGACCTACGATGCCATAGGAGTGAACTTCTATAAAGATACTGTAAAGACACCGATAGTCGGAGGTGAATACTGGAGCGCCATATGGCCCGAGAACACAGCCGCCTATGTGGTAAGCGTGGGAGAAGATGAATCTTCAGTAGTTCCCAACATGCTGATAAATGAAGCTTATAATTCAGAAACACTTAAGATGGCCGGCAAGAATGTCGATGCCGAGCATGATGTATTCTACTATCTTGACACTGAAGGTGGAGCATACTACACATTCACCCCGGAGAATGTTGAGACCATCACCATGGCTTATGCACGCATCGGCGAGCGCATGGCCACATATGACGGTTTCGGCACCGAAGGTGTAACCAAGAACGCCGACGGATCATATACATTACTTCTTAAGGAAGGGCGTCAGATTGTCCGCATGACCGATACCAACGGCAACTCCACTTACCAGGTGCTTACAGCCAAGCCATGTCACCGCGAGATTACCAACGTCACCACGCCAGGAAGCAAGATATTCCAGCCCGGCGACAAAGTGAAGATACAATATTCAGGACTGTTTCATCCGGCCAACAAACTTGCAGGTATCTACAATATGTCGGCATATGTCACTTACAACGGCATTCCCAACGGAAGTTCACTTATTCAGGGTAAAGGCCAATACACATTCGGCTCGGCACCTTCGGCACAGGAGGTAAGCGTTACCATTCCGACAGACCATGATGCCACAGCTACCCCATGCATAGAAATGACCGAAGGTGTAATTCAAGTCAACGGATTTGGAGATCCGATAGGCAACCACCGGACCATAGACCCGGAAAAAGGTCGTTTACCCAACTTCAATGCAGTGGCCCACAAGACATATTTCGGTATGATACCTGATGTAAGTATACCTGTATCGGCTTACCGCACATTCGCAATAAAGATAGAGTCAAACGCAAACGATGTGGAAGTATCGATTACACACCGAGGCAAACTTCTCACGGCCGATGAGACCACCGGACTTTATGCCGGTTCATACGGCACATATGATATCGAAGCCAAGGCCGAAGGATACAGATGCCTCCACACCTCATTCACCATAGACGACGATGCGGAGGGAGAACAGATATTTGCACTTGATCTCAAACCGCTCGATGGAGCTTGGGACGGTAAAACCAAAACAGAACCGGCTCTTGCAGATGGTGTATATCAGCTGAGCAACGGAGCCGAACTTGCCTGGTATGCCGCAGAAATAAACAACGGCAATTCTTCAGATGCAATTGTTGTAGACGACATAAGCCTCGGAGGTTTCAATTGGACGCCCATCGGAACTTCAAGCAAGCCGTTTACCGCCAATTTCAATGGCAATGGCCACACCATCTCCGACGTTTATATCAACATGCCTAAAACCACAAACCAAGGATTGTTTGGATACATGAAGGGTGCATCTGCTGAAAAGCAGTCGGTGATAAGTGACATAACTGTAAGCGGAAAGGTAACAGCCAAACAGAATTCCGCCGGGGTGGTAGGATTCGCCCATCAGCACAGCGTCATAAAGAATTGCGTCAACAATGCGGATGTGACCGGCAGCAGTACATATATCGGCGGTGTGGTCGGAAATCTGAATCAGCTTACAGCATCTATGCAGAATTGCTATAACACGGGTAATATCTCCGGCACCACAAATTGTGGCGGCGTGGTGGGCGGTCATGTTGCCAAGGCTACGATTGAGAATGTGTTTAATGTAGGAGAAATCAGCGGCACCAAAGTGGCGGGATGCGCTGGAGGAACAACCTCGAAGCAAAATTGCTTCAACATGTTCGCTATCGTAAATTATGAAATTACCGATGGTCACACATCAGTTACACCTGAACAGATGAAATCGGGAGAGGTGGCCTATCTGCTCGGCGAAGCATTCGGACAAAACATCGGCGAAGACCTGCATCCTGTTTTGGCCGGTGCAAAGGTCTTCAAAGTGGAGTATTTGATAGCGGAAACCGAAAGCGAGAACTCGCTTAATGATGCCGATGAAATACCTGTGCTCTATACCAACGGCGATCTTCCGGCCAAGCTTGGCGACAAAGAGGTGACATGGTATTCTGACGAAGCCATGACGGAACCCGTCACAACAGTAGACACTGATGCGATGCTTTACGCTAAAGTGAAGAACGACCATTCAGGTGTAACAGAGATAGAAATCCGGAGCGAAGAACGTTGGTTCAACCTCCAGGGAGTGGAAGTGGCACAACCTGTTGAGGGAGTGCATGGCATATTCATCCAAATCGTGAATGGTAAAAGCACCAAAGTGATTCGTTAATCTGAAAATATTTTTCTGCCTATATCTGTGAAGGGGAGGAGAGCTCTTAGAGCATCCTCCTCTTTTTTACTTCCCTTTTTAGTACCGTCATAGTTACTGTATATCACAATATTATTACCTGTATTATCGTTTTTTATTAAACATAATTAATGTAGATGGCGAAGATTGGAAAATGGCGTTTGGTAAATAGCGAATATCTGATACGTCGGCCTTGGCTTACGGCCCGAAGGGATACTGTAGAATTGCCTGACGGCAGAATCAACGATGAGTTCTACATACTTGAATACCCCACTTGGGTAAATGTCATAGCGATCGACAAGGATGGCAGATTTGTGATGGTGGAACAATTCAGTCGCCCACCGTGGCGCACCCCGGAAATAAACGATGGTAACACACGTGCCATCCGGGAGCCAAAGTTACCACATAAAACAAAACGGCTCTCACGAGCCGTTTTGCCGTATAAAGATGGTATCTTTCCTCTAAAAGTATGCACCACGAAATGAATGTAATGCTGATAAATCAGC
>CAJTYC010000079.1 GCA_910584185.1 uncultured Muribaculaceae bacterium
AGCCTTGATTTTTTATACTGCCGGTGTAAAAATCTCAGGATTTTTATCTAAATTTACAATGTTTAAGGATTATATTACCGACCTTGATCTTAATGCCTTTTTAGAAACCACGTAGCCATTATTGTCGCGGCATAAGAATGACCGCAAACCAAAGAAAAGGGTGCATCAAAGTAGATGCACCCTTTCTTGCCGTTCCATATTTTGCTTGAAGTTGGGCTTGTTTTTACCAATTTGGATTAAGGCCCCGTATCATAGGGACGGCTCGTTAGGAAGTGTTATGTCGATGGGTTGCTTGCTCACAGGGTGAATGAACTCTATGCGGTGAGATTGTAAGGAGATGCCTCCGTTACGGTTGCTTCGCTTCGCTCCATATTTCAGGTCTCCCTTTATAGGATGCCCCATGGCTGCGAGTTGTGCCCTTACCTGATGTTTGCGTCCGGTAAGAAGTTCTATTTCCAATAGGGTGTAGCGGTCGAAGCTCTCGATTGTGCGGTAGCGCAGACGTGACAGCTTCGCATCTTTGTTGTTCTTATCGGTGACGAATGTCTTGTTGATTCTGCCATCCGACACGAGATAATCTTCGAGCAAACCCTCCGGATTTTCAGGATGCCCCTCCACTATGGCGTGATATGTCTTATGCACTTCACCCTCGCGAAACATGCGGTTCATCCTTTCCAAAGCCTTTGAGGTCCGTGCAAACACCACAAGACCCTCCACAGGCCTGTCTATGCGATGTGTAACACCGCAAAACACGTTGCCCGGCTTGTTATACTTCTCTTTGATATACTGCTTCACTATCTCCGAGAGAGGAGTGTCGCCGGTCTTGTCGCCCTGCACTATCTCGCCCACGGCCTTGTTGACGATAATGAGGTGATTATCTTCGTAGATTACTTCCATTGTATTTGTGTCAATGCGCCAAAATCTGAATGGTTACTTATTGTCGTCGCCGGAGGCTCCTCCCTCCCGGTGGCTTCGCGACGTTGCATCGCGAACCGGGGGAGAGGAGGCGCCGCTGACGACCAATATATTAGATGGCCAATATATTCGATGACCATAATAACAAAAAAAAGCGAATCAAGAAGATTCGCTTTAGTGGTGGCGGGAGCAGGACTCGAACCTGCGACCTTTGGGTTATGAGCCCAACGAGCTACCACTGCTCCATCCCGCGTTGTGATTTCGACTGCAAAATTACAACAAATTTTTTAATCCGCAAAATTTTTCTTGACTTTTTTATCAAATTATTTAAAATTAATTTGTTATAATATTGATTATCAATTATATAACAGTATTTATGTTTTTAAAGTAGGAGTTGTCGTCGTCGGCGAGAAGGCATCGCCGCCGACCTTGCCATAAGTGGAAACGAGGAGAGAGGGCGTGCCATAATCACTATTATGACACGCCCTCTCAGGCTGCAATCGCAAAGTAGGATTAATGAAATGTCTTTCGTCAGATTATTATTTTTTCTGTCTTAGTGCCATTGCGGCAATTCTTTGATATATAGCAGGAGATAGTTTGACAGTAATGAGGTGTCTTATAAGTGTGAGTGAATTTTTAAGGAAAGGTGTGAATGCAGCAATAGTGCGCCGACTCATGGAGCCGCTGCAAATATCTGCGATATTAAGAATTGGAAATATCCCTTCTCTGCACATTTCTTCCTTGGCGCACCGATGGAGATGCGCCGGATTAAATGCTGCAGACGGGAAACAACATATGGTTTTTCAGTATTGATATGGAAGGAGAGCCGTCCCATTACTTTCAGCCACTGCCGAATTGCATACGTAATGTATCCTTCAGTTTCCACCTGGGGAATCTTTGCGCCACAAAATTATAAAAATCTCTGTGTATATGCAAGATTACAACAGCCAATTTGATTAAAATATTTTGCAAAATAACTGTGGACGTATTGGTGTAACTTTTGGTCAGATGGGAATTAATTAACATTTATTAACAGTGTAATTCTACAACAATGTTATAAAACATATAAATTTGCAATGACAATTAATCTTTTCGACAACCTATATTTATATTAATATGACTGTAATTAGCAAGATTAAGGCAACTTTAGCAGGTTTTCCATTGTTGCTTTGTGCGGCAAGTGTAAGTGCAGACACATTCACTGCCGCAGACTTTGTAGAGGGCGATAAGTTTTGCACTCAATTGTTCTGGACGTCTAATATGCTTACTGATACTCCACGCCCTCAACATGGCACATGGAGCCGGTTTGAATACGTCTACGACAAGCAGGGAGAAATTGTCCAAAACGAAGTCAAGCTGAAATCATTTTACGATGGAGGTGAGGTAAATTTCCTGATTGAAGGCGATGAACTTGTGCTATACGGCCTCGATAAGAAAAGTGGAGTTGATTATTATACTTCAGACGGCAAAAAGCACCGTCTTGTAACTGTTAAAAAAGTTGACTGGAAGTCTCCATGGCCCGATGGTAAGACGTATATGTTTATGAAGTATAATCCTGCCGCTTATTATGGGAAAATATCGAGATTAGATGATGGTTCAGTTTCGGTGACATTCAATCTTAATGACGTGTGCCTTCAAGTAAACCGTAGACTAACCGTGGCGGAAAACCCACAATGGGAGGATGATATAAATTCTTTCAGCAGAGTCGATTTTAGAATTTTTGACTCTAATGGATATATGGATGGTGCAAATGCCGGTGAAAAAATACCGGTTCATATCACATATGAGCAGGTAGATAATAGTCATCAGAATGTTTATATCCGCAATTTTGCCGGATGTGGCGTTGCTTTTCACAATGAGTCTGTTGGTGATTTCTCCTTTTATGACAAAGGGATAACGGCTGTAAAGAATGTCAGTAATAATACTTTCTCTATGCCGAGACAAGGATATACGGGTAGTCTGAAAGTGGATTATTCAAAATGGGGAGCTGGACTTGGTGTCGGAGCGGCAACAGGACAATATGTTTACAGGATAGCGAATATTACTGTCGACAACGTCTGTATAGAGGGTGGCTCCCAGGCCGAGGACATTGCCGGTACTATAGAGGAGGTACGTAATGTGCAGCTGGGTTGGCATAAGAATTGCGGTGGTTCGTTTACTATCGAGTCGGCTTCGCGTGGCACTTCGCAGTGGAAAACTTTCTCGCAAGATGAATATGGCAACCGCACGGAAATCAACTCTCTCAGTGAGTTTACTATCGCTTCGGTCAATGATATTACGCCCAACGCTTCGTTTGGAGAACTCAAATCTACTTTCAGCGATTGGGGAATATTCCTGAAGGGTTTTATCAACGAAGATGTTAACCCGCATCTTGTGGAGAGTTACGACATCTTTGTGGCCCCTGAATATTGCGACAATGTAGCATCCGGTAGCTTTGACGGTGCTCACGAATACGGTCACAATAAAGCGGTTCTTGCCACTTTCGATGGCCCTGTGGTATTGACAAACGATTCCCTGAAGTTTGAGATAACCATTCCGATGGATAATATCAAGGAAAAGGGATGGACACCGTATTATGTGGATGGTAAATATTCTGTATATCTCCGTTTCAATCTCAAGGATGTACCGATGCACCAAGCGTCAAGAAAGGCTGCACCTTTGGCTCTTAACTCAGTATTGGCTTTCGGCGGTCTGAAACCTGTATCGGGCAAAAGCATTCCTACCTCTGTAGAGAGTGTGAACGCTGATAAAGTGTATATATCAGTGAACTCAGGCTGCATAACAGTATACGGAAGTCAAAGTGGAGTGAAAGTCTATTCGATCGACGGCAAGCTATTCTATGAAGGCCATGACAATATTATCTCATTACCCAATGGCTTATACATAGTAAAGGCTGGCGATAAAACAGTGAAATGCAAACTGTAAGGTAACGTATTAAATGAGGTGACGTATTGACTGTGGTAACGAAAAAAGAGGGTGCATCATAATTTTGATGCACCCTCTTTTTCGTTAGTCGTTAAATGCTTTGGCTGACCTCCCACACGAAGGCACGAAGCCCAAGTTTAGGTTTCTCTTCATCTATGGTGCGAAGTCGCGTAAGGAGTGGTTCCACACGGTCATCCTCAACCATCGTTATCATTGCTGAGGCGAGCGAGGGCCAAGCATGTGTGCCGAGGTGGGGTTCACCGGTCTTGCTGCCACGGCCCTGCACCGTGCCGAAGGCTGTATACCCCCGGCATGAGCTGGCATTCAACGCCTCTATCACCTTCTCATGGTGTGCGAGGTCGTATGCTATGAATATTGCTTTCATCTTATTTCTTCTTTTCGTGTTTAAGTCTGAGTTGCTTGCGCTGGTTCTTGATACCGTTGCCCGCAAATACGCAGTAAAGCACCGGCACAAAGAGCAGTGTGAGGATTGTGGAGAATGTAAGACCGCCAATCACGGCCACACCCATAGGACGCCACATCTCGGCACCTTCACCCGTACCTACTGCCATAGGCACCATACCCAAGATTGTGGTCAACGTGGTCATGACCACAGGGCGCAAGCGTGAGCGACCGCCGTCGATTACGGCACGCCTTATCGACATGCCTCGCTCGCGGTTGAGCGTTATGTAGTCAATCAGCACGATACCGTTTTTCACCACAATACCGATAAGCATGATGGCACCGATCATCGACATGATGTTGAGCGTATGCCCGGTAATCCACAATATCAGGAACACACCTGAGAATGCGAACAACAGCGAGGTCATGATAATGCCCGGATATGTGAACGACTCAAACTGTGCGGCCATCACGATATACACCAATATTATAATAAGCACACCGAGCATCAGCAGGTCGCCAAACGAATCCTGTTGGTCCTCATACGTACCGGCAAGCTCGATGTTAATACCGGCTGGAAGTGTCATATTGTCAATCTCCGCCTCAGCATCCGCTACCACCTGGCTCAAAGGCACACCGTCAACCACAGCCGACACGGTGATGACACGCTCGCGGTCCTTGCGCTCGATGGTCGGAGGTGTGAAACGTTCCACCACCTTGCCGAGCTCCTTGAGGCGTATGCCTTGTCCGGTAGAAGTGTAAATCATGATGTTCTCGATATCCGATATCTGTGTGCGGTGCTCCGGAGCATACATCACCTTTATATCATACTCCTCGCCATCCTCACGATATTGCGAAGCTGTGGCGCCGTTGATACGGTTGCGAAGGTAATATGCTGCCGTCTGGAGGCTGATACCATACATCGAGAGTTTCTCGCGGTCGAAGTCCACCTGATATTCCGGCTGATAGTCCGAGCGGGAAATTGTGATGTCGGCCGTGCCATGAATACCGGAGAGTATCTGCTTGAGCGTGCGGGCCACGCTGTCGGTCTCCGCGAAGTCGTAACCGTAGATCTCGAAGTCCACAGTGGCTTGGCCACCCATACCGCCGCTCATGCCACCGCCCACCATCACCTGGGCCTTCTTGAAGTCAGGAAATTCGCGGTCTATATCCTCACGCATGGAGTTGGCTATCTCCACGATGCCGCGTTTGCGCTCGGTGCTCGGCGTGAGACTGATGTTCATCGATATGATATGCGCACCATTGTCAGAAAGTGAGGCGAATGTGTTGTCTGAACTTGCCGGACCAACGGTATAGTTTGACACCTTGATTTCCGGATATTTCTTGCGCCATAGAGAGTCGAGACGGCTGGTCACCTCCTGTGCATATTCCACGCGCGAGCCGATGGGCAACTCCAGTTTCACACCGATTCGGGCATTATCTTGAGTGGGGATGAACTCTGTGCCCACACCTTTCATAAGGAATATCGAGCCAACGAAGATGCCGAGACATACGAGTATTGTCACCGTGCGGTGGCCCACCACTTTGTGCAGCATACGCGCATACCAGTTGTCGAATGCGTCGAGAGCACGCTCCACGGGAGTGTACCAGTTCTTTTTCTTCTTGCCGGTCTTGTCCTCGTCGCGAAGGCGCAGCCACTGCGAGCAGAGCATAGGCGTGAGCGAGAGGGCGCAGGTGGTGGAGATAATCATCATGATTGTCACCATCCATCCGAGCTGGCGGAAGAGCACACCGGTCATACCGGTGACAAGGGTAAGCGGGAAGAATACAGCGATTAGGGTCAGAGTGGAGGCGATTACAGAGATTGCAACCTCGTTTGTGCCATGCACAGCCGCCTGCTTTGGGTCTGCACCTCGTTCTATATGCGTCGTCACATTCTCAAGCACAACGATGGCGTCGTCGACCACCATACCGATAGATATGGAGAGTGCCGAGAGCGATATGATGTTGAGGGTATTGCCGGTGGCAAAGAGGTAGATGAACGACGCGATGAGCGACACCGGTATCGTGATCACGATAATCATCGTGGCGCGCCAGCGTCCCAAGAAGAGGAACACCACAATCATCACGAAGAGCAACGCATAGAGCACTGTCTCCACGAGTGAGGCGATGGTGTTGCGGATATTGTCAGATGTGTCGACAATCACACCTATCTTGATGTCGGAGGGGAGACTCTTCTCCAGCTTGGGGAGCATCTCCTTGACTTTATTGGAGATTTCCACTGAGTTGGCGCCCGATTGCTTCTGAATGATAATCATTGCGCCCTCCTCACCATTGTTGTATGATTGCTGGGTGCGCTCCTCGAGTGTGTCCTCTACGCGTGCCACATCTTTAAGATATACTATCTTACCGTTGAAGCTGCCAACGGGTATATCCTTGAGCTGCGCAGTGTTGTCAAACTCTCCCTGCACGCGGAGTGCATATGTATTGGAGCCGATATCAAATGATCCGCCCGGCACGTTGCGGTTTTCCGCCCCTATCACGTTCGACACCTGTTCCACAGAGAGGTTATAGGCCTCAAGCCGGTTCGGGTCGATATATATATGCACTTCTCGTTTCGGTGCTCCTGATATCGACACCGTACCCACTCCGTCGATTCGTGCCAACGGGTTGGCCACATTCTCATCAAGTATCTTGTAAAGGCCGGGCATTGACTCGCTGGCCTGCACCGAGAGCAGGCAGATAGGAATCATGTCGGTAGAGAACTTGAAGATGATGGGATTCATCACATCATCAGGCAGCGATGACTCCACCATGTCGAGTTTGTCACGCACATCATTGGTGAGCACGTTGATGTCATAACCATATTCAAATTCGAGGGTGATGACCGATGTGTTCTCACGCGAGGTGGACGTCACGTGCTTGAGGTGCTCCACGGAGTTGAGTGTGTTCTCAAGCGGTTTGGTGACATTCTGTTCTATATCCTTCGCACTCGCACCCGGATACATCGTAATCACCATGATGGTGTTCGTATCGATGTCCGGATAGAGGTCGATAGGAAGCTTGGCCAGGGAGAATAATCCCAATATTATCACCGTCACAAAGCAGAGCAGTGTGGTGATTGGCCTTCTTACTGCTGATCCGTATAAACTCATTTCGCTACATTCACTTTAATACCGTTGGCAAGTTTAGCCTGACCGGTGGTTACGACTTGCGAACCTGACTCCACACCGGAGATAAGCTCATACTCGTCGCCGAGGCGCTGTCCGAGCTGCACCTGGTTGAAGCTTACGGTGCCGTCTGAATTAAGCACATACACATACTGGTTGCCTGAACCTTGCTGTTTCACCACGGCCTTGTCGGGCACCACCACGCGGTTTGCTTTGCCGAGGTTGAGCGTGGCGCGACCGAACATGCCGGGGAGCACCCTGCCGTCGGCATTGGGGAGGGTTATCTCCACACCGAATGTGCGGCTCTGCGCATCGACGGTGGGCATGACAGTGCTGACTACGCCTGAAAATTTCTCATCGCCATATGTGTCGAATGTGATTACGGCCGGCATGCCTTTATGCACTTTGGGAAGTTCGCTCTCGGTCACGTTTATCACAAGTTTCACGGGCTGTATGCGTGCCACGGTGACGATGGGCAGATTGCCGGTCATGTCGCCCGGATCATAGTTGCGGGCTGTCACCACACCGGAGATGGGGGAGGTGAGCACTGTGTTCTCGCGTGCGTTGCGGAGTGTGCGTTCCGCCTGGCTCAGCGCATTCTTGGCGTTGGTGAGCTGTATCTCCATGTTGTCTACCTGCTGCTTTGTGCCGCCACCGATTTTGTAAAGCTCCATGGCACGGTTGTAGTTGAGCTGCACGTTCTTGAGGTTGGCGCGTGCGTTGTCTACCTGTGTCTCGTAGCTGAATGTGTTGACGTCGTCGAGCACTGCCACGCGCTGGCCTGCCGATACGCGCTGACCCTCATCCACAAGTATCTGCTTGATGCGGTTGGGCATCGCTGAGGAAATGTTGTTGACTATCTGGGCCTCCACTGTGGCTGTGTAGGTGCCGAGCTGGTCCACCACTCTGGCGTGGACGGTCTCCACCTTTACCACAGGGATTTTCTCTTCGGCTTTCTTGCCGTCATCTTTTTTCTCTTCGCCCGAGCAGCCGGTAAGCACCAACGCTCCGAGCATCAATTTGATAATGCTGCTTTTATTCATGATGTGGGTTTATTTTTCGGTTTTGTAGTCGGTAGGTATGCCAAGTGCTTCCTCCTTGCCCAAAAGCACGTCGAGTTCGGTGGTGCTCACAAGGTAATTGTAGATAGACTGAAGGTATGAGAGCTGCGAGGAGGTGTATGCCAACTCGCTGTCGCGCAGGTCAAGATATGTCGCCGCACCAATTTCGAAGCTCTTCTGCATAATCTGGTGTGCTTTCTCGGCTTGCTTCACGCCCTGTTCGCTCGATCCTATCTGTTTCACCTCGCGGTTGATGTTGTCGAGGGCGAGCTGCACCTGCATGTCGAGCGAGTTCACGAGGTTCTCGCGCTGAAGCTCGAGCTCTTTCACCTGCACTTGGGCCTGACGCACTTTCTGATATTTTGATGTGCCGGAGAAAATCGGCACTGAGAGTGCCACGGCCACATTGCTGTATGGGTTGAACTGCTGATTCTTGAGTGCATTGCCGTTGCTCATGGCGTTCCAGGCTATGTTGAACTGGGTGGAGAGTGTCGGTATCCAGGCAAACTTCTGGAGTGTGACGTTCTGCTTGGCAAGTTTGTGGCTTATGTCGAGCGTTCTGAGTGAGGTGTTGCCGGCAAGTGAGTAGTTCCCCTCGAGGTTGTAGCCATACATCTCGCGCTTCATCTCACTCAGGTCGATGGTCGGCATCACGATTACGTTGGCATCCATGCCCATCAGCACCTTGAGCTGCAGTGCGCATTGCTTCACCGATATGTCGGCTTGCAGAAGTTCCGGTTCAACATTGGTGACTTGCACCGACGAGCGGAGCACATCATATTCGGAAGCGGTGCCCTGCTCAAATTGCTTCTTATACAGGTCGGCATTAAACTTGGCGAGGTCATAGTTTTGCTGTATCACCTTGCGCGAGTCTATGGCGAGCATCAGTGAGTAGTATGCCTTGTTGATATTGTTGACTAAGTCGAGTCGGGAAGCGCGGGCATCCTCGAGCGTTTGCAATATCTGCGTGTCGCTTATGCTTATCGATTTCCATAACTGGGCGTTGACCAGAGGCATAGCTGCGCTGAAGCCGAAGTTCCAGTTGTTGTCAGTACCCATTTTGATGGTTTGCGACATGCCTCCCATGCTCATGTTCATGCTCTGTAGTTCTATGCTGCGCTGGTAGGCTCCCGAAAAGTCTATGCTCGGAAAGAGACTCGCCAGAACCTCTTTCTTGCTATAGTCCATTCGTTTCACCTCAAGGTTTGCCACTTTGATAGTGGGACTCTCCTGCAACGCTATCGACACGCATTCCTCACGCGACAGTCGCAATGTGTCGCCGGGAGTCTGCGCTGTGGCCGTCATGGCCAAGCCCACCGATATCATGGCGGGCAGAATCTCTCTTGTCAGGTTCATTTTTTATGTTGTCTTTATTTTTTTATATTGCTTGAATCAACATGTATATGATTCCGAATTTTGATGCTTGTGTACGTATGCCATCAGCCGTTAAATTTAGGCGTAAGTTTCTCCAATGTCTGCATTCCCTTTTCAGTGGCTATGCTGCGGAGTGTGCCCAGGGCAATAGTCCTGTATGCCTCCATGAGTGTGATTTCCGGTGGAAAGAACTCTTCCATCCGTTTAAGCGATTCCATCTGCACGTGAAACAGCGGAAGCGTGATGCTGTAGTTCACATCCTCGCGAAGCACGCCCTGACGCACCCCCAATTTAATGGCTTGCCACACTATGTTGCGCCATTTGCGGGAGTTGTTGTCATATTCGCACCGCAGGTGGTGGTAGCGTATGTCCATATCGCGGAAGAATTTTGCACTCAGTTTCTCCATCGCTTTCTGGTGATAGAGCAATATCTCAGCGAGAGCTTCCATTACGTTGGACGATTTCTTCATGATTTCTTCCATTTGCTTCGAATGTAATTTCTCCATGCGCTCGAGTATCGCCTTGATCATATCATCCTTGCTTCCGAAAATCTCATACAATGTGCGCTTCGATATAGTGAGCTTCTTGGCCAGGTAGTCCATTGTCGTCTGCGACAATCCTTTCTCGGCCAAGATCTCGAATATACCGTCACACAGTTCCTCGTATTGGGGTGATGTTACGTCGTTCTTTTCCATTATGGCGCAAAAATACAACAAAAAACTGAAAACTTAAAATAAGTTTTCAGTTTTTTTGGTTTTTTGCCGGTTGTTTTTTAGTCTATTTCTACATAGTCGTCGCCGGAGGCTCCTCCCTCCCAGTGGCTTCGCGAGAAAAAACTGTCGCGA
>CAJTYC010000080.1 GCA_910584185.1 uncultured Muribaculaceae bacterium
AGAGTTGGCCGCTTTTAGCACCTGACTTTCAGTTGCAACCGAAAGGTTGCGCCTTTCAGTCAGGCACTAAAAGCGACTCAACTCTGCGACCCCTATGGGCAAAATTTTTATGAGATGGGCTCTTAAAAATTAGCAACTATGAAACATCTATTGACAACAGCCCTATTGACCCTGTCGGCAGTGTCAATGGCCTGGGCCTCCCCTACCGAGGCATCGAGAGCCAGACGAGTGCAGACTGTCACAGGAGACGGCACGACAATTTATGGAGAAGTGACACATTCGAATTCGATGGATGTCACCACAGCCGATGGCTTGGCGTGGGGTCTCTACTCTTTCAATGCGTCCAGCCCCATGACTGTCACACCGCTGACGATTCACAATACACTGTGCGCCAACGGTGGTGGTACATATCGCAAGGGCAAGCTCTATTTCACAAGTTACTACGAGGATTTCACAGGCACCCTCGGTTATCTCTACTTCATTGAGATGGACTTGGCCGACTACTCCATAGAACGTCATGCCCTCACACCTGACACTTACCATGCTATCGCCGCCGACATGACCTATGACCCGGTAGGCGATAAGATATATGGCGTTTCATTCGACCCTGACGATTACAACCTCACATCTTACATCCTGGTTGACTATAACCTCACAACCGGTTATCCCACCAAGATTTCATCGATTGCCCGCATGTCGGCCATAGCTTCCGACAACATGGGGCAGCTCTGGGGCATACGATACTCCGACGGCAAACTTGTCAAAATCGACAAGATGACGGGTGCCGTGACCGAAGTGGGAGCCACCGGTGTAAACCCGATATATAACGGCACAGCTTGCTTTGACTTTGAAACCGGCAAACTATATTGGGCCACCAACGAACGTTCCACTGAGAAGTCAGGCCTCTACCAGATCGACACCACGACCGGTGCTGCAGGGCTGATTTCGATGTTCCCCGACGGAGAATCCATGTCTTCTCTTTACATCCCGAGAGCCGACGATATTGTGACACTCAACCCTGTCACCAATCTCACCGCAAATTTCGAGGGAACTTCCACTGAGGGCTCAATAAGCTTTACAGCTCCGGCAACTACCAAAACCGGAACTGCACTCACCGGTGACGTCACCATCTCAGGCTACCTTGACGGCACCCTCAACTTCGCCGTGCCTGTAGCCCCCGGTGCAACATCATCGCGAAACTTCACGCTCTCGCAGGGTATGCACTCCATTGAGGTGATTGCAACTCATCCCACCGGCGGTAAATCCGAGCGCACAAAGCTTGACTTCTACGTAGGTTCAGACGGGCCTGCCGCAGTGACCAACCTTAACGTCACCAAACAGTCTGACACATCTATCAAGCTGACTTGGGATGCCCCGACCGTGGGCGAACATGGAGGCACAATCAATCCGGCACTCGTTTATTACAAAATAACACGCTTGCCCGACGGCAAGACCCTGACTGATGAGGCTACAGGCACGTCATATATCGACAATATTCCAAATGGTCTCTTACGCAGATACTCCTACGATGTGACCGCATACTACAAGAATATCGAGGGAGCCACCGCCTCATCTCCCGAGGTTGAACTCGGCACTCCGGCAGCTATGCCCTACTTGCAGACATTCGACACGATGGATGACTACAAGACATTCGTAATCAAAGACTGCAATAAGGATACAAATCGTCCCGGCGAAGGCATCTGGGGTTGGGAACAGGCCAAGCAATGCGCTGCCTACAAGTACCACACACTGCTCCCCGGCGACGACTGGCTCATCACTCCCGGCTTCGAATTGAAGAAAGGTCAGACATATCGCCTTAAGTTCAAGAGCATGGGTGGCCGTCTCTACGCTGAAACTCTCGAAATCAAATTGGGCAAAGGTTATGCCCCCTCTGATTTCAACCAGACTCTCATGCAACGCACCGACATCCTTTCTCCTAACCTGACCATGGACGAGCGCATCATCACATTTGACGTGCAGGAGGATGGACATTACTACATCGGCTTCCACGCCATTTCTGTAAAAGGTCAGTTCTGGCTTTATATTGACGACGTGGCTGTGGAGGAAGGTCCCGCTATGTCTGCCCCGTGCCTTGTGTCTGAATTTAAAGCTGTCCCCGGTGCCAACGCCAATTCTGTTGACGTGACGTTCGTTGCACCTGATAAGGATATCTTCGGAAACAACCTTGACAACCTCGAAAAAGTCAAGATACTTCGCGACGGCACTGAAGTTAAGGTATTCAGCACCGCAGACGGACTCGCAATCGGTAAGAACATGAGTTGGACTGACACGAACGTGGCAGAAGGCAAGCACACTTACACCGCCATAGCCGCCAACTCCAATGGCGACGGCAACCCTGCCGCTGCTGATGTATACGCCGGCCTTGACACTCCCGTTGCAGTCGCTTCCGTGACTCACACAACTGCCGACGGCAAGAATGCCACAATCACCTGGACTGCATCTTCTACCGGCGTAAACGGAGGTAGCGTGGCTTATGAGCCTGTGAAATATGACATCATCGACAACTTCGGCAACACTGTGGCTCAGGATGTGGAAGGCACAACTTACACGACAGAAGTCAACACTGCCGACGGTCAGAAGTCCATTTTCTATTCTGTAAAAGCATCTAACAGCAAAGGAAAATCTGAAGCGGTAGCCACAGATTTCATCACATATGGTGAGGCATACAAGAACGCATTTGCAGAATCGTTTGCAGGTGGCAAGAAGACCACTACAAGCGGCTGGATTTCGCGATTCCTCACACCTCTGACATATGTCAACGAGTTCTATGGCCGCGACTTCAGCTTCAGCCACAAGCCCAACGACAAAGACCGCGGCCCCAAGCCCGAAGCACAGGACAAGGATGGCGGTATGCTCGTGGCATACACAGACTTCCTTGATGTTGAGAAACGCATGATTTCTCCGAAAATCAATGTGTCCGGCTTGAAAAATCCTGTACTCTCTTTCTGGTTCTACCACTACTACAACCCCGACCTCGAGAATGGTTTCTCCACTGAAAAGGAGACCATGCAGGTTGAAGCGCTTGTTGATGGTGAATACAAGGCCCTGACCGAACGCCCTATTCTCCTCATCAACGGCAACGGTTGGTATCGCTATGACCTGCCTCTCAAAGAAGCAGTGGGCGCAAAAGACTTCCAAGTAGCATTCCGCACACACCACTACATCAGCTACGACATGCACGTTGACAACATCACCGTACATGACACTCCCGACAACGACCTCCAGCTCACATCGTTCACCCTCCCCTCAAGCATTGCTGTCAACTCTTCACGCGACGCTGTGGTGACCGTATTCAACAACGGTATGACACCCGCTGAGGATTTCGCGGTTGAACTTCTCCGCAACGGTGAAGTTGTCGCAACTCAATCTGCTGAATCACCCCTACAGTTTGCCAAGGAAATGAAATTCTCATTCCCGGTAACTCCGACTATTATGGACGCAGGCAAGAGCTTTGACTATAGCGCACGAATCATTTTTGCAGCCGATGAAAACCCGACCGACAATAATTCGTCGACAATCAACGTAGTCATACCCTCCAACAATCTGCCCAAGGTGACAGACCTGACCGCCAAGGCCCGCAACGGTGCAGTGATTCTCTCATGGAATGACCCCGACATCAACAGCAGCGGCACAGTGACCGACGGCTTCGAGGCTTACGAACCCTTCACCATCTCCAATTTCGGTGCATGGACACTTGTCGACAATGACGGCAGCCTCACCTACACTATCTCTAACAGCGAGAGCGAGAGCGGTGACTATGAATATCCCAACGCCGGCTACCAGATGGCTTTCCAGGCACTCAATCCGGGCAAAGCGGGAATCAAGGGCAACCTGTGGACTCCTTATCTCGGCGAACAGATAGCCGTATGCTTCGCAGCCGCAGAACGCAGCAATGATGACTGGCTTATCTCTCCCGAAGTCAAGGGTGGCTCAAAGGTTACGTTTATGGCAAAGAGTGTCGTAGCGAACTATGGACTCGAACGCTTCAACTTCTGCTACACCACCGAAGAGGGTGAGGCCGACATTACTAAGTTTAAGGCAATGGAAAGCACCGTGACAGTACCTGCCACCGAATGGACTAAATATGAGTTCACGCTCCCCGCAGATGCCCGTCGCTTCGCAATCAATTGCGTTTCCGACAATGCCTATGCTCTTCTCATCGATGAAGTGACTTACGAAAGCGAACATGCCGATGTGCTCGAATTCCGTGGCTACAATGTCTATCTCGACGGCAAGCAAATCAATGATGCCATCGTGGAGGAGAATGAGTTCACCGATGCTAATCCGCAGACCGAAGGCCAGCATGTTTACAACGTGACGGCAATCTACGACAAGGGTGAATCCGGACTTTCCAACGACTGTCTTGTAGACCTCGCCGGAACAACCACACTGGAGGCTGACGGAATGCGCGTTGAAGTCCGCAAGGGCGGAATCGCCGTGATAAATGCAGGTGGACGTAAAGTCACCATAGCTTCTGTAAACGGCATGGTAATCTTCAACGAGGAAGTGGGCGATTACGCTCTTATCTCACTCGAACCGGGTATCTATATGCTCCGCTGCGGAGACCGTAACATAAAGATTATGATATGATGAAACAAAAATTTAATCTATTACTAGCATCGGCAGCCATTGCGCTGCCGGTGCTTGCCGCATCTTTGCCCTTTACCGAGGCTTTCGAGTCCGGTATGGGTGAATTTACGCACGAGGATGCCAACAACGATGGCATAACATTCAAGACCCTGAGCTATTACGGCTATAATTATTCCGATGGCCTGCAATATCCGGGTTCGGCAACCGAAGCGGCCAATGACTGGCTCTTCTCCCCGGCCATGAGCCTGCGTGCCGGTTACATATATGAACTCACTTTCCGCTATAAGGTTACATCCTCGGGATCCACGCAGCGCATCGAGTGGAAGGCCGGCACCTCCGCTGAATCAGCCGCAATGACTGTCAATGTAGCCGAGGCCAAGGAATACACTTACAACTATGGCTCATGGGCACAAGAAACAGTGCGCGTCTCAGTGCCGACCGACGGTGAATATCATATCGGACTGCACGTCATCAGCGACGCCGGCCAGGGTGCCCTTTATCTCGACCAGATTGAAATAGCCGAGGGTGTTAACGGCAACGCCCCCTTGGCACCGGAGGTCAAGGCACCGGTATTTGCAGTGTCGGACGATGCACTATCCGCCTCGTTCGAGATTACACTACCCTCCCAAAATGCACTTGGCTCAGACCTGAATGTCACGGAACTCACCACCTACGTGAGCCGCGATGGTGAGAATCTGGATGTATCTATCAAGGGCGCGCCCGGAGAGACCTTAACCTATACCGACCCTGACACGCCTCTTGCAGCTACGACATATACCTTCACATGTGCTGACGGCGACTTGTCGAGTCCCGCCGTGGAGGTGCGTTCCAACCCCAATATCGGCACTCCGATGGCCGTGGAGTCACTCAATGTGATTCAGGATGGCAATTCATTCCACCTCTCATGGCCGGCTGTAACTGAAGCTACTTCCGAGAGCGCAATATTCATCCCCTCGCAGGTGCGATACCTTGTGAAGTGCGGAGCAGTCACTGTGGCCGACAACATTGCCGAACTCGAGGCCGACTTCACTTACCCCATGCCTGAGCAGGGCCAGGAGGCCGTATCGTTCACCATCGTCGCTATGGCCGGATTACGTTCGTCTGCCGTACTCAAGAGCGCTTCATACATGGTAGGCAATCCGTATGCCGGCGAGTTCAATGAGTCTTTCGCCAACCGCGCGTACGAAAACCTGACATGGAGTGTCGAGAATGATGAGAACTACAAGTGGCAACCATCCACCGGAAGCTTATACAGTCCCGTGGTAAATCCTCAGGACAATGATGGCGGTTGCCTGGAGTTCTCTAACAGCAATATGGTGAATCTCCACATTTGGTCACCCATGCTCGACCTCACTTCGCTGACCAACGCCAAGCTTAAGTTCTGGGTATACCTCCAGCCCACGGCATATTACGAGCCAAGCATCCAGCCCGGATTCCTTACTGCCGGTCAGGAGACGCTACTCGGTGATCCAATCCCCCTTAAAAGCGGCGATGCTGAGGGTTGGACCGAGTTCACCTTCGACCTTCCGGAGTCTGCCATGCAGCATAACACTCAACTCTTTTTCATAGGCTTCGGTGGCTCTTATGGCAAGATGTTCATCGACAACATCTCTATCAGAAGCTATCTTGAACACAACCTCGCGGTAAAGGCCACTGCTCCGGTGCGCAGTCTCGAGATTGGACAGGAAGTCAACTTCACTGCTGAGGTAATCAACAAGGGTGTCTCTGACGAGAACAACTACACCGTGACTCTGCTTGCCGATGGTGAGGAGATTACTACAGTTGAGGGTACGGAGGTCAAGGCCATGGCGGAAAGTGTGGTGAGCGTTCCCTTCAAGGTGCTTCCCAAGTATGCAGACTCAGATGTGACGTTCACGCTACGTGTCAACATGGAGTCTGAAATGGACATTGCAGACAATAGCTGCGAGCTGACCATCCCGGTCAATGCCAACGAGCTTAAGACGGTCGATGAACTTCGTGCTGAGGTAGACAACACCAACGTTCTTGTGACTCTCAACTGGCAGGCCCCTGAGGTTTCTATCGAACCGACCTATACAGAAATCACGGAGAGCTTCGAGACTTGGACAGCCGGAACAATAGAGGCCGAGAATGGTTGGACATTCATTGATAGCGATGAGCAGAAGCAGAACGGTATCAACGATGTAAATGCCGGCATCAACTTCGCAGCCATGATTGCCGAGAACTTCACCGCCTCCTATTCATGGAATCCGTCGCTGACAAGCCATGATGGGGAGAAATGTCTCGCCATAACGCAGCTACAGTCGTACTACAACACAGACTCCGACAACTGGGTAATCTCGCCCGAGGTCAAGGGAGGTTCAATTCTTAGCTTCTATGCCATGGCATTCACCGGCAGCTATGGTGACCCGGAGAGTTTCGACGTTATGTGGTCAGCCGGTGGCACCGCAGCCGACGACTTCACCATCATTGCCACCTCAAGCGCACCAAAGAGTGAGTGGACAAGATTCGAGTACCTGCTTCCGGCCACTGCCAGCCGATTTGCCATACGCGTGCATGGTCGTCACAGCAACCCCGTAATGTTCGACTCTTTCACGTTCACACAGAAGAGTGAGCCTGCCATACCTACCGGCTTCAACGTATATCGCGACCACATGCTTCTCTGCACATTGCCCGTAGAGAGCGAGAGCCATGTTGACGCAGCCCCGGTGGAAGGACAAGAGCATGTATACCACGTCACTGCCCTTTACGACAAGGGAGAATCGATGTACAGCAACGAGGCAAAGGCCACAATGGACGTGAACGCATCGATAGGGATCGTCACCGATAGCGACACCGACGAGCAATACTTCACCCTCGACGGTCTGAAGATTGAAAATCCGGCAAAAGGCACGATGGTGATAGTCAAGAAGCAAGGCAAGGCAACCAAGGTGATAGTCAAGTAACCCGCGGACTTTTGCAAGACCACTACTTGCAAAAGTCAAATCAGATTTAAGTTTCCCGACCTCCACGGACTTTGTATCGGCGGCTCAACCGCCGGCAAGCCGTGGAGGCTTTCTTTTGACACAAACAAAAAAGTTAAGGACATAATCAATTCTCGCGACTAAGACCCCATCTCATACCAGAGAGTTGTCTAAGTGGGACGAGTGAGGATTTGAATTGGATATAGCCTCGGTGGCGATTCAACAATCCAGGAGTTTTCCTTGTTATTCATCTATAACAACTTCAACTTATGGATGACGTTTTCATTATCATCGTGCTCATTCTTCTCAACGGTGTATTCTCCATGTCGGAGGTTGCCCTTATTTCCGCACGCAAATCAAAGATGGCCACCGATGCCAAAAGAGGCAGCAAAGGCGCTGCCGCCGCGCTCGCTCTCGCCGAGCAGCCCGAACGGTTTCTCTCCACTGTGCAAATCGGCATTACCCTCATCGGCATTCTCACCGGTCTTTTCTCCGGCGCTACCATCGCAAAGGATTTCGGCATTTTGCTCACCTCTTGGGGCGTTGCTCCAAGTTTCGCAATGAGCTTATCCAAAATACTAATTGTCACCATTGTCACCTACCTTTCGATAGTCGTTGGCGAACTCGTGCCAAAGAAAATCGGCATGAATATGGCCGACACAATCGCACGCATCATCGCCCCGACAATGAACCTGCTCTCTAAAATCACATATCCGGCAGTATGGATTCTCTCCATATCCACCACTCTCATTTCAAAGGCATTGGGGATAGACAAGAAATCTTCCACTGTGACCGAAGAGGAAATCAGATCGCTCATCAAAGAGGGCACAGAAGGGGGCGAAGTCAAAGAGGTGGAACAAGACATAATGGAGCGTGCCCTCGTGCTCGGCGACCTCAGGGTCGAATCAATTATGACGGTGCGCGGCGATGTGGCCACCATGTCGGAAAACATGACCGCCGACGACGTAATGCGTCTGATTTCGCAGGAACTGCACTCATCATATCCCGTTTACGATGCCGAAAAGTCAGACATAATCGGCATTGTATCGCTCAAGCAGCTAATCCTCTCGCTCAACCATGACGACTTCAATCTTCACGATATCGTGTCGCCCGGCCTCTATATGCCGGAAAACATGAGCGTTTATGATGCGCTTGACCTCTTCAAGGCAAAAAAGATGCATTCAGCCCTTGTATGCGACGAATATGGAGGATTCTGTGGCGTGGTGACACTGAGAGACATCCTCGACGGACTCGTGGGCAATTGCCCCGACGAAGTGGAGGAACCGATGATTGCAAAGCGAGAATCAAAAGATGAATGGCTTATCGACGGCAGATGTCCGATTTATGACTTCCTGTCGCATTTTGACCGCGAAGACCTCTATGCACCGGAGTCATTCACCTCAATCGGCGGCATGATTATGAACCACCTTCAGCGCATCCCCATGACCGGCGACACCATAGACTGGAATGGTTTCCGGCTCGAGGTAGTCGATATGGACAATGCCCGCGTCGACAAAGTCGCCGCGTCATTGATATGAATTAGAGCCCATCTCACAAAAAAAATGGCGGGGTCTTAGTTATGGGATTTGCGACAGGAGCAGCGTGGCCTGACCAGTCAAGGACGCCGACTCATGGCTGGCCGGTATAAGTATCGTATCGCCCGGACGCATTTTCACAGCCGACACTTCTCCATGTTGTGATTCATTATCCGGTAGCAGCTGCGCTTCTTCGACCTTCACATCACACTCACCACTCGCACACACAAGGATAGAGAAACTGTCCGCATCGAGCGCCAATTTCCGTTCACCATCCACAAGCTCCCGCTTCACCTCAAACCATTCGCAGCCCACCAATTGAGTTTCGTCAGCAGACTCATCATAGCGCGAACGGCAATCATCAATCACCGTGTCGAAGTCTATCGCCTCCATCGCCTTGTCGATATGCAGCTCACGGCCGCGGCCATAGTCATACACACGGTAGGTGACATCGCTCGACTGTTGTATTTCAATAAGCAAGTTGCCACTCCCTATGGCATGCAGACGGCCCGGAGGGATGAAATAATATGCGCCAGGTTCCGAATCGCTCGCAGCCACAAAATCCATTACAGTGCCGTCTGCCACATGCTCGGCAAACTCCGCAGGCGACAGCTTGCGGTTGAGCCCGGCATAGATTTGCGCATCATCATCAGCCTGCATCACATACCACATCTCTGCCTTGCCGTGACAGCCATGTTCGCGCCTTGCCATCTCCTCATCAGGATGCACCTGCAACGACAGGTTCTGCCGCGCATCAATCACCTTGACCAGCAGCGGCATCTCCAGCCCATACTTCCTCACAGACTTTACGCCGAGCAGCCGCTCGCCATACTTCGCGATAAGCTGTGATATGGTAAGGCCCTCGTCAGCACCACCGACCACCCACGTCTCACGACACGGCACAGCCGAAAGCTCCCAACTCTCGCCGATACAATCTACAGCGAAATCCAGGCCCATCATCTTGACTATCTTGTCACCACCCCATATCACACTCTTAAGCACCGGGGCGAACTTATATATGCTCTGCATCTATTTTGCCTTTTGCCTTTACTCTTCAAACGTAACGAGCCACATTTTATTCCCTCCCACTTCTATTATTAGCAACAAAGATGCGTGTGCAATCCAATTTTGCCTCGACATTTCACACCCATAAAAACATCATCGGAATCAAACATCAGACAAGACTACAACCAACGAACGAAAATTTCTTAAAAAATGAGAAAATTTTTATTGCTGACATTCAGCCATCTAACCAAATTTGGTAAAAATTTCTGAAAAATATTTGCTGAAAAATTTGGTGGAACCGAAAATTTGTTCTAACTTTGCACTCGCAAACGGGAAACAACGACCGCTTGCAACAAAAGCAAAACTCCTAAGACCATTAAATGGTGCGGTAGTTCAGTTGGTTAGAATACATGCCTGTCACGCATGGGGTCGCGGGTTCGAGTCCCGTCCGC
>CAJTYC010000081.1 GCA_910584185.1 uncultured Muribaculaceae bacterium
ATCCCCGATAAAATCAGGGATTAAACCGATGCGCCGCGGAGTTTGGGCCGTTTACGCTTTGACTCAACCTCTCTGGTCACAGCCATTAGGCTGCTCCCGACGAGGTTGAGCCAAATCAGCTCAAAAATAAGCCGCCCCTATGGGTAAAATTTTTATGAGATGGGCTCTAAATGCCCAAGGGTCAAGTATTCGTGCCAGACATGATTTTTTACCACATTCGGCTTAAGGCTTATATAGTTCTGGAAATCAAGGTGGTTGAGTATATTCCTGAATTTGCGGGCAAATTGAACTTTTATGTTTCTGCTGTAGATGAGCTGATGAAACAAGAAGATGACAATCCAACAATCGGACTGCTGATTTGTAAATCAAAAGATGATACCGTAGTCGAGTGGTCGTTCAGAGGAATGAACCAGCCATTGGGTGTGGCTGAGTATGAGTTGCGTAAAGATATTGACAAAATTTCTAAGATGCTTCCATCAGAATCTGACATGAGGAATTTTATAGAATCTCACGAAGATTATTGATTAGTTTTTTTAGTTTTTTGTTGTTGCCAGAGACTCCTCCCTCCCGGTGGCTTCGCAACGTCAGGTTTGGCTGCATCTCGGACCGTGGGTGGAGGAGGTTATATTAATAAGCACTTGTGTTCAAAAGTTACAAAGATGGTTGACAGATGGATGATTAATGGTTCTTGATGGTTGCTGCTTGCGCAGCTTATAGACGTCGGTGGCGCCTCCTTTCCCCCAGTGCGCGATGCAACGCTTGATCTGAGTTTTGGGATATGGCTTTAAAGAGCGGCGGCCACTTTGCGTATTGATGCAAGGCGGTCCATAAAGGATTTGTCTGATTTTGTGGACTGCATGTCATACCACATTTGAAGTTTCAACAGCGTAGTGGCTTGAACTCCAAGCGCGGCTTCGAAAAGGAATGCAGATGCTGTAGAGACTGGGCGTTTGCCGTTGAGAATCTCATTGAGAGCTGTATGTGACATGCCTATGTCTGCGGCTAATTTGCGCTGTGAAATATTTCTATATTCTATTTCGTCTTTTATTATCTCCCCCGGATGGGTCGGGTATGCCCCAAATTTGTCGTTAATCATAATCTTACTTGTAATGGTTTGTTAAATCTATGATATTGCAGATTGTAGTGACTGTCTTGTTATCCACTTGTGTGGATACGAATTCAATTCTATACTGGTCATTGACTCTTACAGATTCGATGCCTTTTTTATCACCTTTGAGCACTTCATAGTTGAGGCTATTGAAAGTGAAAAGGTCTTCGATTGCATCAACAGCGGCCAGTAGGTCAATCACTCTGATGTATCTTTTAACAATCTGTGGTTGATAACGGTGTTTCTTGTCAGAACATTTGCCTTTGTAGTAAAGTTCTGAAAGATACTCTTTGTCGAATGATATTTCCATATAATCATTTACATGCTGCAAAAGTAATTATAAATTGTTATGTTCGCAAATTTTGCGAACTTTTTTTTGTTGTTTTCTTTATAGACGTCGGCGGCGCCTCCTTACCCCCAGTGCGCGATGCAACGTGATTCTTCGTTGGGAACTCCTTATTCACTATTCAATATTCGTTGAATCGTTGGTTAGCGGGGGGTTATGGTGAAGGTTATTGAGCCTCGGGCTGAGGGGGTGTTTGGGTCTTCGTTCCAGCGGGCGCCTCTGGCCGCTTGTTCGCAGGCACTCAGGATTGACGCTGAGGCGTTGCCTCGCTTGCTGCGGGCTTTGGCTGAGGTGACTCGTCCTGCTGCGTTGATTGTCACCTTTACTTCTACTACCACTTTGTTGCGGAGTTCTACCGAGGGTTTCGGGCACCCCTTGAATGTGCGTCCGGCCACGCTCCCGGCTATGCCGACACCGTTGCCACCGGCACCGCTTGAGCCGGACTTGCCCGACTCCGAACCGTTGTGGGGTGAGAACTTGCCGGCGAGCTTGGATGTCACCTTCTTCTTCTCCTCATCGGTCTTTGACGGTTCGGTGGCCTTTACGGGGCTCTCCTTTTTCTGTGTCACCTTCTTCGGTTCGGCAGGGGCAGGCTTCGGGTTCTTGCCCGGCACTACGAGCTTCGTGTTCTCTGTCTCCGCCTTTTCCGGTTCTCCCTTTATCATCGGAGCCGGTGCATCGTTGGCCACGGCTTCCTGTTCGCCGAGATTCTCCACTATTTCCGGTTCGATGAAGAGCTCCTCTTCCTCTACAAGGGCCTGTATCTCCGGGGTTGAAGACTCGGCGAGCAGCGAGCGGTCGAAGTCCATGCCGCAGAAGTATAGGAATAGCAGAAGCAGCAGGGCGACGGCAAACGTGACGGTGGCGGCGATATATTTATCTTTCTTCCGGTTCATTTTAATTATCGAGAGATCTGGCGTGCGTGGCGAGCACCATGTGGAGGTTGTTGCGGGCAGCATAGTCGAGCACGCGCACCACCTTGCCATAGTCGACCACCGAGTCGGCATAGAGGGCAATGGAGCGGGTGGAGTCCGCCTGCTGAATCAGGGCGAGTTCGGTGCCGAGCTGGTCGAACGGCAGCGGCTTGGGCACACTCAGCACCCCTGTCGAGTCGTTGCGGTCGGCCACCAGGTATATGTTGGACTCGGCATCGATATAAACCTCGGTGACCGGTTTGTTGGAGGTCTGCTCGCTGCTCTGGGGCAGGTTAACGTCGATGGCCGCCGGGAAGATTATGGTGGAAGTCACCATGAAGAAGATGAGGAGCAGAAATATCACGTCGGTCATCGACGACATGGAGAAAGTGTCGAGCGACTGGAAATTGCGTTTGAGAGTCACGACTTGTTAAGTTTTCGGTCAGAGTTATGAGTTATGAAGTAATATTGGGCGGTGTCAGGCCGGTTCGTTCAGGAGGTCCATAAATTCCATGGTTTTTGATTCCATGGAGTTCATGACATTGTTGATTCTTGCCACGAGGTAGTTGTAGGCGAAGAGGGCGAGGATGCCCACCACGAGACCGGCCACGGTGGTTACGAGGGCCTGATATATGCCCGACGAGAGCACTGTGATGTTGGCAGCGGTGCCTGCGCTTGCGAGCGAGAAGAAAGCCTGTATCATGCCTACCACGGTGCCGAGGAAACCGAGCATCGGAGCTCCGGCGGCAGTGGTGGAGAGCCAAGGCAAGCTTTTGCCGAGGGCAGAGATCTCTATGTTGCCGGTATTCTCAATGGCCACGAGCACATCGCTCATGTTGCGACCTATGCGTGAGAGACCCTTGTCGATAAGACGGGCGTAGGGAGTGTTGGTCTTCTTGCAGAGATTATGTGCTGACTCTATGTCTCCCTCATGCACATACTCGCGTATGCGGCTCATGAAAGTCTTATCTTCCTTGGCGGCCCTGGAAATAGCAATGGTGCGCTCCGTGAACACATAAATGGTGACGAGCAGCAGGAGTGCTAGAGGAATCATTATGTAGCCGCCATCCATCACGAGCGACCAGAACGAGAGTGTTGTCATTTTTTTTATTTTTTATGCTTAGTTTTTTAGGGTCATTAAGGACTTTAAGGTCATTAAAGACTTTAAGGACTTTAAGGACTTTAAGGTCTTTTGGCCTTTGGGGCTTTTTACTTCAGGCAGTCAAGGTACTGGCGTATTGTCTCCTTAATGCCGAGGTAGAGGGCATCGGAGATAATGGCGTGGCCTATGCTCACTTCGTCGAGAAGCGGGAGGGCGTGCTTGAAATATTTCAGGTTCTTGAGGTTGAGGTCGTGGCCTGCATTGAGGCCTATGCCGAGCTTGCGGGCCTCTTGGGAGGCGATTACGAATGGTTCGACGGCCACAATGGGGTCGGTGTCATACATGTCGGCATACGGCTTGGTGTAAAGTTCCACACGGTCGGCGCCGATTGCGGCGGCCGCCCTGACCTGCACCGGGTCGGCATCGACAAATATTGACACCCTTATGCCGGCGTTGCGGAAACGGGCCACGATAGGCTTGAGGAAATCGGCGTGGCGCACCACGTCCCATCCTGCTGAACTTGTGAGAGCGTCAGGTGCGTCGGGCACGAGCGTCACCTGTGTGGGGTCAGCCTTGAGCACGAGGTCGATAAATTCAGGCGAGGGGTAGCCCTCGATGTTGAATTCGGTGGAGAGGGAGCCGGAGAGGAGCGCCACGTCGCGGCGTGTGATGTGGCGTTCGTCGGGCCTGGGGTGGACTGTAATGCCCTGAGCGCCATACTCCTCGCAGTCTGCTGCGAATTTCTGCACATCAGGTATATTCTCGCCACGCGCATTGCGGAGCGTGGCCACCTTGTTGATATTGACACTTAAGCGAGTCATTTTGCTTAAATATTGGTTATTAGAGTTATCCTTGCGAAATCGGCACGATATTTGTGAGAAGATTCCGTAGAGGAGATTTCCGTAACGAAGCACGCCGTAGGCCTGTTATACTAAAAACATAGCTGCGTGCGTTTATTTCAAATAGCAAAATTAGTAAAAAAATAAGCAAAAACAAAACAAATGGGAATGAAAGCAAGAGATGCCGTGTCGCTGCAGCGAGCCAAAGAATTACCGTGTCCTAAAGGCAAGGTGGATGGCGGCGTACACTTGCTGGAGGTGCTTCCGAGGCTTCTGGACGAACCGAGCCGAGAGTTGGGAGTCACGTCAGAGGGTAACGATTGCGGAGTGATAGACCAGGCGTCGCTGCTTGAGGCGTTGGGCCGCATGATAGTGCCGCGATATGATTGCAGCGTGATAGAGGTGGAATGTCCGGCTCCTGACTATAGCGCGTCGCATCTTGCGCGTGCCGTGGAAGATAGCGATGTGCATCTTGTTGATATGATCACTACGCCATTGGAGGGTAACCGTCTCCGCGTCACGCTGCGTGTGCGTTGTGAGGATCCCACCTCCACGGTGCATTGCCTGGAGCGATATGGCTATGACGTGTCTGGGGTGTATGGACATGAAAGTGCCGGCTACACGGCCTCGATGGAGCGGCTGTTGGCGCTTCAGACGTTGATGAATGTGTGACGCGGCTTCGCGCCGCGCGAATCAAGTGATAAATATTGATGATATGAGAGTTACATTGTGCGGCAATGCAAGTCAGGATGACAGGTTGGAAGATGTCAGGCTCCTGCTCGGCGAGTTGCTCGGCATGGGGTGTGATGTCTGTGTGGAGAGGTCATTTCATGACTATTTGTCTTTGCACGGTTTGTCGCTGGAGGGGTGTGAGAAAGTGGACTCGCTTCCGCATGATTGCGGCGTTGTGCTCAGTGTCGGCGGCGATGGCACATTCTTGCGCACGGCAGCCTGGGTGGACGGTTCGCTGGTGCCGGTGATGGGTGTAAACACCGGTCATCTCGGCTACTTGGCGGCATACTCCATGGCCGATATGGAGGAGCTGTGCCGCGGGTTGATGGGGGAGAGTGAGCTGTCGCCGCGCATCGTGCTCGAGACTGATTGCGAGGGGATGCCTGGCGACTTTCGTCGCTTTGCGCTCAATGAGGTCGCGGTGGCCAAGGGAGACACCACCTCGATGGTCAATGTGCGGGCCTTTGTGAACGGGCATTATCTTGCCGACTACTTGGCCGACGGCCTGTTGGTGGCCACACCTACCGGTAGCACTGCCTATAATCTCTCATGCGGAGGGCCGATATTGGAGCCCACGATGCAGAGCATGGTGCTGTGTCCGGTGGCTCCGCATTCGCTCACGCTTCGGCCGCTTGTCATATCTGCCGACTCCGAGCTTCGCCTTGAGGTGAGCTCTCGCGGGGCTGAGGAGTGCCATATAGGAGTGGATGGCCGCACATTTGCGGTGCCGGCGAGCGGCGCGACATTAAGGGTGCGCCGCAGCACGAATATCGTCAACGTGGCTCAGCCCGTGGGGAGCTTCTTCGCCAAGGTGCTCCGGCATAAGCTCCGCTGGGGAGTTAGGTGATTTTGTAATTAATAATGAATAATGAATAATTAATAATGAATAATTGGCTTCGCGTACCGGTGTCTTGCCGTCGCGAAGCCAATTATTCATTATTAATTATTAATTATTTTGCGGGGAGGTTGGTGGGAGCCGGTGCGGCGCTGTTGGGCGCGGGAGCGGCAGCTGCCGGTGTGATGCTTGACACATTTACCGGAGTCTTTACAGTGAACGAAGCGCAGATGGAGAGCACGCAGATAACGATTGCGAGTGTCCAAGTTGCCTTTTCGATGAAGTCGGTGGTCTTGCGGTAGCCGAGGTATTGGTTTCCGCTTGAATAGTCAGAGGCAAGACCGCCTCCCTTTGATTTCTGGATCAGCACAGCCCCTACGAGCAGGATGCTGGCTACCACGATGAGAATGCTGAGAAAGATATACATATCTTAAAAAATGTTAAATTAGCTGATTTGCGTTCTTAAGGACTTCAATTCGGGGGCTTACGGGCCGATTAATTGCGCTTATTGCTCTCGATTTGAATTAATTTCTTAAGAAAACGTGTTTGAGTTGCAAAGTAAACACTTTTTTTTGGATTATTCAAACTTAGTTCCTGAATAATTTCGAGTGCTTTTGCATAATTTTTGTTTTTGACCATCAATCTGAAGAGGGCCTCCGAGAGTTCCGGTGACTCTTGAGGGGCTTCTTCTTTTGCTGCTTCCGGGGTTTTAGGGTCGCTAAGGTCTTTAGGGTCTTTAGGGTCTTTAGGGTCTTTAGGGTCTTTAAGGTCTTTAGGGTCTATCGGATCGTTAGGGTGATTGCGACGTGTCGGGGTCTTTGGCGGGACAGCTTGGAGGAAAGAGGATATCAGGTCGGCTGTGGCATCACCGGTTTGCTGGCTTGTCTTCTCTTCGGGCGCATCTTCAGGGTCGTCCATAAGCAGGGCGTAGTCTATGGCCGGAGCCGTCGGGATAATAGGCCCGGTCGTGTTGGAATCCGTGTTGGCATCCTCTTGTTTCTGCTCAGGCACGAGGTTTTCGACTTGTGGGGTTGCGGCCTTCTTCTCCGACGAGAAGATTGATATGAAAGAAGATATGGTGTCGTCGGTCGAGGGGCTTTGGGGGAGCATGTCCGGGTAGAAATTGCGGAACTCCTCCGGGCTCATGCCTATGATGGTACGCAGGGCGCACTCGTCGCCCACGCAGGCGGCGATTTTTCTTGTCAGGGCCTCCCTTTGCTCCGGTGAGGCTGTGGCTAAGGCGTCTATGTCAGGATTTATGAAGTAGGGAGGCATTTTTTTAGGTGTTAAGTATTAGTTATGAGTTATGAGGTTTTGGTTATGAGGTTTTATTTTTAGGTATTCATTAAATATAAGTCTTGGTTATGAATCAAATACAAAAATCACTATATAACTCATAACTCTGACTTAATACTTAGATTTACCAGTTGCCGAAGGTTGCGTTGAATATCAGGTTTACGAGCTCTTCGCTGATTTGCTGGCAAAGTTCGTCCTGCACGTCGGTCAGCATCAGCGAGGAGTCGAACTGACGGTAGGCCGAGAAGCTCTGGTCGATGTTGTTGGCCGGGTTCTTGTTGTCGGTATACTTCACTCGCACCGTGATGGTTAGCCTTGTCTCGGTGGCATATGCGTCAGTGCCTACGGCTTGCGGCGATAGGGAATAGCCGGTTATTTCGCCTTCGAGCTTTAGGTCGGCATTGTTGGAGTCGATTTCTTGCAGTCGGGTGTTCTTGGTCACATAGTTGAGCAATTCATTCTCGAAGGTCTGCTGCAGCGGCGGATATACGAGTGCGGCGCGGATCGGGAAATAGCCGATATCTACGGTCTTGTAGATGTCATAATTTATGGCCGAGCCGTTGAGCGTGTACCTGGGCACGCAGCCGGTGGCGCAGCAGGCTGCCACCACGAGGATAAAGAGCGATAGAAAACGGCTACACTTGGATGTCATAGTCTTGTATTTTGCGGTAAAGCGTACGGAGCGAAATATTCAGGTCCTTGGCTGTTTTATGTTTGTCGCCGTTGTTGCGGGAGAGTGCTTCGATTACTGCTTGGCGTTCAGCCTTCTCGAGGGCATTTGTGCGTGGTTTGAGTCCGAGTAGGTCGGAGTCGTTATACTTCACGAGCGACTTGATGTCGGTGGCCGGTTGCACGTCGGTGATGTCGGAAGGCTTGGCGCTGAATTCGTTGCGGAGCGCCTCCACTTCAGCCTTGAGCGAGAGCACGAGTTGCCAGAGCATTTTCCGTTCGGCCTCGATGTCGACCTCCTTGTGAGCCGGCACCGGGGTTGAGAGTCCGGAATGGTCTATTGGTAGGACTTCGAGCACCGTGTCGCGTGAGATTTCCTCGCCGGCGTGGAAGAGCGCGAGCTGGTCCACTATGTTCTTGAGCTGGCGCACATTGCCGGGCCAGCGGTATATCTCGAGGGCGCGGACTGCATCAGGGGCGAACGAGATAGGCTCTGTCATATACTTGCGCGAGAAGTCGGAGGCGAACTTGCGGGCGAGCAGATGGATGTCGTCGCCTCGGTCGTGGAGGTTTGGCACGGCGATGGTCACCGTGGAGAGACGGTAATACAGGTCCTCGCGAAACTTCCCCTGCTTCACGGCCCGGAGCAGGTTGACATTGGTGGCGGCCACGATTCGCACATCGGTTTTCTGCACCACCGAAGAGCCGACCTTCAGGAACTCGCCCGACTCGAGCACGCGGAGCAGGCGGGCCTGCGTGGTGAGCGGAAGTTCCGCCACCTCATCGAGAAACAGGGTGCCGCCGTCGGCCTCCTCGAAATAGCCCTTGCGCGAGGCGATAGCCCCGGTGAACGAACCCTTCTCGTGGCCAAACAGCTCCGAGTCGATGGTCCCTTCGGGTATTGCGCCGCAGTTTACGGCTATATATTTCTTATGCTTTCGGCTGCCGAACTGGTGTATAATCTTGGGGAAGAACTCCTTGCCCGAGCCGGACTCGCCGATTACGAGCACTGAGAGGTCGATCGAGGCCACCTGCGCAGCGCGGGTTATGGCCTCGATGAGGGCCGGCGAGTTGCCGATTATGCCGAAGCGTTGTTTGATTTGCTGAATATCCAATTTTAGTGTTTACATTAATGTACCCAAATTAAGAACGCGTAGGAACTTAAAAAATTTTTTGAACGCGGAACGCGCCTTTGGCGCATCATGGCGCGGAACTTACGCGGAACTTCTTTTTTTATTTTTCAGAACGCAGGCGGACATTTCGGGCTTCGCCCTCTATGTGTCGCGGAACGCAAGCGGAACCTTGACACAGACTGGACTGTAGGTTAGCTGCGACAAACCCTCAGGATTCCGCTTTCTCTTCGAGCAGATGCCTATTGTTTTGTGAAGCGGTGAAATGGTGATTGCAAATTTAGTGAAAAAAGGTGGTATTGCCAAATAAGGCCCCGTCTCACAAAAATGGCGGGGGGCTAAACGGTTGCAGGGTGCGCCATTGCTGACGCACCCTGCGGGTGTATAAGAGTTGGGTTGGGATTCTATTAGAAGTTGTAGTAGAAACCGAGAGTCACGTTGTTGCCGTCGAGCATGAAGCCACCCTTGCGGTTGTAGCCTGCGTTGTAAGCGCGACGGTTAGCGCCTTCGTAACCGAGGAAGCCGAGGTGAGCCACCATAGAGAAGCTGTCGGTGAAGTTGAGGGCCACGCCGGGACGGAAACCTACGTTCCAAGTGATGCCGGTTTCAGAGTCATGACCATCATAGTCCACAGAACCTACACCGATGCCTGCACCGCCGTCAATGAAGAGCTGCACGAGGTTGTTGCTTGTGCGGAAGAAAGAGAAGCGAGCGTAGGGGTTGAACTCGAACATGTGAGAGTTTACCTTGTAGCCATTGAAGTGCTTGTACTCGTAACCGATGGTTGTACCGATAGCCCAACGGTCGTTGAAGTTGTAACCGAGTTCGGGGAGGATGTTGAAAGTGTTGATGGTGGCGCGAGTGGCGGAGTTGAAGAGAGACACGTTGCCAGACTCGTGCATGAAGCCGATGCTACCACCGATGTAACCGTTACCTGCGTTTGCAGTTCCGAAAACAGATGCAACAGCGAGTGCTGCGATTGCGAAAATCTTTTTCATTTTGATGTTGTTTTTAGTTATTATTTTCGATTTGTCAGGCTGCAGCCGGTGTGTTTTTGCTGCGGCATACAGCCGATGTGTTTATTGATTAAAAGGCGGGATTGTGGTGTGTGAAATTGCACAAAAATCGCCGATTTGTGTCATAATTAGTGGCAAATTTAAGTAAAAAATAGTGAACACACAAATTTTAAAGCGAATTTTTATATTATGCAACACTATTATGCAATATTTGTGCTAAAAAGGACAATAGTTAGTTAATAAATAAAAGTGAATAATGGCTTTGTGTCTTGGTTAAGGAAGACATGGTCGCTTCGCGACACATATCCGGCTTTGCCGGAACATATTGTTTTGCGGTTATAGTGAGCTTGATATAGAAGTAACATCTTTGTTGGCGTCGCCGGCGCCTCCTTGCCCCCAGTTCGCGATGTGGCTTGGTTCTTCGTCGCTTCGCTGTTATTCATTATTCATTATTCATTGTTCACGATTCATTGGATTGTCGTCGCCGGAAGCTCCTCCCTCCCGGTGGCTTCGCGTCGATAAGCGCGTCG
>CAJTYC010000082.1 GCA_910584185.1 uncultured Muribaculaceae bacterium
CCAGTGCGCGATGCACCTTGGCTTCGCGACGTTGCATCGCGCACTGGGGGTAAGGAGGCGCCGCCGACGTGCTGAGTCAGAAATAGGAGGTGGTGCCGTTGACGACCATTGTGAATATGCGAGAGTGGCGGTGCACTCTTTTGTGCGCCGCCACTCTCTATTGTTGATATGGAGTTTATTGGATTCTTCCTTTTTCTTAAGGTTTCTTCTGACTATTCTGTTTTGGTTTTATCAGAGGATCACTTTTACGCCGTTGCAGATGTAGAAGCCTTTGGGGAGGTCGAAGGTGTTGGTGCCTTCTGTCACGTTGAGGGTTCTTACCTTGCCGTCGATGCTTGCTACTGTCACGAAGGTCTCAGTGTTGCTCACCACTACGAGCTGGCCGTTGTAGCCGTACACGTTGAGCTGCGAGGGGATCGACACAGAATTGATCATCGATGAGAATGCTCCTATCCTACCGCTCGGACCATAGATGGCATTGTTCTCCCAGGTTAAGTCACCAGTCTGGCCGTTGCCGTTGAAGATAATCATCGGGTTGCTCATCTCCTTATCGGGAGTGTACTCGTAGTGGTAAAGAGTTTGTCCCTGATACTGCACAGTCTCGGTGAGCTGCTTTCCGGGCCATGCACCGGTAAACGCGTTAGCTTCCTGATGGTTGTCATCCCAAGCGTAAGCATTTATTGTAGACCAGTTGTCGTCGTTACGGAAGTAAGCGTGCCATTTCTCCACTATCGGGCCATCCACGTATGTATATGTGAATGAACTGCGGGTCTCACCCGCTTCATTGCATGCGTAGGCGTTGATAGTGGTAGTGGTTGAGATAGAGATGGGGCCGGTATACTTGGTGCTTGAAGTGCTTGCAGCCGAGCCGTCGAGAGTGTAGTAGATATCGGTGGCGGGAGAAGCGTTGAGTGTCACCTTAATCGGATTGTTGAACTGAGTGCCGCTGCCGGGAGTCGCAGTGATGGTCGGAGCCTTGGGGCCACGGTTCACCTCAATTTCCTTGACACCGGTGCCACCGTCATATTCGAAGTATACATCACCGGTAATTCCTGTGATATCGGCTGTCTTATTGTTTCCGTTGATGAAGATGACACTGAGACTTGTCTCCACATCAGAGAAAGACTGATAGTAGAAAGTACGACCATCAATTACTTCAGTGGCAGTCATAGTCTTGCCGGGCCATGCACCATTGAATTCGGTTTTACCCTCCCAAGCGTACAGAGCGGGAGCTGAGGGAGCTGTAACATACACAGTGATTGCTGCATTCGGGTCAACTTTCTTGTAAGTCACGCTGCCGTTGGCGTTACCCTCCTTGCCGGTTGCAGTCCAGGTAACGGTCACAGACTCGCCATAGCTCATGCCCTCGCCCACAGTGAATGTCTTTGTCTCGCCCGACTTGATGGTCTGCTGAGCCTGGTTGCCTACCTTGATAGTACCTGAAGTTGCACCAGCTGTAAGGTTGGCAGTCACAGTGAGAGTCTCGGTCTTGAAGCTACCGCCGTTAGGGCTGAAAGTCATGCCTACGCTCTCGTCGACAGCATCTTCTTTGGTGTAGAAAAACTCTGTGCCGGGGTCGGTGCAAGTCACGCTGCCACCCTTAGCCACAGGGCTTGTAGCGTAGATGAACTTGCCATCATCAACTACCTTGCCACCCTTCCAGTCCTTAACGAGGACACGGAGCTGACCCTGAGTCTGGGGAGCGTCAACGGTGATAGTACCGCCTCCATTATAAGTCTTACCGGTAACGATATCGGTGTAAGTACCTGCGGGGACATTGCTGAAAGTAGCGCCACCATTCACTGCCACGAGCACATAAGATTCATCCTTATAAGCGCGTTTGAACGCCCAACCGCCTTCATTGGCCTTACAGTCGTCGAAAGTATACTGGCCCTTGCGGAGAGCGGGCACTGCAGCACGGATTTTGTTGAGCTGCTGGATGTGATGCGCGAGGTCACCGTTGAGAGTCTCGGCCACCTGACCTGTAGCGGTATAATTAGCGAAGTCAGTGGCTTCGACGCTACCCTCAAGATAATGACCGAAATATGCACGGCCTGTCTCACTGAGCTTGGTACCCATACCATTGTCAATTACCTTACCGGCCTGGAACTCAACCTCCGAACCGTAATAGATACATGGTATACCACGGAAAGTAAACATCCAAGAAAGGTTCTCAGCCCACTGCGCTGTGCCGCCGTTGAAGCGGATGCCGTCGTTGGGGCCGGGACCATAGTCGTGGGAGTCCACGTAGACAACATTGAACGATGCATCGTTGTAATAGTTATCCTGTTGTATCAAGCCCTGGATCGCACCGACGTTAGAGAAGCTGTAATGAATGGGGAAGTCAATCACATTGAAGCCCGATGCCTGCGAATAGTCAGGCTCATGCCATTTGCCATCCTGCATCAGAACATTGTTGGAGCGGGGTTTGTCTTCGGTGTCCTTCTCGCAGACTGCCATAGGACCCACGGGGGAGTCGTGCCCTTCGGGCAAGTTCTGCTCACGCCACCAAGCGGGATCGCCGTTGAACTCGTCGAGAAGCGACTGATCAGACTTCCATGTATAGAAATAGCTCGAAAGATTAGGTTGGCTGCGATAAACCACACTTCCTTGGAAACGCTGGCACACCTCGCCAAACATATAGAAATCAATGCCATTAAGACGTTTCTTCTTCACTTCCGGACGGTTGGCAATCTCGTGGAACTTAGGTATGAACTGCTTGTTGAATGTCAGCGGAGAAATATGGCCTGATGTGTCGATACGGAAAGCATCAACACCCATCTCGATGAATTTGCCATAGCATTCCACCACATATTCTGCCACTGCGTCGTTCTCCGTATTGAGGTCCACACAGTCACCTGCGATTTGACCCCACCAACGGTTGGGGAGGTCCCAGTTCCAACCTGTGCCGTAGTGATGGTAATGGTTGTTAGGTTCGTACTGGGGATTCTTGAAATATTTCCAACGCACGGAATACTGTGTCTCAGGCCCGTCATTGGGAAGCTTCCAATACGAGGCACCGCCGAGCTTCTCATTGTCGGGGAGCATACACGCCTCTATGCTTGCCTGATTGCGGATGTTCTGATTACGTGTGAAGAGAGGGTTTAGCTTTGACTCGCCGAAGTTACCGGTATGCTGGAGCACAACATCAAGCACAATCTTCATACCCTTGGCGTGAGCTGCATCAATGAGATCTTGAAAGTCGACATCTTCTGAGCAGCCCCATTCCTTACGGCTCTCGTAGCGGAGATCTACCTTCGAGAAGTCCATAGCATGGTAGCCGTGATAGTCAATACCGGATCCATTCTGTACTATCGGGGTGATCCAGATAGCAGTGAAGCCAAGAGCCTTGATATAGTCGAGCTTGTCGATAAGACCTTTGAAGTCACCGCGCCATGCGGGGTCTTTAGAGGCAATCTGCTGTGCCTGCTTATCCCAGGTGCAGACATTGTTCATGGGATCACCGTCGTAGAAACGGGTTGTCATCGCGAAGTAGATTGTCTCATCGCGGAAGTCCGTGCGGTCGCCCACAAAAGTTGCGGCTTGCGCAGAAAATGCGGCTGCCGCGAGTCCGCAGGCAGCTGCAAGTCTTGTAAAATTATTCATAGAAATTGAATATAACGTAGGTTATTAGTTAACTGAAGAATTGGTTTGAAAAACGTTCCGCCTCACGAGCGGAATCTTGGCAAAACTATAGGCAAAAAGTTGTCTACAGCTTGCAATCCATGGTTTAGGTCTTAAATTCGGCCCAAAGTTCGGCAATTATTATCAAACTGCCAAGAAAATATGTTTTAAAACATGTAAAAAATTATTTTCTTAGTTGTCATACAAATGGAACGGCGATTTTCAATCATAGCTGTCAACTTATTATTACCAACTCGCATCCGAAGTAAAGGAACATATAAATTATCAGAAACGCGGAACGCGCCTTTGGACACGAGTTGTAAAAAATAGTTGACAGCTATGATTTTCAATCGCCATTGTGGATTGAAAATCGCCGTGTTTTTTTCGGGGGCGAGTTGGAAATCGCCTTTCCATTTTAGTTGCCGGCTTGGAACTTCAGGGTTCGGGTGGCTGCTGTTGAGGTGGCTTTCAGCACGTAGGTGCCGGGCTGGAGAGTTGTGACATCTATTGTCAATGTGCCGTTGTCACCTTTGCATTGCATCATCTTCACTCCCTGCAGGGAATAGATTGCAGCAGACACTGCATCTTGTGCCGGCGAGAATATTTCCATAAAGCCATTGCCGTGATTTGTTATCATCAAGGCTTCGGGGGAGTCAGCCGGGAGCGTGGCGATATCAGAGGTCATCAGGCTCTTCTTCACGCCGGCGAGAGCATCCACCTTGCCGTGTCCCCAGCCTACGGAGCTGAATTCCGGTTCGGCGGCGGTCTGACGAGCTATGTCGATAATCTGCGAATAGCTGAGGTCAGGGTTCGCCTGACGCCAGAGGGCTGCTATGCCGGCCATATGAGGAGATGCCTGCGATGTGCCTGCACATGATGTCCAGTAATAAGACTTCAACTTACCCTTGTCGGTATATGTATATTCCAAAGGATAATAATAAAGAGCTTCGCCATAACGAGACATGTGGGTATTGCGCGAACTGATAATAACCTGACCGGGTGTGCAGATGTCGGGCATAGTCCTGCCGTCGGGGGTCTCACCATAAGAGGAGAAATAGCTCACGTCGCCGATGGTGCCGTCAGGATAACCCGAACCGGCCACATTGGCTGTCACATAACTTCCCACGCATAGAGTATTGGGGCCTGAGGCCATGTTGCTGTTGGTGCCGGCGCCGTCGGGCACATCGAGACCTTGCAGGCCATTGCTGCCAAGATTCATGTAAGTGCCGTCGCAATACATGAATATCTTTTTACCCGGCACACCCTTTACATTGATACGCACAAAATTCTTTATGGCATAGGTGTATGATTTGGCGTTGAGAAACATGGCGAGCTGCGCAGTGTAGCGGTTGTTATATCCGTTCACTCCGCATATTCCGCCCATGAAACTGTTGGAATATATATTCTGGAAATCCGTGCCCGACCTTATAATTTCGGCATTCGATGTATCTACATAATTACTGACATTAGAGCCTTGGGCCACATATGCAGCCTTTTGGGTGGGTATGTCAAATGAATACACCACTTCGCCATCGTTGGTAACGTCAACAATATCAAGCGATACCTCAAACGGAGTATCATCCTCACCCCAAATCTCCACCGGGCTGTAACACTGGAAATAGCTGTCTACGTAACTGGAGTTCGGGCTCTTAAGCGCAAGAGTCTTCACATACGGATCTTGGTCGGAAAGCTCCTTAATTATGGAAATCGGTGTGTCGCGTTCGTTGCCGGCAGAGAGGCACACCACCAAGTCATATTTCTCCGCAATATCATTGAGAGCCTCGGTAAATTCGTCGGAGCCGTCGTGAGGGCCGACGTTGTCGCCAAACGAGAGGTTGAATACACCCGGCTTGCCCTGTTCCTGCACATACTTGCCGAAACGTTCGAGTGCATCAAGAATCTGAGCCGGATAACCGGGGCCACCGGCTGCAAAAATCTCCGCACCGGGAGCGACACCGCGGTAGTCCGGTGCATCTGGGTCAGAGTCATCCTTGAAGCTGCCACTTATAATGCCGAGCACATGAGTGCCGTGCGATTCTTCTTTGTTATCGCTTGTGTAATCACGTATCTTCTGGGGCGTATCGCAAACCTCGGGCACTGCGCTGTTGCGCGACGGATAGCCGAGGAAAACCTTGATGCGCGGGTCACCATTCTCATCGCAAAAGTTTATATGGTTAGGGTCGAGTCCGGAGTCATAAAGGCCTACAATCACACCTGTGCCATCGTAAGGCATATCGAGACCGTTGCCATGATGCACGTCGTCAACGTGAGAGAAGGGAAGCGCGGTCATGTTGGTGTGCTTCAATTTCACCGAGAGCTGCGCACCACGCACACCCTCGGCAGCTGCCACGGCGGTAGCCTTATCTACAGGCACGCTCACTATGGCGGTGCGAGTGCCCACGAGGCTCACAATCTCCCCTCCCCTTTCGCGGATTGCATCGAGAGCAGACTCAGAGTCATAACGGATTATGACCTGCACATTGTCAGAGACCGCATCCAAGTCAGAGAGGATAGCCTTGCCGGGAGCACCGGACAGCAACCTGCGGTTGTTATCAGAGAGGGCGGACCTCAACTCACCGAGACGGATTTGGTCGGCAACACGAAACTCCACCTGAGCCGAGCCTGCCAAGGCAGTCAGCAATATGGGAGCTGTAATTAGTAATTTTCTAATCATTGCTTGAAACTTTAGCGTCCGCAAAAAAACAAAATAACACTGCAACAGATGATGCGGACGCCACAAAGTTACAAAAAAAAATGAAAATTCAAAGAAATTCCAGTCCACTTTCTCAAAAATTGGTCTACGGCAGGGATTGGCCGGCGTAGACGTTGAGGTCCACGTCGCCTCTTATGCCTGGCACCTTGCCGTGGTGGTCGTATTGCCAGAAAGTCCAGTCAGTGTTCATCGAATTGTCGGTAAACTGGCATATCCACAACGGCATACCCTCGAAGTCACGCAGCAGGTATTTCTCATATCCTTGGCGATTGGAATAGAACATGACCCGGTGTCCACGCATGTTGAGATACTCCACCATGAGCTGCAATCGGGTGCGGATGGAGTCGAGCGGCACCCCCTTGGCATTACCCGAATCCTCCACATCAATCACCAGACCGAGGTCGAGAGGCCGAGGGCCAACCACGCGGAGCAGATTATTGGCCTGCTCCACACCATCCTTGTCGAAGCGGAAGAAATGATATGCACCCGTCTTTAGGCCGGCATGACGCGCCTTATTATAGTTGAGCACAAAATTCTCGTCGCGGAAGTCAGTACCCTCCGAAGCCTTGATAAACACAAACTGAAAACCGGCGTCGGCCGCGGCCTTGAAATTCGCATAGCCATTATGCGCGGAGATATCGAATCCTCGCACCGGAAACCGCTCATGGTCGACATAAGGGGGCGTGGAGACATAATAATGCCAAGCCCACCAGATCGCGCCACCCAACAAGAGTAGCACGCCCAAGAAGGCCCCGGCCACAATCATATCTTTTCTCGGTATCTTCAACATCTGCCAGAAAGTTATCTCTTATATAACAAGAAATAGGGGTTGTCGGATATTAGATGATAATTTTTATTGTTCAAATGGTCGAACACTATGCCCGATTTTTCTGGCGAGTGGTATATGTTGTCGTCATGCTCGCGCCCTTCTGCATCGATCACATAGCCGCGCACGAACATGTCGGGCTTGCTCACATTGACCTTGCCGAGGGTCTGAAATTTAAGCATCATCACATACTGAGGTTCTGCCGACTTAGCGAGCCAGGCACTCAACTGCGTCGGGGTGAACTGTTCCGGCCAGCTGCATCCCAAGGCCGGTAAAGTGCCGGTGAGATAGTTGACCATCGGGCCCGAGCCATACACCATAAGCGTGTCGCCTTTGTGTACGTACTTGTCGAGCTCGGTGAAGAGTCCGTCATAAAGCGCGGCATTTACCCGCGTGGTG
The DNA here is from genome assembly GCA_910584185.1 of uncultured Muribaculaceae bacterium. Taxonomy (GTDB): domain Bacteria; phylum Bacteroidota; class Bacteroidia; order Bacteroidales; family Muribaculaceae; genus Lepagella. The sequence goes on from CAJTYC010000082.1 coordinate 7,563, forward strand.
AGTATGCCCTCGGTTTTCGGCACATTCATACCCGAATCCATACTGCCGACAGGTTCACTGTCGAAATATATGATGCCGTTACTCAGCAAACCGATGCTGAAAGCGGCAACGATATAGAGCGAAAATCCGGCCACGACGCTTCGCCCCACCCGTGAGCCGAGATAAGCATCTACAGCGCATAGAGAAGCGGGCAGCAAAAAACCGAGCAACAGCGGGCCTGCACCATACACCACACCGTCAGAGCCGGCCGGCAAAAGCACCACCATAAATAAACCGCAGAGAGCCACGATGCGAAGCATGCGGTATTTCTCCCCCTTAAGCCTCCAAGCCACAACAGCGCCACCTACAGCCACCGAGAATAGCCATTGCATGGCGATATCGACACACCTGTCGCGACACATCACGAAAGATACATAACAAGCCACGATAACCGCAGCCACCACAATTCCGGCCACTACGCGCCGCGAATAATCACCGAGCCAACGCCTGCACACACAGGCGGAAACGATGAACACCGCGAACGCAAAAATCAGGGCACGCACACATATCCGAGTCCACACCTTGACATTGACCGACAAGAGATGCTTCAGCGAATGGATAGACTCGCCACCCTCCGAGCCGCCTGCCTGAAACATGCTCGTGGCCGAACTCACCAACGCATCCCAATGACCGGCAATCAACGCAAACAGCAAAACAGCGGCAACGCCGAGACACCAGCCACACAACCACTCACCCATGCGCCGCAACACAGGCTTTGACAACTTGCGTCCGCCGGCACAAAGCGGAATAATCAGCACAAAGAGAATGTCGATAAAGTTTGGCAGACGGGTGAAAGCATTCATGCCGCACACAAATCCTGAGCAAACCAATAGCACCAAGAGCCTGCCATCACGGCGCACACCCCATCCATGCTTATCCATGCGCGCTATTGCCTTCACCAGCAAGAGCAAAGATATAGAGGCGAGCAGAAGAGTTGCCAAATCATAATTGAACGTCAACGTGCAACCCCAGCTTCCTATGCCAATCAGTGCCACCCCACAGAGAGTGGGTAAGAACCTGCCCCTCCCCTTGATCAGCGACCACGCCATGCCGGCCACAGCCACATTGACCAGCGCACCGGCAATGCGTATGCCGAGCAGCGAACCGCCCGTGATACGCAACAAAAGCCACCCCAACAGGCCATTCATATAATACATGAAATTATATTGCACAGCCTCCGGATGTGAGAAGATATTGTCATAAAAAGTAAGGTAGAAGCCCGAATCACAAAGTTCGAAGCCCCAGATAATAGAGGGTATCTGCACCAAGAAAGATACGAGCAAGATAGCCCACAGCTTTTGCTTTCCGGTCAAGGAAGTTTTCATTTTTACAGTTTTAATGTGCGTCCGGCACCTCATATGAAGAACCAATCATAAGATTCGCTCATAAGAGATGTGCAAATGTAGATATAAATTTTGAAATTTCTACACCGACATAAATAAAAAACAAGGCCAACCACAATTTTTCAGCATGTTATGACATGAACATAACATGAAAGCCAAATTTGTATATTACTGACATTTAATGCAATTATACATAATCTTTTCTTATAATGGCCACACCCAATTATATTTTTTGACATGAAATGACATGAACTTATCCCCATATAGGGACATAAGCAATATCCCTGCGGTTTGTTCCATCTGGAGTACCCACTTTAATCAAGCCTCGTTCAAGAGCCTCCTTGATTACCCCAGAAACGGCAGTATAATTCTTTTCGGCAACGCCCATACGTTCTCTGAAAGATTTGTTTGTCAACATCTCATTCGACAGATATTTCAAGCAAGCGTGTTGATAACAAGCCTGTATGCGTTCTTCTTTGCTTGTTTCACTCCAAGTTTTATACTCAGATAAAATTATCGTGGTGCGGATATCCGAAACTCTATATTTTATTGGTGGGAGTTGATACTGCTCGATTGAGGCAAGGGCTTTATCCATGCCGCTTCCTTTTTCCTCGCAAAAACCCATTCTTCTCATAATGTCGGCCAATTCCTCATTACGAGATTGGTACTCATCAATAAAACGGTCAGTGCTAATCAACGGCTGCCCAAGCGACGAAATTTCCACACGGTCAGAATATATCTCAATCATAGGAAAACCAAGCACTGAAAAATCCTGATGGATAATCATATTGGCGGCTATCTCCCTAATTGCTCTTTCCGGATACATCCTTACATCTTTTCGTAAGGCACGCCCAATTTCCTCATTTGCCGGCAGTTGACCGTTCACCCAGTCAAGTAGGTTTACAAAGCATACTGCGTAACCCTGTTCAAATATTTGCTCACGAACTGTGTCAACTTTATTCTTACCCCGGTAAACGACAACCCTGATAGCTTTGCGATGAAGGTTCTCGAAGTCGCGTAAATTCTTTGCCAGTAAGAGTGCTCCAAGTTCAGTGATACAGTAATCATCATTTAGTACCGTAACAAAATGTTCGGAGATAAAGCGGTCGATAATGCCATCGCTATTTTGAGGCATAGGTAATCCAAGTCGGTCAAAGTAAGCTTCCACACTCAAAAGGCTAACCACTTCGTTAACATTTGAACAAACCTTGGCTATCGATTTATCAAGTGGTCGCTCGTTGTGAAGTCTCCATAACTTCTTTTCTTTTTCGGGATAGTTCAGTAATTACTTTGTCAAAGAACCTACTCTGACATATGCGACATTCAGAAACGTCACTGGCCGGTCAGCAGCAGGTATCCTATACATTAATTTAAGTTTCGCAAGTATATGATTGATGAGATAAGGGCATAAAAAAACG